>JBAPYK010000231.1:0-14461 GCA_049284695.1 Rhodoplanes sp. | reverse complement strand
GCGGCGACTTTCTCGGCGGGCGTCAACATCTCCGAACTCGTCTATATGTGCTTCCAGCTCACCTTCGCCGCGATCACGCCAGCGCTTATCGTCGGCGCGTTCGCCGAGCGCATGAAGTTCGCCGCTGTGGCGCTGTTCATTCCGCTGTGGGTGACCTTCATCTATTTCCCGATCGCACATATGGTCTGGTACTGGGCCGGGCCTGATGCGGTCGTCGAGGCAGCCAAGGTCGTCGCCGCGGCGACGGATGAGGCAGCGAAGACGGCGGCGCAAGCCAAGCTCGACGAAGTCATGGCGGACGCCGGACAGATTTTCCTGTGGGGCGCGATCGACTTCGCCGGCGGCACGGTGGTGCATATCAACGCAGGTATCGCCGCGCTGGTGGGCGCGCTCATCGTCGGCAAGCGTATCGGCTTCGGCAAAGAGCTGATGCCGCCCCATTCGCTCACCCAGACGATGATCGGCGCCTCCCTGCTGTGGGTCGGCTGGTTCGGCTTCAATGCGGGATCGAACCTCGAAGCGACCGGCGTCGCCGCGCTCGCGATGGCCAACACGTTCGTCGCCACCGCCGGCGCGGCGTTGTCGTGGATGTTCGCGGAGTGGATCGTGAAGGGCAAACCCTCCCTGCTCGGCGCAGTGTCGGGCGCGGTTGCCGGCCTTGTCGCGGTGACTCCCGCCTCGGGCTTTGCCGGCCCGATGGGCGCGCTCGTTCTCGGCCTCATCGCCGGCGTCGTGTGTCTGATCTTCGTCTCGGCGGTGAAGAACGCGCTCGGCTATGACGACTCGCTCGACGTGTTCGGCATCCACTGCATCGGCGGCATCGTCGGCGCGCTTGGCACTGGCATTCTGGTCAGCCCGGCGCTCGGCGGCACCGGCATCTTCGACTACGTGGCCGGCAAGGTCGCCGACTATGACTTCACGACCCAGATGATCGCGCAGGGCAAAGCCGTACTCACGACTCTCGTCTGGTCGGGCGTCGGCTCGGCGATCCTCTACAAGGTCGTCGATCTCATTGTCGGGCTGCGCGCAACCCCCGAAGCCGAGCGCGAAGGGCTCGACCTCGCCGATCATGGCGAGCGCGCCTACAACTACTGACGCTCTGCCACCTGCCAAGCCGCATTTTCTCCTCGGCTTGGCTCCCCCTTCCGGGTTGGAAGGGGTTTGGGGGTGGGGGGACGAGCCGGCAACCTCCGGCGAGCGCCCCACCCCAACCCGACGCACGAAGGATTACGCACGTAGTCAGTCTATGGCGGGGCGGAACCCGGCACCATCCCGCCGCCCAGGAGGCCCCGACGGCGCGTCGGGGCCTCTTTTTGTTGAACCGCCAGGGGATTGCGACGGCGCTGCGGTCGGCCGGCGATGGTTAATCGCGCCTTAACCTCGAAGGCCGTATGGTGCCCCGACAAGGCCGGGCACATCGCTTTCGCCCGCTGACGATGCCCATGACCAGCGCCGAACCTAAGCCCTTTTTCGCGACCAGTCCGGCCGACCCGCGCTCGCCCTTCGTGCGCACGGCCGAACTCCTGGCTGGCATCGCGCCGGGCCGGCCGCCGATCAACCTGTCCGTCGGCGAGCCGCAGCATCCGGTGCCCGATTTCGTCGGCCCCATCTTGGCGGCCCATGTCGCTTCCTTCGGCCGCTATCCGCTCGGAAAGGGAACCGACCGTTTCCGCGCCGCCGCGGCGGGCTGGCTCGCGCAGCGCTACGCGCTCTCGCGCATGCCCGATCCTTCGAGCGAAATCCTAGCGCTGTGCGGCAGCCGCGAAGGGCTATTCCTCGCCGCTCTTGCCGCGCGCCGCTTTGTCGGGCCGCGCGCCGGAACGCCGGCGATCCTGACGCCCAACCCGTTCTACGCCGCCTATCCGGCGGGCGCCGAAGCGGCGCAATGCGAGGCCGTCTATCTGCCGGCGACCAAGGAGACCGGCTTTCTTCCCGATCTCGACGCGCTCGACGCGGATCTGCTCGCGCGGACGGTAGCGATCTATTTCGGATCGCCGTCCAATCCGCAGGGAGCGGTCGCCGACCTCGCCTATCTGTCGCGGCTCATCGCGCTGGCGCAGCGCCACGGTTTCTTGGTGTTCGCCGACGAGTGTTATTCGGAGATCTACACGCGCGAGCCGCCGCCCGGCATCCTGCAGGCTGCGGGGCCGGATTTCGCCCAGGTCGTCGTGTTCCAGTCGCTATCGAAGCGCTCGAACCTGCCGGGCCTGCGGGTGGGTTTCGCCGCCGGCGATCGCCGGTTTCTCGCCGCGTTTCTCGACCTGCGCAACGTGGTCGCGCCGCAAGTCCCCGTCCCTGCCCAGGAGGTGGCGGTCGCGGCCTATGCGGACGAGACCCATGTGGCGGAGAACCGAAGGCTCTATGCGCGCAAGTTCGATCTTGCGGAGGACATCATCGGCGCGCGTTTCGGCTATCGGCGGCCCGCCGGCGGCTTCTATCTGTGGCTCGACGTGTCGGGGGCGGGCGGCAGCGAGGCGGCGACGGTAAAGCTCTGGCGCGAAGCGGGACTGCGCGTGCTGCCGGGCCGCTACATCGCCCGCGACCAGGTCGACGGCACGAATCCCGGCGCAAACTATGTCCGCGTGGCGCTCGTTCATGACGAGGCCACCACCACGGAGGCGTTGCACCGCCTCGTCGGCGCGCTGGGCTGAACAGTATCGGGCAAAACGACCATGTCCACATTTCAACATCGCATCGGGCTGGTCGCGGCAATGCCGGATGATTTCCGCGCAGCGATCATGCGGCGCATCAAGCAGGCGCTCGGCCTGACGCTGACTGGCGTCGCAGCGCTCGGCGCGGGCGCGCTCGCGACATGGTCGGTCAAGGACCCGTGCCTCAGCCATGCGACCAGCGCTCCAGTGCAAAACATGCTGGGCCTGCCGGGCGCTATTTTTGCCGATCTTGCCATTCAACTCCTCGGAGTCGCGGCGATCACTCTGGTGATTCCGGTCGCCGCCTGGGGCTGGCGCTTGCTCAATCTGCGCCGGTTGGACCGCGAGCTGTGGCGGGCGCTCGCCTGGATCCTCGCCGCGCCGCTCGCGGCTGGATTTGCCGCCTGTCTGCCGCGCAGCGCCGCTTGGCCGCTGCCGAGCGGACTCGGCGGCGTCGTCGGCGACACGCTGCTGCGCTGGCCGGCAGCCTTGCTCCAGTCGATCGGGTTGCAAGGACGATATATGGCGCTCGCTATTGTGTTCGGCGCGCTCGCCGGCGCGGCGATCGGATTTGCCAGCGGCATCGGCTTCGCCAAACGACACGACGACGATCTTGCAGAGTTGAATGTAGCGGCGGCGCCGCCGCGCGACGATATCGAGCGCGCCTCCATCTCGATTGGGTATGTCGTTCACGCGGTCCTCAGTCTGAAGGCGCGCTTGGTCCGCCTGGCGAGCGTGCTGACCGCGCGTCCCAGCCTGACACGCTTTTTGTCAAAGGGGGCAAACGGGCGAGTCGAGCCGCGCTTCGTCAAGCATACGGCCGACCCGACGGCGCCCGAGCAGGACGCCGATCTCGACACGGATGAGGCGGACGAGGACGTCACGGACGCCAAGCGAGCGCGGGCGAAATCGAACGGGCGAACGGCGCGAAAGCGCGCGGGCGCACGCTCGTCGGCCGCGAAGTTCGAGCTTCCACCTTTGACACTGCTCAGCGCGCCGAAGGCCTCGGAGCGCCATGCGCCGAGCTTGGATTCGATCGAGGCCAACGGCGCTGCGCTCGAGACCGTGCTCGCCGATTTCGGCGTGCGCGGCGAGATCATCAATGCGCATCCGGGACCCGTCGTGACGCTCTACGAGTTGGAGCCCGCGCCGGGAATCAAGTCCTCGCGCGTGATCGGCCTCTCCGACGACATCGCCCGCTCGATGAGCGCGGTGTCGGCGCGGGTCGCGGTTATTCCCGGACGCAATGTGATCGGCATCGAACTGCCGAATCCGACCCGCGAGAAGGTTTATCTGCGCGAACTGCTCGCCGCCGACGAATTTCGCGATACGCCCGCGCGTCTCCCGCTCTGCCTCGGCAAGTCGATCGGCGGCGACTCGGTGATCGTCGATCTTGCCCGCATGCCGCATCTGTTGATCGCGGGCACCACCGGTTCGGGCAAGTCGGTCGCCATCAACACCATGATTTTGAGCCTCGTCTACCGGCTGCGGCCCGAACAATGCCGCCTGATCATGGTCGACCCCAAGATGCTCGAATTGTCGTCCTATGACGGTATTCCGCACCTGCTCACGCCCGTCGTCACCGACCCGAAAAAGGCGGTCGTCGCGCTGAAATGGGCGGTGCGCGAAATGGAGAACCGCTACAAGAAGCTCGCCAAGCTCGGCGTGCGCAATATCGACGGCTACAATGCGCGTTTAGCCGAAGCGCGCGCCAAGGGCCAGCCGCTGTCGCGCACGGTCCACACCGGCTATGACCGCGCCACCGGGGCGGCAATCTATGAGACCGAGGAGCTCGACCTCGAACCCCTGCCCTATCTCGTCGTGATCGTCGACGAGATGGCCGACCTGATGATGGTCGCCGGAAAAGACATCGAGGGCGCCGTGCAGCGGCTTGCGCAAATGGCGCGCGCCGCCGGCATCCACGTGATTGTTGCGACGCAGCGGCCGTCGGTGGACGTGATCACCGGCACGATCAAGGCGAACTTTCCCACCCGCATTTCCTTTCAGGTCACCTCCAAGATCGACAGCCGCACCATTCTCGGCGAGCAGGGCGCCGAGCAATTACTCGGCCAGGGCGACATGCTCTATATGGCGGGCGGCGGCCGTATCAGCCGCGTCCATGGGCCGTTCGTGTCCGATGACGAGGTGGAAAAGATCGTGCGCCACCTCAAGGCGCAGGGCGCGCCGCAATATCTTGAAGACGTTACCGCAGAGGAGGAGGAAGGGGGCGAGGCGGTCTTCGACGGCACCGCAATGGGATCAGAAGGGGGCGACCTCTATCAACAGGCCGTTCAAGTTGTCTTGCGCGACCGCAAGGCTTCGACAAGCTACATTCAACGCCGGCTGCAGATCGGCTATAACCGCGCTGCTTCGCTCATCGAGCGGATGGAGCATGAGGGGATTGTCGGTCAGCCCAACCATGCGGGAAAGCGTGAGATTCTGGTAGAAGGCGGCAACGGCGAAGACAGCGACTGAGGGCTCGTCTATGATGCGCAGCACCATGAGTCGCGAAAACGCCATAGACCTGGACGAACTCTCCTCGTAGACGCGGCATCAAGCGGAGACGGATATGCGGATTTTGGGGGCGATCGTACTCGGCGGCGTAGCGGTCCTTGCCGCCACGTCAATTGTGACGGCGCAGTCGATACCTGTTCCCGTTCCGTCCCCCAAGAAGGAGGCCGCGCAAAACGGCCAGGCTCCGCGTCCTCCGAGTTCCATGCCGGCGGCGAACGAGACGACGGGCACCATCACGGCGGCGGTCGCGCCGCGCCAGGGCGGATTTGACGGCGCTCAGCGCACGCTGGCCGACCGGGTCAGCCGCTATCTGTCGAGCGTGCATACGCTCACCGGGAACTTCATCCAAATCGGGCCGGATGGGACGCGCACCGAGGGCCAGTTCTATATTCAGAAGCCGGGCAAGGTGCGGTTCGAATATGACCCGCCGAGCCCGATCGATGTCATTGCCGACGGCTCCTCGGTCGTCGTTCGCGACCGCAAGCTCGCGACCCAGGACCTCTACCCGCTGTCGCAGACGCCGCTGCGCTATCTTCTGGTCGACAAGATCGACCTCCTGCGCGACACCAATGTCATCTCGGTCTCGGCCGATGACATATTCGTCACTCTGGTGATCGAGGAAAAGAATGCCCTGGCCGGGACTCATCGGTTGATGATGATGTTCGGCGCGAAGGACTTCCAATTGCGCCAATGGACCGTCACCGACCCGCAGGGCTACGACACGACCGTCGCCGTCTATAATCTCGATCCGAAGAAGACGCCCGATCCGGGCCTGTTCAAGATCAACTACGAGCGCGTGCTGCAGTAGTCAGCCGTCGTTTTTCGGCGCGGCTTGGAACGCTTGGGCGCGCTGTGCGTTGACTTCTTCTCTTTGCCTCGAATGAAGTCGGCGTCTGTGCCATGCCCCTCATCGAAATCCTCCTTCTGAGCGTCGTCGGCATCGGGGTCCTCACTCCGGTGGCGGTCGTGGTCGTCACGAAACTAGCCGAACGACGCCATCCGCCGATCGGCTGCTTTATCGAGGTCGACGGGGTGCGCTTGCACTATCTCGAACGGGGCGACGCCAGCGCGCCGCCGGTGGTGCTGTTCCACGGCAACGGCGCCATGATCCAGGACTTGGCGGCCGCCGGCCTGATCGACCTTCTGGCGCGCCGCTACCGCGTGATCTGTTTCGATCGACCGGGCTTCGGCTTCAGCCGCAGGCCGCGCTTTCGGCTGATGACGCCGGAGCGGCAAGCCGCGCTGTTCGAGGCGGCGCTGCAGCGGCTCAATGTGCGCGAGCCGGTCGTGTTCGGCCATTCCTGGGGGGCGCTGGTCGCGCTCGCGCTCGCGCTGCGCAACCCCGATATGCGACGCCCGGTGAAGGGGCTCGTGCTCGCCGCGGGCTACTATTTCCCGACCAAGCGCTTGGACGTGTGGATGGTGTCCATTCCGGCGATTCCGATCATCGGCGACATCATGTGCTACACGATCAGCCCGATCCTCGGCTCGCTGCTGTCGCGAAAGATGATCCGCACGCTGTTCACGCCTGACGAGGTCCCGCAACGTTTCAAAGACCAGTTCCCGTTGGCGCTGGCGCTGCGCCCCTCGCAACTGCGGGCGACGGCGGAGGAGTCGGCGCTGATGATTCCGGCAGCCGCCCGGCTGCAATCGCGCTATCGCCACCTGTCCTGTCCGCTCGCCATTTACGCGGCGAGCAACGATACGTTGATCGAATGCGATCAAGGGCCGCGACTACAGCGCCACACCATCGCTTCGGTGCTGCACACCGTGCAGAATTCCGGCCACATGTTGCACTATGCCGTTCCCGAGGAGATCGCCGGCTCGATCGACGATATGATGGTTTCCGTGAGGCTCGTCGGTTCGCCCCAGCTCGCGCCGAGCCCTCGCGCCGCTGAACGTGCGTCGGCGGCGCGCCCGGCACGCTGAGCGCGCCTGACGGCAGCGGCCCCGCTTCGTAATTGACCCTGTGGGTGAGCGCGCGGCGGCCTTGCTCCCGCAGCGGAATGAGCTATCACGGACGCGATCATCCTGTCCGCCGGAACGGCGATGCGCGTCACGATCACCACCTGGAACATCAATTCCGTCCGCTTGCGGATCGACCTCGTCGCCAAGTTCATCAAGGCGATGCGGCCCGACGTGCTTTGCCTGCAAGAGACCAAATGTCCCGACGACCGTTTTCCGCTCAAACGGTTCGCGCGGCTCGGTTACCCGCATGTCGCGTTGAACGGGCAGAAGGGCTATCACGGGGTTGCGGTGGTTTCGCGCCTCCCTTTCGATGGCGTAGACACGCGCCATTTCTGCGACAAGCAGGACTGCCGCCACATCGCCGTGACCCTCGGCGAGCGCGCGGGCTTAAGCGATCCTGCCGTTCTCCACAACATGTACGTGCCGGCGGGCGGCGATGAGCCTGACCCGTCGATCAACGTGAAATTCGCCCACAAGCTCGCCTTTCTCGACGAGATGCGGACGGCCCCTTATCTGCGCGCGGCGCCGGACGAGCGCGCCATCCTGCTCGGCGACCTCAATGTCGCGCCGCTCGAGCACGACGTATGGAGCCACAAGCAGATGCTGCGCGTCGTCTCGCACACGCCGATCGAATGCGAAAAGCTGACGGCGGCCCAGAGCGCGGGGTCCTGGATCGACGTCATGCGCAACTTCGTGCCCGAATCGGAAAAACTCTACACGTGGTGGAGCTATCGCGCGCTCGACTGGGAGGCGGCCGACCGTGGGCGCAGGCTCGATCACGTGTGGGCGAGCCCGGCGCTTGCCGACCGCGTCACCAGCATGACGGTTGCGCGCGCCGCCCGCGGCTGGCGCCGCCCCTCCGACCACGTCCCCGTCACGGTGACGCTGGAGGCGTGAGCCGATGCGCGCCGACGGATCGTATGCTGCGAGCACGATCACGGATTGAATGGTGATGCTTCGACGAAGGCCCATCGCATGGGCAGGTTCAGCGGCGCGACGATCCACTTGGTGGGCCTAAACGTCCACCAGCGGCCGGTGCCCCCGGTGTCCCGCGCATCGCCGCCGACCTTGCCGGCTTCCAGATCGAGTGACACACGGCCGGTCAGTTTGAGCTGACGGTTCGCGGCAAAATCCACGAAGGCCATCCCCGCGTGGGGATTGAGCCTGAAATTACCCAGCGTGTTGAACATGGAGTTGCCCGGATAGTCCGGGATGCGCAATTCGTCCCCATCCAATCGCACAAATCCGGGAGCGCCGCCGCGGTGAGAGCAATCGACGCCGCCGTCGGGATGGGCGCTGGCGACAAAGAAAGTATCGGCTGCGCCGATCCATGACCGCAGCGCCGGGGTGAGAGCGTCTCCTGTCTCGATCTCGCGCGGCCCGATCTTGTCGCCGCTGGCCGCGGGCGCGAGCGTGCGCTGCTGGATATATTTCGGACAGTTCGGATAAGCCTGATCGATCGCGATCGCCAAGCTGCGGTCGTGCAGGTCCGCCACGCGGCCGTTGATCCGCAACCGCCGTCGCGTCGACGGATCGAAGAACAGCACGCCCAGCGGATCACCGACCTGCAGCGCGGCGAAGGGTGGGCTGGCCGAAAGAATATCGGCGGCGTCATCGAGCCGAAGGGCGAGCGTCCCGCCATCGTCTTTTACACGGGCGAAGCCCTGCCGCCCCGCGAGCATGCTTGCCCAGACATCGCCGGCGGGCGACCGCCAACCGAGCGCGCACATTTGTTGCCGTTCGAGAAATCCACCCGCTCGCGGCGGCAAAGCGCCGGCGATGATGCGCCCATTCAAGATCGCCTGGTCGCGCTCGCCGGTCATCTCCTGGATCGCGCGTTCGCCCGAATGGTAGGGATCGATCATCCAAGGCTCCGAAACATCCAGGCGGCGGCCGTCGCAAGACGCGCAAACCGGCCGCGCTGATTTGAGCGACCCTTCAGACCCTTCAGAAGGTAAGCAAGCGGTAGCCGTCGTCGAGATATTTCGAGAGGTCGATGACGCCGCTGGTGCCCGGGATTGCTTTCTCGCGGAGGACCGGAACCCCGGACGCCCGCGCGCCATCCGCCGCGCCGAAGACATCGGCGCAGCCGCCGCAGACTCCGACGACCTTGTCGGCGATCGCCTGGTAAAGAACATGGGCGGGGTGATCGGGCTTGACGAGTTCGCTCGCCCAGCGCGTGCCTGCGCCCTGGAAGATCAACGCCACGTCCTGGTTCTTCTCCTTGAGCTCATAGGCGACCAACATGGCGTTGAACAGCCGGCCGAGCGCCTCGTCGGAGCCGGCCTTGGGATCGGAAAACACGGCGATGGCGGTCTTGTGCATGACGGTCTCCCTTCGCTATATTACCGAACGATCGGTAAAGTACTTTGCGCCGAGGCGCTTGCCTCTGTCAACGAATTATTTTACCGTTCGTTCGGTAATTGGCTAAGGCGCTGAACCCGAGGAAGAAATCGATGGCGCGACGGGCCACGATCGCGGACGACGACCTCATCTGCAGGCTGACCGACGTGTTCCGCAATGTCGGCTACGAAGGCGCTTCGCTCGCTGTGCTGGCTGACGCGACCGGCCTCAAGAAGGCGAGCCTCTATCATCGCTTTCCCGGCGGCAAGGAGCAGATGGCGGGAGAGGTATTCAAGGCGGCGGAAGCCTGGCTTGGCGATAATGTGCTTGCGCCGCTCAAGAGCGACGCGCCGCCGGCCGAGCGCCTGCAGGCGATGATCGAACGGTTGAGCGCGTTCTACGGCGGCGGCAAGCAGGCCTGCCTCCTCAACACGCTGGCATCCGCCCATATCCGCGACGGACCATTCGCCCGCCGGATCAGGCGGGCGTTCAAGGGCTGGATCGACGCGATCACGGAGGCGCTGACCGACGCCGGCTTAGACGAAGATACGGCGCGGGCACGGGCGCAGCGCGCCGTCGTAATGATTCAAGGCAGCCTCGTTCTCTCCCGCGGCATGGGAACGACCAAGCCGTTTCGCGACGCCCTCGCCGCGCTCCCGGACGAGTTGTTGGGCGCTGTCGGATGACGGAAATTTTGCATGTCGACGTCCCCGCCCGGCGGTTCAGCGCTTGCAGGCGACGAGCGCAAATGCCGCGCCTTGCGGATCCATGCACTGGGCGATCCAGCTGCCGCCGGGCACTTGAAGCGGGCCGTTGAGGACGCGCCCGCCGTGCTGAGTGACGCGCGCGATTGCGGCATCGGCCTCGGGAACATTGAAATAAAAGAGCCAGACGGGCGTGGGAATCTGCTCGGGCTTGTTCATCATGCCGCCGATCGGGTCGCCGCCGGCTGCGAACAACTGGTAGGTGCCCATCGGTCCCATGTCGACGGCCTCCCCTTTGGTCCAGCCGAACTGAGAAGCATAGAACGCGAACGCGCTCGGCCAATCCGCCGCATAAAGTTCACGCCAGCCGATATGGCCCGGCGTTCCGGCGGGCGCGGGCGCGTCGTCTCCGCCCGAGGGGGTGAACAGCATGAACACCGCGCCCTGCGGATCGGCGACCACGGAAAACCGGCCCACGTCCGGAATGTCGGCAGGCGCGCGGTGGACAAAGCCGCCGGCCTTGCTCACCCGTTGCGTCGCCGCGTCAACATCGTCGGTCCCGATATAGCCGAGCCAGCCCGGTCGCCCGCCAGCCGCACTTACTTCCTCAGGTATCGGCATCAGGCCGGTGACCATCTTGTCGTCGGCGCTCATGATGATGTAGCGCATCGGCCCGCCCCATTCCTGCGACCCCCAGCCGATCACAGCCTGATAGAACGCCTTGGCGGCGTCCACGTCGGTGGTCATCAGCTCGTACCAGACGAACGCGTTCGGAGAATTGGCCATTGGGCGCTCCTTTCTCGTCGGCTTTTGGTTATGCGGCGGGAACGCCGTCGAAGGCTTTGCGCAGCGCTTCGAGGTCGAGCTTGTTCATCGTCATCAGCGCTTCGAAGGTCCGGCGGATCTTTTCCGCGTTTTTGCCCTTCATCATTTCGATCGCCATCTTCGGCACGATTTGCCACGAGACGCCGTAGCGGTCCGTCAACCAGCCGCAGCGGCCGGGCGCGCCGCCATCGCACAATGCGTCCCACAGGCGGTCGATTTCGGCTTGATCCTCGCAGCTCACGCACAAGGAGACGGCCGGCGTGAACTGAAAGGCGGCACCGCCGTTGAGCGCCAGATAGCTTTGTCCCGCGAGCGTGAACTCGACCATCATGACGTCGCCGGGTTTGCCTCCGGGCGCATCGAAGTAATAGGGAACAATGGAATCGATGCGCGAATCGGGCAGCAGCGAGACGTAGAAGCGCGCGGCTTCCTCCGCCTTTCCGTCGAACCACAGGCATGGAGCGATCGTCGTCATCGGCCTACTCCCCTGAGTCGAGCAGAAGTTCAAATCCGCCATAGATGAGGCGCTTGCCGTCGAACGGCATGTCGGAGCCGTGGGCCATTCGCGGGTCGGACATGATTTTCTTGCTGGCCGCATCGCGTACGGCTTTCGACGGCCAGAGTATCCAAGAAAACACAATGTTTTCGCCCGGCTCCGCCTTCACCGCCCGCTTGAAGTCGGTGACCTTGCCATCGGGCACGTCGTCGCCCCAACATTCCACCACGCGCAGCGCGCCATATTCTTTGAAGATCGGCGCTACCCGGGCGGACAATTCGCGATAGGCCTCCTTTTTTCCAGTGGGCACAGGAACCACGAATCCGTCGATATAAGTCATGACATGTCTCCGTTGGTTCACGCGCGCCGCGTCACGCCGCCGCGCTGGCATTCCCGGCAGCCATCGCCGCCGTCACGTCCATCCACATCACTTCCCAGATATGGCCGTCGGGATCTTCGAAGCTGCGCCCGTACATGAAGCCATAATCTTGCCGCGGGCCGATATCGACCTTGCCGCCGGCGGCGCCCGCCTTCTCGACCGTCGCATCGACCGCTTCGCGGCTGTCCGCCGAGATGCAGATCAAGACTTCGCTGGTCTCTCTGGCGTTTGCAATGTTTTTCGGCGTGAACTGCCGGAACTTGTCATGCGTCAGCAGCATCACGTGGATCGTCTCGGAGAACACCAGGCACGCCGCGGTGGCCCCATCGCAGAACCGCTCGTCCTTCGCCGCGCCGAGCGCTTGATAAAATGCTGTGGATCGCGCGAGATCGCTCACCGGCAAGTTCACGAAAATCAGCCTGGGCATTGCATTCTCCTCCCCACCAGCATTTTGACCCCCATACCTGCATATGTTATAAAAAGCAACAATGCAGTTAAAAAAAATAACTACTAGGCCGCCTCACTTCCGCCGTCGTTATGTCGACGCCTGCGGCGCCGCCCATGCTCTCGAACTCATCGGCGAGCGCTGGGCGCTGCTCGTCATTCGCGAATTGCTGCTCGGTCCCAAACGATTCAGCGACCTGCGCGCCGACCTTCCCGGCATCAGCGCCAACATTCTCACGCAACGGCTCGAGCAGTTGGAGGCGGCCGGCGTGCTCACCCGCCGCAGGCTGCCGCCGCCGGCGGTCGCGCGGGTCTATGAGCTGACGCCTTGGGGATATGAGAGCGAGCCGATCATCCAGGCGCTGGGACGCTGGGCGACGCGATCGCAGATGCACGACCCGAGTCTGCCGCTCAGCGCGGTGTCGTTGATGCTCTCCTTCCGCACGATGCTCGATCCCGCCCGCGCGCGCGGCCTCGATGCGCGCATCGGCTTTCGCCTCGGGGCAGAGACCTATCTCGCTCATATCAAGAGGGGACGGCTCGACGTGGCGCGCGACGACCTAAAAACCGCAGACCTGATCTTCACCGGCACGGCGTCGGCGCTTGCCGCAGCCGTCTACGGCGGCCGATCGCTGAAAGCCTTGACGGCCCAAGGCGCATTGTCGCGCGAAGGCGACCGCGCGCTTGCCGAAAAATTCGTGAAGCTGTTTCCTCTGCCGCCCAAGGCCGAGCCGTCATAATATTCGCACGCATCGCGAGACGCGCTGCGGGCCGATCGACGGCGCGTTCGTCGCCGATGCGCCGTGCGGCGCCCGCGCCTGTGATTGGTTTCCGCCGTGCCGCATTGCAGCGATTGACATCAAGAACTTGAGTCCGACATGTTCGACAGGCCAATCGGCCACGCATCAGCCCATTGCCGCATCAAGTGCATATGCCGCTGGCCGCCGCATGTTTAATAACGAACGACGCGCGCCCGCGAGTTTATTGCCTTGGCCGCGCGGGCCCCGCCCAAATGGGTGCATTTTCAAGGATCGCGCATGTCGGATGAACTGACCGCCGAGGAAGTCCGTTCGCTTCTGAACCTCGAGCCCAACGCGACCTGCGGCTTTGTGCGCGGGACCTATGTGAGCGGCCCGTCGATTGCGGCCGGCGGCCTGCCGCCGCCTTTCGCCAACCAACGGCCGATGGGATCGGCGCTGTATTTCCTGGTGACGCCCACCGCGCCCGTGCGGTTGCACCGAATTCGGAACGATCAGCTCTATCACTACTATCTCGGCGATCCACTCGAAGTTTTTCTCCTGCACGCCGACGGCTCGACCGAACGCGTTATCGTCGGTCCCGATCTGCGGGCCGGCAATCGTGTGCAGCTTCTCATTCCCGGCAATACCTTTCATACCGCGCGGGTGATCGGGCGTCGCCGCTGGTTTCTCGGAGCGAGCACCGAGTGGCCCGGGGTGGTGCCCACCGATGTCGAGATCGGCAATGTCGATGTGATTGCAGCGAAATATCCCGCGATCGCCGACACGCTGCGCGCCATTGCGGCCTCCGTCGCGGTTCATTGAGCAGAGCGCGAAAGCGCCTCCCGAACAAAACTCGCCCTCCCCGCTTGGTCGCAATTTGGAGTGACTATCAGGGCCAAGACGTGCTTAATCCCTTTCGGCCGAATTTTTTTGGAATGGTTTGTATGCGCTGCCGACGGATCGACGTCAGAAACTTTATAGGGTTAGAAATAAGCGCGCATCGCTAAATGGCGGGTGGCTCAGCCATGCATCTGGATGAAGATTTCTTGCGATATACGCATGGGTCGGTCTTCTGCTGGTATCAACAAGCCGACTCGAAGGCCCACGTTATTCTTGGATTCACGGGCGTATTCCTATCGATTTTAGTCGGCGCGCTGATCGCCGAATACATGAAATCGGGGTTGTCTGTTGCAAAGCTGCACGGAGCCGAGCTCCTGTTGTTCGTCGTCGCGGTAGCCTGTCATCTCGGCGCGGTGATGTTTTCCACCGTGGCCTTGTGGAGTCGCGGCGTACTTGCATCGAAAGGGACGGGCATTACTTTCTTTGGCAAGATCGCGAACTACCCCAGCGCCGCGGATTTTATTGAGGCCGTGCATGCGCGGGCGTCTCAAGGACTC
>JBAPYK010000230.1:0-5529 GCA_049284695.1 Rhodoplanes sp. | reverse complement strand
GATCCAGCTCAATGCTGCCCCGGGCTCGACGCTCAAATTGGGCGACGACGAATACAAGCTGGTGCAGTTCCATTTCCATCGGCCGAGCGAACATCTGATCGACGGCAAGCGATTTCCGATGGAAGCGTATTTCGTGCATCAGCACGCAGCCGGCCGGCTCGCGGTCGTCGGCGTGCTGATGACGGCGGGCAAGGAAAATCCGGCGTTCAACAAGGTGGTCACGACCATGCCGGACAAGGAAGGGCCGGCAGTGAAAGCCGATCCCGCCATCGATCCTAACGGTTTCCTGCCTGATGATCTCGACTATTACCGCTACAACGGCTCGCTCACGACGCCGCCCTGCGCGGAGACGGTCGAATGGCTTCTGCTCACCGAGCCGATCGAGGTCTCCGATGCGGACATCGCGCGCTTCGCCAAGCTCTACGCCATGAACGCGCGCCCGGTGCAGAAGGATAATCGGCGTTTCGTGCTGAGATCGGGGTGACGCGCGGACAGCAAGGGCGGTGCGGCCCGTCACGCGCTCCTTGCCAGCGCGCCGTCGATCATGTCGACGGTGTTTTTCAGCCCGTAGATCGCGACGAACGAGCCGAAGCGCGGGCCCTTCTCCTGCCCGAGCAGCACCTGGTAGAGCATGTTGAACCAGTCGAGGGAGACGCCGGGCTTGCCGTCCTTGCCCTTCTTGGTCGCGTCGAGAAACGGTTCGCGGCGGCCGACCTCGTAGACCACCTCCTGGATTTTTTCCGCCGGCGCATCGTCCGGCAATTGCGAGAGCGCGTCGCGCAGATCGATCAATGCTGCGCGCTCCGCATCGCTCGGCTCGCGGAATTTTTTCGCCGGCAGCACGAAGTCGCGGAAATAGTGGATTGCGTATTCGACGAGCCGCTGCAGTTTCGGATGCGACTGCGGCGTCACGCCCGGCCAGTAGCGTCCGATGAATCCCCATAGCGTGTCGGCGTTCTCCGCGTTGGAGGCCGAGACGAGATTGAGCAGCATCGTAAACGAAATCGGCACGTCCGCCTTGGGCGGCGCGCCGGCATGGATATGCCACACCGGATTGGCGAGGCGCTGGCGGGCGTCCTGCCGCGGATAGGCATCGAGATACTGCTGATACTCGTCGACATGGCGCGGGATGACGTCGAAGTAGAGGCGCTTCGCCGCCTTCGGCTCGCGATACATGAAGAGCGAGAGCGATTCCGGACTTGCGTAGCGCAGCCATTCCTCGATGGTGAGGCCGTTGCCCTTCGACTTGGAGATCTTCTGCCCGGTCTCGTCGAGGAAAAGCTCGTAGTTGAAGCCCTCGGGCGGAGCGCCGCCGAGCGTTCGGCAGATCGCGCCCGAGAGCTTGACCGAGTCGATCAGGTCCTTGCCCGCCATTTCGTAGTCGACGCCGAGGGCTACCCAGCGCATCGCCCAATCGGGCTTCCATTGCAGCTTGCAGCGGCCGCCGGTGACGGGCGTCGTCATCCGCTCGCCGGTCTCGGGATCGTCGTAGGAGATCGTGCCCGCCGCGACATCGCGCGCGACGATCGGGACCTGCAGCACGACGCCGGTGCGCGGGCACACCGGCAGAAACGGCGAATAGGTTTGCGCGCGCTCCTCGCGCAGCGACGGCAGCATGATGGTCATCACCTGGTCGAAGCGCTCGAGCACTTTGAGGAGCGCCGCGTCGAAGCGGCCCGAGAGATAGCAGTCCGTCGAGGACAGGAACTCGTAGTCGAAGCGGAACGCGTCGAGAAAGGCGCGCAGCCGCGCATTGTTGTGCTCGCCGAAACTCGGATGCGTGCCGAACGGATCGGGCACTTGCGTCAGCGGCTTGCCGAGATGGCGCGCCACCATCTCCCTCTCGGGGATGTTGTCGGGGACTTTGCGCAGCCCGTCCATGTCGTCGGAAAAGGCGATCAGCCGCGTCTTCACCTTGTCTTCGGTGAGCACGCGGAACGCATGCCGCACCATGGTGGTGCGCGCGACCTCGCCGAAGGTGCCGATATGCGGCAGGCCGGACGGTCCATATCCGGTCTCGAAAATAACCTCTTCCTTGGGGCGCTTCTTCAGTCGCGCGACGACCTTGCGAGCCTCCTCGAACGGCCATGCGTTCGACTGCTCGGCGATCTCGCGCAAAGCGCGCGGCGCATCTTGGACCTCAGCCGCCGGCATGATCATCTCGCGTGTCGTTATCCATCCGATCCGGTTTCTTGGCGCGTCGTTCGTTAGAACGGATTGATCGGGAAATATTTAAGCCAGAGATCGGCGAACTTGCCCTTCTCCCAAAGTCGGAACAGCGCCCAGTTGAGCGCCTGGCGCAGCACGTCATTGCCCTTCTTGACGGCGATGCCGACGCCTTCGCCGAAATAGCGGCTCTCCACGAACGGTCCGCCGACGAACGCGCAGCAATTGGCCGATTCGGTTCCGTTGAGCCAGAACGCGAGCGAGAACCCGTCGCCGAACACGAGATCGACCTCGCCGCGCTGCAAGGCTGTGCGCGCCTCTTCGGCCGTTGCAAATGACTTCACCTGCGCCCCGGTGAACAAAGTCTTGAGATACGCCTCGTGCGAGGTTCCGGCGACGACCGCGATTGTCTTGCCTTCCAGCTTTTCCGGCGTCACCGGATCGCTTATCGCACTGCGCCGCGCCGCGAAGCGAGCAACGGGCCGATAATAGGGATCGCTGAAGTCGACGCGCTTGCGCGACTCGGGCGATACCGAGATGGAGGCGATCGCCGCGTCCGCCCGGTTCTCGTTGAGCGCTTCGATCAGCGTATCAAAGCGGCGCATTTGCACCGTGCAATCGACCTTCAACTCCTCGCAGATGAGCCGCGCCAATTCGATGTTGAAGCCGGCCGGATTGCCGTCGGCGGCGGCATAGTTGAACGGCGGGTAATCGACCTCGCTAACGAAGCGGATCAGCGTGAGACGCAAGTCGGGGCGTTCCGGGCGACGGCGAGGATCCCAGAAGCTGGGAACGGGCACGCCGGGTGAAGCAACTTGACCGTGTGCTGCGGTCTGTCCAAGCGGGAAGGGCGTAATCAGTCCGGATAAGCCGAGCAGCAGCACGGCGATCAGCCTGATTGGACGGCAGGGAAGACCACCGCAGGTTTTTATGAGTCGCATGTTCAACGACCCTCCTTTACGCTCAGGTTGCGTCCGGCGTTTCTTGCAATGCTCGTGGCTATATAAACGAATTAGCCCGCCGGATCAGCGTAGACGCTTGGGGGCTTACGATGTCCGGCCGTACGGAAATAAGGCCGTCGCCCGCGCGGCGCGAGCATATTTGGGTCGAGAGCCTCCTTCGGCGATCGTTGCACGATTTTCGCTTGCGCGCCGCTGCGAGCTCGCCCCAGGCGATGCGGCCGGCGGAAGACTTTCCGGAACTCGACTGCGTGCGGGATCGGTTGCCGCTCACCACGATTGCCGCTGCGGAACGTCGGGCGCTGGTAGTCGGCGTGACGGCGGACCGGGTTCTCATCACATCAGGCCTGTTGACCGAGGAGGTGTATGTGCGGGCGCTGGCGCAAAGTCTGGGGCTTGCGTTCGAGCCGCTTGAGACGCCGGAACGTACCGCCTGCCCAATAAGCGATGAGCGGCTTATCGAGGCGAGGGCGGCCGGTCTCCTTCCGCTGACCGAGAACGATGAGCTTACGCTCGTTGTTGCGCCGCGCGGGGTGGCCGCACGACGACTGTACACAATTATAAGCGGCGCGCCCGAATTGCGCCGGCGCATCCGCCTAACGAGCAGCGAGCGACTCGCCGGATTCGTCTATCGCAACGGAGGCGTTGCGCTGGGGGAGCGGGCGGCGTTCGGCCTGTCGACCAGTCGCTCCCTTTTCTCGGCGGCCCCGCGCGAGAAGACTTGGCTCCTTACGCCGCTATTCGCCATGGCGGCGGCCCTTGGCGCCGTGGTTCTCGCGCCGAACTTGGTGGCGACCGGATTCAGCGTCGCCTTTTCCCTCGTGTTCTTCGCTTGGATCGGGTTACGGCTGATCGGTCTTTTCGCTGCGGCGAAGCCGCCCCAACCCTTGCCGCGTCGGCCCGACGCGTCTCTGCCGATCTACACCGTGATTGTCGCACTCTATCGCGAGGTCGCTGCGATCGAGCAGCTTATCGCTTGCCTTAATGCGCTCGACTGGCCGCCGGAAAAGCTCGACATCAAGCTCGTCCTGGAGCCGGACGATCACGCTACCCGCGCTGCCCTGCAGGCGATCCGGCTCGGCCAGCCGTATGAACTCGTGATCGCACCGGCTGTCGGGCCGCGCACCAAGCCCAAGGCGCTCAATGCTGCCCTGCCTTTCGCGCGCGGCGCGTTCGTCACGGTCTTCGACGCCGAAGACCGGCCGGAAGCCGACCAGTTGCGACGCGCGCTCGAGGCCTTCCTGTCGCATGACGAACGGCTTGCTTGCGTGCAAGCGCAGCTCACGATCGACAACACCAGGGACAGCTGGCTCACACGCATGTTCACCGCCGAATACGCGGGTCTGTTTGACGTGCTCCTTCCCGGCCTCGCGCGCCTCCGCCTGCCCTTACCGCTCGGCGGGTCGTCGAATCATTTCCGCACCGCCGTGTTGCGGGTGATCGGCGGCTGGGATGCGCACAATCTGACCGAAGATGCGGATCTCGGAATGCGGCTCGCGCGCTGTGGCTACGTGAGCGCCGTGATCGCCTCCACCACCTACGAGGAGGCCCCGGCAAGATTCTTCGCCTGGCTCAAGCAGCGCCGGCGCTGGTTCCAGGGCTGGATGCGCCTTGTCAAGGGATCGTCCTTTTGCTTTTGTCTTAGCAACTTAGGCGCTGTTTGGACCAATTCTCGACACGGTCGCAACGCTGTCGCAACAACCAACCTGATCGCATGGCCTTCAGCAATCGCGTCTAGCTTATCTCTACCAGCGCGTGCTCCCCATCTGAAAGGGCCGAGACGGACGTTCGTCTTCGGATTCGGCTGGCTCGGTGAGCGCAGCAAGTGGGGAAGTGAGGCGGGGATGAAGTGACGCCGCCCGCTGAGCGCTAACGCAAGCCGCCAGACCTGCTGCGCCAGCCGCCGGTGCAGGCCGAGAGTCGGGCGCACCTGCGCCAGTTGCTATCGGTGGCCGCGGGCGGCGTGGTATTCACCACCATTCATAAGTTTTTCCCCGAGGAGAAAGGCGACCGGCACCCGACGCTGTCGGAGCGCCGCAACATCGTCGTGATCGCTGACGAGGCGCACCGGAGCCAGTACGACTTCATCGACGGCTTCGCGCGCCACATGCGCGATGCGCTACCCCACGCCTCGTTCATCGGATTTACAGGAACGCCTATCGAATTGGCTGACGCGAACACCCGCGCGGTGTTCGGTGACTACATCAGCGTTTACGACATCCAGCGCGCAGTGGAGGACGGCGCGACGGTGCCGATCTACTACTAGCGAGGCTCCGCCTCAGACCGACGAGCTGTATGAGCATTCGCGGTGGTGTATGTGGACTCCGGTCGAGCCTGCAGGGACTGCCCTGATTATAAGAGCTCGAAGCTCGATGGGTCCGAGGACCCGTGGACGACCGGAGCC
>JBAPYK010000229.1:0-2251 GCA_049284695.1 Rhodoplanes sp. | reverse complement strand
TCTCATCGACCCTTCGTTGGGTCGCATATGCTAAATCCGACTTCATGGTTGGCCTCCCGGGGAGAATTAAGCATCACCACGGTGTCTGATATCCGCGATTGTTCCTGTTTTTTGTGTGAGGAAAATTGATGATGGCCCTCGCCGCGTCTTTCCAGGCTTGTACCTCTTGACGGCGGCGTCGGTGAGTTCGGGCACGCAATTCTCCTTCGGGTAACGCCAGGGTAAACGGCAATGCCTGTTATGGATCGTGGCCCTGAGCGCATAACGAAATATAACGAAAGGCCAGGAAACCGCAAGATATCAGCGCCAAGGCGGCAATAAACGTTAGGAAGAGTGCGGCTGTGTTATGGGTCTAACTCAGGACAATGATCTGCTGACGCAGGGCCAAGTTCTCGGCTTCGAGTGACGCCCGCGATCGGAACAGCCCGAGGCGAGCAACTCCCATTCCATGAGGAAGCCGGCCCGCGATAGCTGCTTTGACCAGATCGGGCGCGAGGAAGGCAAGCGTGATCGTCATATTCAGCCGAGGCGCGCGCTCCCCGGCTCGGAGGAACCGCGGCTGTAACACATCAATCGTAACTCGTGGGCCCGACTTCCGGGTGTGAACACACTCACAGGCAGTCTAACAAAGAGATCGGACCGCGTTGATGTGGTGCAAGACCATCGACAAGCACGAGCGTGCGGCCGCACTTGACGGCGCGCATCACCCGATTTGAGGTCAACCTCTAACGGACAGTCGAACGATCTCGCCGATTCCTCGAAGCCGATCTGGGTCAATGGCTCCGGTTACCGCGAGCGTCAACGGCCCATCGGACCAGCTGATCGCCCTGAGATCGTCGCGAACAATGTGCTTCGAACCCCCATTTAGAGGCTCGTCAGTTTGCGCCACAAACACGGTCAATCGATTGCCGGCGGCATCTTGGTACATGAAGAGTGCAGCCGGCCTGCCGCGGTCGGATAGCAGGCGTCCGCCAAGCAACTCGTAACCCGCACTTGCTAGGTCCGGCGCTGCGATCTGGTGTTGAATGCGACGGGATAGCCAGGCATTGAGATGGTCGCGCTCGGCGGCCACAACCTCGATGGGGTGGCGCGCGTCCGGCGCATAGACCACGTGCGCATCCAGCGCCCGCGCGATCAGACCGGTTGGGCTTTCTGGACGGATTGCCGAGGCTCTCCACTCGCTCGCAAACCAACCACCGGTCGCGCCAAGCGCCAGAAGAACCGCAGCAGCCACGGTCTGAAACGCCCAGTTGGGCCACCTTAGATTAGCCTGTGTCATCCCGTGAACCGGTGCGCGGACGGAAGGAGGAGCCCGCTCACCGCGCCTGTTCCAGGCTTCGACACGCGCCACCTGCTTTCCTCTTGCGCCTTTGTCGAGTCGTGCCATCGCCGCGGCTAATGATCCGCTCGCCATGGGCGTCGGAGGCAACTCTTCAAGTACAATGCCGCCGACATGCTCCATCGCGCGCGCGAAAGCACGGCATCTGGTGCATCCACGGACATGGGCGGCGATCGCATCGCGCTGAGCTTCAAGCGCGCCAGCCGCGAACGCCAAGAGCGCGACGTCCGAAGGGTGAGGCTCGGTCATCATGATATTTCGCCCAAAAGAGTGCGCAGCCGGGTTATCGCCAGCCGCAAACGCGATTTGACGGTGCCGAGCGGAATCTGAAGATGTTCCGCGATCTCGCCGTGCGCCTTGTCCTCGAAGAAGGACAGTTCGATGACGCGCAACTGCTCGCTCGACAGCCGCCCCATCGCCTTGCGCACGCATTGTTCAAACTGGACCGCTGCGACCTGCGATTCAGGCGTCGATTGCTCATCGACACGACACTCAATAGTCATGTCCCTGTCGCTGTCGAACTCGCAGCCGTTACGCCGTTCGCGCCGGAGCGCATCGATCCGCAGATTGCGCGCGATGGTGAATATCCAGGCCGCCGCGCCGGTACTGCCGGAAACAAACGAATCGGCTTTGCGCCAAACGCTCAACATCGTTTCCTGGGCAATCTCTTCCGCGGTCGCCTCGCTCGCCCCAGAGCGCAGCATGAAGGTCTTCACCCGGGGTGCAAAATGCTCAAACAGAGCGACAAAGGCCGCACGATCCCGACGGGTCGCGACCGCCTCGATCAAGAGACCCCACGCACCTGCCCCAGTACCGGTCTCGCCTTTAGCCTGCATAGCTGCCAACCGATTGGTCCGGACCAGACGTGACGCGCCGCCGGCCCCTCAACAATATCGAGTCCGGTCCTGCGCA
>JBAPYK010000228.1:0-20407 GCA_049284695.1 Rhodoplanes sp. | reverse complement strand
TGACGCCGCGCGCAGCCACGATTGGAGCGGGGCGGACATCCAGTGCCAATCGCTGCCTACTGCGATGAGGTGGCTATATCATGGCGCGTTGAACTGACTGGACGTAGTCCATCACCGACGCGGGCCTACTACCTCATGGCGAGTAACAAAGCGTGCGCCAGAAGCTTTTTTGAGCAACCGAAAATTGCGAATCTGCTTCAAGCGGGCGTCGGGTTGCGCTGCAGGACTACGAAGCAAAGAGCTGCCGATATTTCGATACATGCACAATCGCCGCTACGCATGCCGTTTCTATCGACTTCACCACCGCCGTTGGCGTCGCTTTCGGAGAAGCTGGTGCGGATTCCGTCATGACTTCCGCCATCACTTCTCGCTCCGCAATGAGCCAAAAAGTGGTCTCGTCTCCCGCCCCACTCATCGACAGAAAGTAGGCGCGCTGCCGAATGCGGTCTTCTAAGCTCAGGTTCATGGTCGGGCCTCCCAGTCGTTCCGACAGGCGTGGAGGCTCTCTTTCATGCATTAACTATGGTTAACGAGTGGTAAACTTGGTGGCGAGGTCCCAGAACACGGTCGGCCGCGTGGCCAGTGGCCAGTAGCGTTTTCTCACCATTAGTTCACTGTGGCTTGGAGATACCGCAGCCGGCTGAGACCGGGCTGACGGCGTCGGCCGGCGTTCCTACAACAAGTTCCTGGCGAAACTCGCCTCCGACCACCGCAAGCCCGACGGGCTATTCGTCATCACGCCTGCCGTGGTGCCGGGCTTCGTCGCGGCGCTGACGGTAAAGCGCTTCCATGGCGCCGGGCCCACCGCGCGTTTATTGCGGCAGAACAGCTTGTCGATCGGCCGCGGCGCCACCGGATTGACGAGGGGGGAAGCGGGGTCAGGGGCGGAATCCCCAATTTCGTGTAACCGGTTGACGTTTCATAGATAATTATCAGTGTGGGAAATCTTAAGGCCAACAAAACGGCCAACAGCCTATTTTCTGTTGAAAACATCGCTGGTGGTCTCACCCAAACAAGCTCGAGGCGAATGACGTTTCAGTGCTCGAGACCGTGACGGGAATCCCCATTCTTATGGCCGCGTCGTGCTTTGAAGCTCTCGATCGAGCGCCGCCTGACTGGCGTCGCAACCAGGATAGCTCGACCGCCCGTTCGATGGCTGCCCTGTCAAGCGAGCACAGGGCTTCGAGAATGTCATCGACCGGTATTGGCCTGCTTGCATCGCACACGCGTTCGACGCCATGAGGCAAGAATCGCTCGCTTCTCGTTAAGGGTCAGGTCGGGATCACTAACGATGTCATAGGGGTGCGAGAACGCGCCCGCAGGGCGCTATTGCCCTCTTCGCCAATTCGTTGCGCTGGAACGGCGCGTCCGCAGCTGAGAACAGACCGTCCGCGGTGCTGGCATCGTCACGGAGGCCCGTGACCCAATCCAGACTGCATGGCGGCAGTCAGGTGCGATCTTAAAGTTCGCCGCTGCTTTCCAATTTCTTCCGGAGCGCCGTTACTACACGGTGGACTGTTTCTATTTCCTTGACCGAGAGCCCATTCGAGAGGCGATTGATCCATGGAGCCTGCAAGCGCATGGCGGCTTCGAACGTCTGCCTTCCCTTATCGGTCAGAACGACGAGTTGCGCCCGCCGGTGATGGGGGTTGGCCTCAAACGCGACAAGTCCCTCCTTGCGCAGATCGTTGATAATCCGCTGCACGTTTTGACGATTGGCCCCGAGGTCGCGAGCCAACCACGCCACCGGTTGCGGACGTTCGGCCGCGACGATTGCACCGAGAGTCTGCCAACGTGCGCTCGTCAGTCCAAGCGGCGCTACTAGGCGATCGCCCGCGGTCAAGATCAAGCTGTTCACCCTGAATAGGTCGAGGATGAGATCGGTCAAGACGGTTCCGGCAGGTGTTCTCTTGGTTCCGGCCATTTGTCACCATGACGTTATATTGACATCATAATGTCAATTTTTATATGTATCAATTATACCAGATTGACATCATATAACCAATAGAAGAGGTCTGTCATGTCACTACTGCGCCCTCTAGACCCAGCCTTCCCGATCGAACGTCAGATCGCAATCGACGCTAGTCCTGTCATACTGATCAACCCTTTTACGCTCGACAAAGCGGACGAGCCGACCTTCCTCGATATCTGGCAGGACGACGCGGCGTTTATGAAGCGCCAGCCGGGCTTCATCTCGACCCAGCTTCACCGCGCCATCGGAGAAAGTCCCACTTACCTAAACTATGCGGTTTGGGAATCGACCGCCGCCTTCCGAGCTGCTTTCACGCACCCTGAGTTCTTGGCGAAACTCTCCACCTATCCGCGCTCGGCCGTCGCCTCGCCGCACCTGTTCCAGAAGGTCGCGGTGCCAGGCATCTGCGTCGCGTAGCCGCTTGCGAAGGGGAGCAAAGCCATGACGAAAATCATCCATCCAGTGGCTGGCATGCTCGCGATCCTCACGATCGCGACCTTCTGGCTCTCAACGGCGCTCAGTGAATTGCTTGCCTCCGAAGCAACCGTTATCGCAGTCAAGACGGCCATACCTTGGGGCTTCCTGTTGCTCATTCCGGCGTTAACAGCGGCGGGAGGCTCGGGTCTTGCCTTGGCAAAGGGACGGCGGGCTAGGTTGGTGGGCGCGAAACTCAAACGTATGCCGCTGATCGCCGCCAACGGCATCGTTATTCTCATTCCCTCTGCACTGTTCCTTGCGTATAAGGCGAGGGTCGCCGAGTTCGATACAAGCTTCTATGCGGTGCAGGCGCTGGAACTCGCCGCGGGTGCAGCGAACATCACGTTGCTCGGGCTTAACATGCGCGACGGCCTGAAGATGAAAGGTTGGCTACGCCGCCAGCCAGCGTGACCGCCGCAAGATCGCCGACAGCAAGAGGGGTGCATGTCGGCTGTTGGCACGATCCTTCCGTGCGGCCCGCCGCAAGTGTTGGTCCGGAATTTGGCGTCGAGCTGCCGAGTGGCGAACCTATGGCGTCGACCGTCGGCTATTGGGGGCAGACCACCCGTCAGCGATGCGCGTGTCGAGAGACGCAGAATGACCCACAGCAGAACTCGGAAGTGCCGTCGCGGGATTGGTGGGAATTGAGGGTGGCGTAGTCTCCGGGGTGACAAACCTCGAATCATCCGGCGTTGGCGCGCCGGACTGGAGACCACGCCATGACGAGCCCTACCACGACGAACGCACTCTCGCAGCCGGCGGCCGAGCCGACGTCCTGCCTTTTCGACAACTGGATCGATCCGATCGAGACCGCGGTGCGCAGCCGAGTGCGATCGTTCATCGAAGCGCTGATCGAGAGCGAGCTCGAAGCCGCTTTGGATCGTCCGCGCTATGGACGGCGAGCGACGGTGGACGATGATGCCGCCGAGCCTTTGCCGGGCGCTGTCGGACACCGACACGGCAAGCGGACGCGCAAGCTGACGGGAACGTTCGGGACGACCGAGATCAGCGTGCCGCGGGCACGGCTGGTTCGGCCGGACGGCGGCACGACGGAATGGAAGAGGCAAGCCCTGCGCGCCTACCAGCGTCGCACGGTCGCCGCCGACGCGCTGATCGCGGGTGCCTATCTGGCCGGCACCAACACGCGTCGCGTCCGGCGAGCGCTGACGACGCTGTTTGGGGGCGCGGTCAGTAAGGACATCGTCAGCCGAACCTGGCGCAAGGTGAAGGGCGACTGGGACGCCTGGAACGCCCGCTCTCTCGTCGACGGGCCGATCGTTCGGTTGATCCTCGATGGCACGGTGGTGCGCGTGCGGCTCGACCGCAAGGCGACCGCGATCTCGCTGCTGGTGGTGATGGGCGTGCGGGCCGACGGCCAGAAGGTGCTGCTCGCGGCGAGGAACATAGGCGGCGAGAGCGCCGAGGCGTGGCGCGCCGTACTCGACGATCTGATCCGCCGCGGCTTGCGGCGGCCGGAGTTCCTGATCGTCGACGGCGCAGCCGGGCTCGACAAGGCGATCGCCGCCGTGTGGGACGGCGTGCCGGTGCAGCGCTGCACCGTGCACAAGCATCGCAACCTGCTCGCCCACGCGCCCGAGCGCCTGCACGAGGAGATCACGGCCGACTACACCGACATGATCTACGCGGCGACAGATCAGCACGCGCAAGGTCGACGGCTGGCAGACCCTCGCCACGCAACCCATCGCTCAGCCCATTGACCTCGCCGCCTGACGCGATACCTTCAAGTGCCCGGTGACCGCGTCACCCGGATTCCAACCACATTCGCGACGGCACCAACTCGGTGACGCCTTGCTGTTACCCATCCGGCGCGCGCAAGCGATAGCCGATCCCGGCCTCTGTCAGGATGTGCTGAGGGCGCTCCGGATCAGCTTCGATCTTCTGGCGGAGCTGGCGCACATAGACACGCAGGTATTGCGGGTCGGTCGTCTCGTCCCACAGCTCCCGCATCAGGAAGCGGTGGGTCAAAACCTTGCCGGCGTGTTGGATCAGGACGCGGAGCAGGTCGTATTCCTTGGGTGAAAGCTTCACCTCCGTGTCGCGCAGCTTGACGATGCGGCGGACCAGATCGACCGAAAGATCGCCCGAGCGGAACAGCGGGCGTTCGCCCTGAACTTGCAACTGATGACGCAGCGCGGTGCGCATGCGCGCGAGCAGCTCTTCCATGCCGAATGGCTTGGTGACATAGTCGTCAGCGCCGAGATCGAGCGCCTGCACCTTGCCAGCCTCGTCGCCGCGGCTCGACAGCACGACGATGGGCACGCTGTCATTGCGCGTGCGTATTGCGCGGAGCAGGTCGAGCCCGGCCATGTCCGGGAGACCGAGATCGAGAATGACTAGCCCGGGCGCTTCTGCGAGCAGGTCGAGCGCGGTCTTGGCGTTCGGTGCTTCCAGTACCGCATAGCCCTGCGTGCCTAGCCCCATCCGCAACAGCTTGCGAATGGGCGGCTCATCGTCAATGACAAGGACCTTGAGCGGGGCGGCGCTCATGCGGCAGTGTCCAGCCGCTTGGCCTCGGCGGGCACCGGAAGCTTGATGGTCAGCACCGCGCCGGCGCGGTCGGCGCGGTTCGCCGCCGTGATCCTGCCGCGCATCGCTTCAACGAAGCCGCGCGCGATCGCAAGCCCAAGCCCCGTTCCCGCCCGCACCTGGTCACTCTTCTGCACACGGAAGAACTTCTCGAAGATATGCGCCAAGTCTGACGAAGGAATGCCCTCGCCCTCGTCGATGATCTCCAAGACCACAGTCGAGGCGTCCTGCCAGCCGCGGATATGGATCAGAGTTCCTGGCTCTGAGTATTTCGCTGCATTGTCGAGCAAGTTGAACAGCGCCTGCTCGAATAGCACTGCATCGATGTTAACCATCGGCAGGTCGGCGGCAAGACTCACCTCCACGCGATGGTTCGCCAGGATTTTGCTCGCCCGCTCAAGTGCGCTGCCGATGATTTCGCCCGCGTCGTGCAGGGCGGCATTTGGCACGATCGCGCCCGATTCAAGCCGCGTCATGTCGAGCAGATTGGCGATAAAGCGGTTCAGACGGTCCGATTCCTCGATGATGGTCGCGAGCAGATCGGCTTTTTGCGCGTCCGACAGGGCGCCGGAGAGGTCGCGCAGCGTGCCGGCCGCGCCGAACACGGCTGCAAGCGGCGTCTTGAGATCATGCGAGATCGAGGTCAACAGCGCCGAGCGCAGGTGCTCGGTCTCGGCCGTCCGCCTGACCCGCTCCAGGTCCTCCACCAGGTGGACACGCTCGATCGCGAGTGCGCTTTGATCGATCAGGGCATCAAGCAGGCGTCGTTCGTCGGGCGTGAGCAACGGGCCTTGCGTGTCGCTGTCGATGCCGATCACACCGACGGCGCCGCGCCCGGTCCGCATGGGAAGGAACAGCCTCTTGGCGCCCGGCAATGTATCAGCGCCACGCCCGGCGACGCGATCGTTCTCCCAGGCCCATTTGGCCGCCGCGATGTCGGACTCGCCGAGCATATCCTCCGGCGGATAGCCAGCCTTCACCGCAATTGAGTGGTTCTCCGGTAACAGAATGACGACGTGGACTTTCAACATCAGCGCGATCTGATAAGCGGTCGCCCACAGCACGTCGTCGAGCGTACCGACCCCGGCGAGTTTGCGGCTGAAGGAATACAGCGCCTCGGTCGTGCGGGCGCGGTTCATCGCGGCGTCGGCCTGGGTACGCACGCGGGCGGCGAGCTGCGAGACAATGACGGCAACAACTGTAAAAAAGAACAGCGCCGCGACATTGGTCGGCTCGGCGATCGTGAACGTATAGAGCGGCGGCAGAAAGAAGAAATTGTAGCACAGCGAGGCGAGGACGCTGGCAAGGAGTGACGGCCACAGGCCGCACCGCACGGCAACCCCGACCACAGCGGTGAGAAAGACGAGGTCGACGTTCTCGACGCCGAAATAGGGACGGACCGCCTCGCCGAGGCCGAGCGCTGCTGCGATCGCTACCAATGCGATTGCATACGGACGCGGGTCGACGGGCTCGCGCCTTTCTGCGGTCCTTGTCGTCTTCCGGGAAACCGGCTGGCCTTCGATGTCGTCGCCGGCAATCACATGGACGCTGATATTGCCCGCTTTGCTTACCAGCTCATGCACCACCGAGCCGTGCAGCAATTCGTACCAACGCGAGCGATTCGATTTCCCCAGCACGATCTGGGTTATGTTGTTGGCTCGGGCATAGCTGAGCACATCGTCCGACGTGAGTTTGTCGCCGCCGGGAATGGTGACTGGGTCCCCTCCAAGCGCCTGGGCGAGCCGCAAGGTATCGGCGATGCGATCGCGCTCGACCTCATCAAACCGGCGCGCCCTGCGGCCCTCGATGAACAGCGCCGTGAAGGGGGCATGGAGCCGATCGGATACGCGCTTGGCATAGCGCACGAGGCCGGCGGCGCGAGGGTCTTCGCTGATGCAGACCAGCACGCGCTCGCCCGCGGCCCAGGGGCCAGGAATGGCGCGCGCCTGCATTTGCGTGAGGAGTTGCTCGTCGACGCGCTCGGCCGTGCGGCGCAGCGCAAGCTCGCGCAGTGCGGTTAGGTTGGCCGGCGAGAAGAAATGCTCCAGCGCGCGCTCGGCCTGCTTGGGGACATAGACCTTGCCTTCCTTCAGGCGCTGGATCAGGTCGTCCGGGGTTAGGTCCACGAGCTCGATCGCGTCGGCGCGGTCGAATACCTGGTCCGGCACGGTCTCGCGCACGCGCACGCCGGTGATCTGGGCGACGACGTCGTTCAGGCTCTCGATATGCTGAACGTTGACCGTCGTGTAGACATCGATGCCCTGATTCAACAGCTCTTCGACATCGAGATGGCGCTTCGGGTGACGGCTGCCGGGCACATTGGTGTGGGCGAGTTCATCGACCAGGACGAGCTGCGGCCGGCGGGCGATGATGGCGTCCAAATCCATCT
Source organism: Rhodoplanes sp. (assembly GCA_049284695.1). Lineage (GTDB taxonomy): Bacteria > Pseudomonadota > Alphaproteobacteria > Rhizobiales > Xanthobacteraceae > Rhodoplanes. The sequence continues at coordinate 13,022 of JBAPYK010000228.1, read as the reverse complement.
CGTCGAGGGTTCGGCCGTGATAGTCGACGGGCTTGCGCGGGATGATTTCGAGCCCGTCGAGCAGCGCCTGAGTTTCCTTGCGGCCATGTGTTTCGACGACGCCGACGACGAGGTCCACGCCTTCCTTCTGCTTGGCGCGCGCGGCCTGCAGCATTTCGTAGGTCTTGCCGACCCCGGGCGCGGCGCCAACGAATATCTTAAGCTTGCCGGTACGTGCTTCCTCGCGCCGGGCTGCTTCGAGCAGGGCTTCCGGCGACGGTCGCTGGTCGGGGGCACGCCGGCGGTCTTGCATGCAGGACCTGGTCCACCATTCGCTAACGCCTTGCGGCGACGCCTCAAGGTGTTAGGCGATCAAGCGCAAGGTTCAACGCCAGCACATTGACGCGGGGCTCGCCGAGAAAGCCGAGCGCGCGCGGCTCGACAGCGGCGTCAACCAGCTGGCGCACCCGATCTTCGGGCAGGTTGCGCGCCTTGGCAATCCGCGGCACCTGGAACAGCGCCGCCTGCGGCGTGATATCCGGGTCGAGCCCGCTTGCCGATGTGGTCACGAGATCGATCGACACCGGCGTCGAAGGGTTTTCCTGCTGGAGCGCGGTGAGATCGCCCTGCACCCGCTCGATCAGAGCCCTGTTGGTCGGCCCGAGATTGGAGCCGCCGGAATTGGCGGCATTGTAAGGCGCCGGTATCGACTTCGCGGGATCAGCCGGGTCCGGACCGGTGGTCGCAGACGGACGGCCGTGAAAATAGCGGGTGCTGGTAAAGTTTTGGCCGATCAGCGCCGAACCGATGACTTTGCCGTCGCGTTCGATCAGGCTGCCCTGCGCCTGGCGCGGGAAGAGCACGCCGGCGATCCCCGTCATGGCCAGCGGATAGATGAGCCCGGTAATCGCCGTCAGGGCGATGATCATCACGATCGCGGGGCGGATTTCACGCAGCATGGCGTTCTCCTCAGATAAAGTGCAAGGCGTTGATGACGAGGTCGATCGCCTTGATGCCGAGAAACGGGATGATCACGCCGCCAAGGCCGTATATCAGCAGATTGCGCCGGAGCAGCGGGCCGGCGCCGATGGCGCGATAGGCAACGCCTTTGAGCGCCAGCGGAATCAACGCAATGATGATCAACGCGTTAAAGATGATCGCCGACAGGATGGCGCTCTGCGGGCTCGCCAGGCCCATCACGTTGAGCGCGCCGAGCTGCGGGTAGAAGGCCAGAAACATCGCCGGGATGATCGCGAAGTATTTGGCGACATCGTTGGCGATGGAAAAGGTTGTGAGCGCTCCGCGCGTCATCAGCAGCTGCTTCCCGATCTCCACCACCTCAATCAGCTTGGTCGGGTTGGAGTCGAGGTCGACCATATTGCCGGCCTCACGCGCGGCAACCGTGCCGGTGTTCATGGCGACGCCGACATCGGCCTGCGCCAGGGCCGGCGCATCATTGGTGCCGTCGCCGCACATCGCGACCAGCTTGCCCTTGGCCTGCTCGTCACGAATGAGCTTGAGTTTGTCCTCGGGCGTCGCCTGCGCGAGGAAGTCGTCGACGCCCGCCTCCGCCGCGATCGCCGCCGCAGTCATCGGATTGTCGCCGGTGATCATGACGGTGCGGATACCCATGCGCCGCAATTCTGCGAAGCGCTCGCGAATGCCGCCTTTGACGATGTCTTTCAGGTGGATCACGCCGAGCAGCCGGCCGTCCTTGGCAACCGCCAGCGGCGTGCCGCCGCTCTTGGAAATCTCATCGGAGATCGCCTCGATCTCGCGCAATGCATCAGCGCGCAGCGATACAGCATGACCAGCGCTCCCGGGACCGGCCAATTGCAGCCCCTTCAGATAGCTGACAATCGATTCGACCGCGCCTTTGCGAACCCATGAGCTGCCGATCTCCATGCCGCTCATTCGGCTTTGCGCTGTGAATGGGATCGACTTACCGTGCAGCTCGGAAAGAGCGCGTCCGCGAATGCCGTACTTCTCCTTCGCCAGCACAACGATCGAGCGCCCCTCCGGCGTCTCGTCGGCAAGTGAGGCAAGCTGCGCGGCATCCGCGAGTGCCTGTTCATCCACGCTACGGAGCGGCCGGAACGCGGTCGCCTGCCGATTGCCGAGTGTGATTGTCCCGGTCTTGTCGAGCAGCAGCGTATCGACGTCGCCCGCGGCCTCGACGGCACGCCCGGACATGGCGAGCACGTTGAACCGCACCAGCCGGTCCATGCCGGCGATGCCGATCGCGGAGAGAAGCGCGCCGATGGTGGTAGGGATCAGCGTCACGAACAGCGCGACCAGCACCACGATCGACACCGCACCGCCGGCATAGGCCACGTAACTCGGAATCGTCGCGACCGCGAAGACGAAGATGATGGTCATGCCCGCCAGCAGAATGTTGAGCGCGATCTCGTTCGGTGTCTTCTGCCGCTCGGCCCCCTCGATCAGGCTGATCATGCGGTCGAGGAAGGATGAGCCCTTCGATGCGGTAACCCGCACGATGACCTTGTCCGAGATCACCGTGGTGCCGCCGGTCACTGCCGAACGGTCGCCACCGGATTCGCGGATGACCGGAGCCGACTCGCCGGTGATAGCGGCCTCGTTGACGGACGCCATGCCCTCGATCACTTCGCCATCGCCGGGGATGATGTCGCCGGTCTCCACCAGCACGATATCGCCGGGCTGCAGCTCCTCGGCCCAGACGAACTCGTAGAGCTCTTTATTCTGATCCGGCATGAGCAGGCGCTTCGCCTTGGTGCGGGTACGGGTTTCCCGCAAGGCATCGGCCTGCGCCTTGCCGCGGCCTTCCGCGACGGCTTCGGCGAAATTGGCGAACAGCACGGTGAACCACAGCCAGATGACAATCTGGGCCGTGAAGGCAACATGGTCGGCGCCAGTCCAGAGATCGCGCGCGAGGAGAAGCGTCGCAAGGGCCGCCACGATCTCCACGACGAACATGACGGGATTGGCCATGAGCGCACGCGGGTCGAGCTTGCGAAACGAGGCGCCGATCGCCGGCCATACGATCTTCCAATCGAGTAGTGCCGAAGCCGGCACGCGCTTGCGCAGAACTGAGGATTCCATTGTCTTTGCTCCGAAGAACAGTCCGGTCAGAACAGCTGGTGCGCCTGCATCGCGAGCTGTTCGACGATGGGGCCGAGCGCGAGTGCCGGGAAGAAGGTCAGCCCGCCGATGATCAGGATCACGCCGACCAGGAGGCCGACGAACAGGCCGCCGGTGGTCGGGAAGGTGCCGGACGAGACCGGCACCGATTTTTTAGCGGCGAGCGAGCCAGCAATCGCCATCGCCGGGATGATCACGAAGAACCGTCCGACGAACATCGCGACAGCGCCGGTCAGATTGTAGAACAGCGTGTTGCCGGATAGGCCGGCAAAGGCCGAGCCATTGTTGCCAGTCTGCGATGAGTAGGCATACAGCACCTCGGAGAAGCCATGCGGCCCGGGATTGGCCATCGAGGTGACGGCCGACGGGATGACGGCGGCTACCGCAGTCCAGCCGAGGATCATCAACGGCAGGCAGAGAATGGCGAGCATCGCCATCTTCACTTCGCGCGCTTCGATCTTCTTGCCGACATATTCCGGCGTGCGCCCAACCATCAGGCCCGCGACGAAGATCGCGACGATGACGAACAGCAACATGCCGTAAAACCCGGCGCCGACGCCGCCGACGATGATCTCGCCGAGCTGAATGTTGAACAGCGGGATCAGGCCGCCGAGCGGCGTGAACGAGTCGTGCATTGCATTGACCGCTCCGCATGAGGCGGCGGTAGTGATCACCGCAAACAACGCCGAGCCGACAATGCCGAACCGAACCTCCTTGCCCTCCATATTGCCGCCGGTCAGGCCGAGTGCGTTCAGGGCGGTCGTGCCCGAGGCTTCCGCCCAATAGGTGACGGCTACGCCGGCGATGAACAGTACGCCCATCGCGGCGAGAATGGCCCAACCCTGGCGTTGGTCACCGACCATGCGGCCGAACACGTTGGTCAGCGCCGCGCCAAGCGCAAAGATCGATACCATCTGGACGACATTCGCTAGCGCGGTAGGGTTCTCAAACGGATGGGCGGCATTGGCGTTGAAAAAGCCGCCGCCATTGGTGCCGAGCATTTTGATCGCCACCTGTGAAGCCACGGGCCCGACCGCGATGGTCTGCTTGCCGCCTTCCAGGGTCGCGGCCTCGACATAAGGGCCGAGCGTCTGCGGCATGCCCTGCCAGACCAGGAACAGGGTGTAGACGATGCAGATCGGCAGCAGCACATAGAGCGTGCAGCGGGTGATATCGACCCAGAAATTGCCGACAGTGCGGGCTGAGGCACGGGCAAAGCCGCGGATCAAAGCGATCGCGAGGACGATGCCGGTCGCTGCCGACAGGAAGTTCTGGTGCGTCAGGGCGAGCATCTGCGTGAGATAGCTCAGTGTGCTTTCGCCGCCGTAGTTCTGCCAGTTGGTATTGGTGAGAAAGCTGATGGCGGTGTTGAGCGACAGGTCCGGCGGTACCGCCGACATGTCCTGCGGGTTGAGTGGCAGAACCTGCTGTAGTCGCAGCAGCGCATAGAGAATCACGAAGCCGCCGACATGGAACAGCAGCATGGCGACCGTGTAGGTCAGCCAGTCCTGCTCGCGCTTCTCGTCAATGCCGCCGAGGCGGTAGAGGCCGCGTTCGACCGGCCGCAGCACCGGCGAGAGGAAGGTCAGCTCGCCGGTGAAAACGCGCGTCATGTGCCAGCCAAGCGGCTTCACCAGCGCGACGACAATCGCGCAATAAAGGATAATCTGCACCCAACCATTGATGCTCATGGCGCGCCTCTCAGAACCGTTCGGGACGCAACAGCGCGTAAGTGAGGTAGATCAGGAGACCGGCGGTCACGAGCGCCGCGAGCCAGTAGTCAATCATCATCGCGCTCTCCTCAGAGCCGGTCACAGGCGTAGGCGTAGCCGATGGAAACGATGAAAAGCGCGGCGGCGATGGCCAGCATAAAAACGTCGAGCATTGCCGTGATCCTCTCAACTTCACCAACCCGCACGAGGCGTCGGCGGCGGCTCTCAAAATGGCGAGGGCCGCGCCCGCTATTCACAGTGGCACACGCGGCGCCTCAGCCTTACGCTGCAATGATCTGACTGGGCGCGCGTAGGATTTCGAGGGGACGCGCAGGGAAGAGTTATAGGAATCGTATAAATGCGGACGGGACAACGAACCCAACTGTGACAGCCTAGAAAGCGCGCGCGTCGAGCGGACCTAAGGCTGGTATTGGCACGATCCTTCCGTGCGGCTCGCCGCTGGTGTTGGTCCGGATTTTGGGGTCAAGCGGTCGAGCGACAGACGCGGGGCATTGACCGTCCGCAATGGAAGGGAAACCGTCCGACTTCACGGTAGCCCGTGATCGGGCAGCGGACAATGCCCAGCCGAAGCCACACGTTACCATCAGTTCCTTTAATCGCGGCGCAGACAAGGCCGGTTTCTGCCGCAGTGAACCGCCCTTCAAGGTGCGCTGCGCCAGCGACATCACAGCCAGCCTGACCAACCAGCTTGCTAACGAACGCACGAATGGCGCAATACCGTTAAATCCATCACCGGATCGCTGCGCGACACATGGGAAATCGCCGTTGAGGAAGTCGTCGGGCACGTCATCCGTCGCCTGTCCAACGAAGTAAAAACCCCCGGCTCATCAATCTCACCGCGATTACCGTCCCCGACCGTGAGGCCATGCGCGATGGCTTCAGGCGAACTGCTGCATAGCGCGGCACTGGCATTGAACTGACCGCTGCCGAGGCCCGAAGCCCTCACTGCTGAAGTTGCTGCGCTCGCCACATGGGCCGATGATGTTCGCCAGCGGCAGAATGCGGCCAAGTTCCCTAGCAGCGCAATGGCGGTCACGCCTGATCTTGCTGCGGCTGCGATCTGTTGCACGCGTCTGGAAACGTATCCGCCGTAAACGCCATCTTCCCCAGTCTTGTCCAGACGCCGCGCGCGTGCTCCCCTCCTTCACTTTGGAGCTTGTCTGCCATCCAGAGCAGCGCGCCGTATATCATGGCGCGGTCATCGCCGGTGAGTTCGGCAACGCCCGCCTTGACGACGAGGCCGCCGAGTTCGATCAGATGTCGTGTGCGCTTGCGGCGCTCGACTTGCCAGGTCCGCATGTCATGCCGCGCCTGCGCCGCCCGATGCCGGTTGCGCGCCGCCCGGTTGCGGTTGACCGCCGCCACCGTCGCGGTCAGGCGAAAGCGTAGATCGCCGCGACCGGCCTTGAAAGAACGCGGCCCCGCGCTTCGACCACGCCTCCCTCTTTCCGGCGTCCTTCGTTTCGGTCAGCACGATCAGCGCGCCCGCCAGTTCGTCGGGGCCGAGGGCGTCGGCTCCGGTCGCAATGACCAACTCGCCAAGCTGCTGCACCTTGCGGGCTTTCAGGTCTCGCGCCTTGTCTTCGAGCGACTTCAGTTCTGCATCGAAGTCCCGTGCCTTGCGCATCATGTCCTCCATCCGTGACGATGAAGAAAGCGTAGTTGAGCGGTGCACGTAATGCAGTAATGTTGCCGGGACGGGCTGGAACGGCGCGAGCAGTCCCGAGAAATTAGTTTCGAGGGCGCGCTTATACGTCGTTCCGACGTGCGCTTCGCTGTGGTGATGTTCGGGTCGCGATGGCGATCTATCATCTTCACGTCAAGGTCATCGGCCGCAAGGCCGGGAGCAGCGCGGTGGCGTCCGCCGCCTACCGCTCGGCCTCGCGACTACGCGATGACCGGCTTGAGCGCAGCCACGACTTCTCCAACAAGCGCGGCGTCGTGCATTCCGAGGTCATGTTGCCGGAGAATGCGCCGGAGGCGTGGAGCGACCGCGAGCGGCTCTGGAACGATGTCGAGGCGTTCGAGGTCAGGAAGGACGCGCAACTCGCCCGCGAGGTTGAGTTCGCCCTTCCGCGCGAGATGACGGAGCGCCAGGGAATCGAACTGGCCCGCGACTTCGTGCAGGCAGAATTTGTCAATCAGGGCATGATCGCCGACCTCAATGTGCATTGGGACATGGCGGAGGACGGGACGTCGAAACCCCATGCCCATGTCATGCTGACCATGCGATCCGTGGACGAGGAAGGGTTCGGCCCAAAGGTGCGGGAGTGGAACCGCACCGAGATGGTCGAACGCTGGCGGGAACGCTGGGCCGAGCACGTCAACGAGCGGCTGGCCGAACTCGACATCGACGCGCGCATCGACCATCGCAGCCTTGAGGCGCAGGGCATCGGCCTTGAACCCCAAAGCCAGATCGGCGCGCCCGCGCAGCGCATCGAGGGCGAAGGGATCGAGGCCGCCGACCGCGCGGAAATACACCGCGAGATCGCGCGCAACAACGGCGCGCGGATCATCGCCGATCCATCGGTGGCGCTGGACGCGATCACGCAGCAACAATCGACCTTCACGCGGCGCGACATGGCGAAGTTCGCACACCGGCACAGCGACGGAATCGACCAGTTCAACGACGTGATGGGCGCGATGCGGAGGGCACCCGATCTTGTCGAACTCGGCAAGGACGGGCGGGGCGAGGATCGCTTCACCACGCGCGACATGATCGAGGCCGAACAGCGCCTGCACCGTGCCGCCGAACTCATGGCGGATCGGGAATGCCATGAGGTCGGTGACAGGGACCGCAAAGCGGCGCTGGCGCGTGCGGAAGCGCGCGGCCTTGTCCTTTCGGGAGAGCAGGCCGAGGCGCTGACGCATGTCACGGACGGGCGCGACTTGGGGATCGTCGTCGGCTATGCAGGGACGGGAAAGAACGCGATGCTTGGCGTGGCGCGCGAAGCCTGGGAAGCAGCGGGCTACGAAGTCCGGGGCGTGGCGCTCTCCGGCATCGCGGCCGAGAATCTCGAAAGCGGATCGGGCATCGCGTCGCGCACCATCGCCAGCATGGAACATGGTTGGGGACAGGGCCGCGATAGGCTGACCGCCCGCGATATTCTGGTGATCGACGAGGCGGGCATGGTCGGAACGCGCCAGTTGGAGCGCGTGCTTTCCCATGCCGCCGAAGCTGGCGCCAAGGTGGTGTTGGTCGGCGATCCCCAGCAGCTGCAATCCATCGAGGCGGGCGCGGCGTTGCGCTCTATCTTTGAGCGCCACGGCGGGGCGGAGATCGGAGAGGTGCGCCGCCAGCGGGAGGACTGGCAGCGCGACGCCACGCGCGATCTGGCAACCGGACGAACCGGCGAGGCGATCCATGCCTATGACACGCATGGCATGGTGCGCGCCGCCCCGACACGGGAACAGGCGCGCGACGATCTGATCGACCGCTGGGATCGCGACCGGCAGGCGTCGCCCGACCGCAGCCGCATCATCCTTACCCATACCAATGACGAGGTGCGCGAACTGAACGAGGCGGCGCGCGAACGGATGCGGGCGGTTGGCGATCTGGGCGATGACGTGCGTATCACGGTCGAACGCGGCGAACGCAGCTTTGCCGCTGGGGATCGCGTCATGTTCCTGCAAAACGAACGCGGCCTTGGTGTGAAGAACGGCACGCTCGGGACTATCGTTGAGGTCAGCGCACGATCCATGTCCGTGCGCACCGACGAGGGGCGTAGCGCCTCGTTCGACCTCAAGGATTATGACCGCATCGACCACGGCTATGCCGCGACCATCCACAAGGCGCAGGGCATGACCGTGGACCGCACCCATGTTCTGGCGACGTCGGGTATGGACGCCCACGGCAGCTATGTCGCCCTATCGCGTCACCGCGACGGCATGGACCTGCATTATGGCCATAACGACTTCGCCAGCCAGGACCGGCTTGCCCGCACCCTGTCGCGCGACCGGGCCAAGGATATGGCGTCGGATTACGAGCGGTTTGATCCGGCGCATGATTATGCCGAGTGGCGCGGGATCACCTTCCCCGCCCGCGTCGCCGAGATCGTGCGCAAGGTCGTGCCAGAAAAGATGCGCGGCATGTTCGACGGCCTGCGCCTACCCACCGATGGCGGGCAGAGGCCTGAAAGGGAAAGTGCCGGAATGGAGGCAGGGCACGCCGCCGCGGCGCCCGCGAGAGAGGCAGCCGAGGATCGGGAGGAAGTGATGCGCCGCGCCCGTACGAAGGCGCTCATCCGCCATGCCCGCGCGGTGGATGCGATCTTCGTAGTGCGGGAACAGGGCGGCCAGGCCAAGCCCGGAACAGGTGAAGGAATTGCAGGAGGCCCGCAAGGTCTTCGAGGAGGTGCGGCCCTATGGTTCGTACGATGCCGAAGCCGCCTACAAGAAGAACCCGGAACTTGCTTCGGAAGCAGCCACGGGGCGCGTTGCCCGCACCGTCCGCGCGCTCCAGCTCGAAACCGAAATCCGCACCGACCCGGCCCGGCGCGCCGACCGCTTCGTCGAACGTTGGCGGGAGCTCGGTCAGGCCAGCCAGCGCCAATATCAGGTAGGCGACATGTCCGGTTACAAGGCTACGCGGGCAGCCATGGGCGACATGGCCAAGAGCCTCGAACGCGATCCGCAGCTTGAATCGATCCTAGCCGGCCGCAAGCGAGACCTCGGCATCGGGATCGAATCCGGCCGCCGACTCGGGCTGGAACTCGCCTTCAATCACGGCATCGACCTCGGCAGCGGCCGGAGCATCGGACTTTAACGCCGCCTATTTTCCGCCGTTTATACGCTTCGCTACGACGGCGCTTTGAACCCTCTTGCGCGTCCGTAAATGCTTGTTCTGTCTGGATCAGGAGCAGTCAGAAACAACCGGCAGGAGGCAGCGCAGCCGTGCCTGAACCAGACCGTATCATCCGCTTGAAAACCGTTCTCGGCCGGACCGGCCTGTCCCGGTCCACCATCTACCGCAAGATCGCCGAGGGCACGTTCCCGCCCCAGATCAGGATCAGCGTCAACGGCGCCGGCTGGAGAGAATCCGACATCAATCGCTGGGTCGCTAACCCCGTGGCGTGGCGGCCGGAAGAAGAGGTCGATAATGGGCGGTGAGGCCGCTGCGCCCCTCCATTTCGCGCACGAGCGAAGTTCTTCGTCACGATGTTCGCTTCAATCGATCAATGTGGTCTGCCCACGCCTGCATCAACTCAATCCGCTCCGGCCAATAACTTGCCCGGTTGTAGGCACGCCGGATTTCGTTCTGATCCTGATGCCCGAGCGCGGCCTCGATCACGTCGGACCGGAAACCCCGTTCGTTCAATGTCGAGCTTGCCGCCGCCCGGAAACCGTGTGCGGTCATCTCATCCTGTGTGAAGCCCATGCGCCGCAGCGCGGCGTTCATGGCGTTCTCCGACATAGGGCGGGCACTGGAGCGGATAGAGGGGAACACGAGCGTGCTCCTGCGTGCGACCTCTTTAACATTGCGCAGCACATCGAGCGCCTGTCGCGAGAGCGGCACGTCATGTGGCCGGCGAACCTTGGTGCGGGCGCCGTTGATGCGCCAGATTGCTTCCTCCACGTCGATCTCTGCCCATGTGGCACCGCGGACCTCGCCGGGGCGGGCGAACGTCAGCGCCGTGAACTGAAGAGCGCACCGGAGCGTCGGCCAGCCGTCATAGGCGTCTATGGCCACCAGAAGCGCACCGAGATGCTTCTCGTCGGTGATTGCGGCCCGATGCTGCACCTTGGGTGCCTTTAGGGCACCGCGCAGCAGAAGCGTCGGATCGTCCTTGGCCCGCAGCGTTGCGATAGCGAGCCGGAAGACGGTGCCGATTACGCTACGCAGCCGCCGCGCCGTCTCCCGGCGCCCGCTGCGTTCGATCCGTTGTAGCAGCGCGAGGACTTCCGCCGGGGTGATATCCGCGATCGGTCGCGCGCCAAGGTCGGGGCCGGCAAGATCGACAAGCAGCCATCGGTTCTTCGTGACGGTCGACGCGGCGACACCCTCATCCTCGATGCGTTGCAGATATTCCTCGGCGATGCCCCCGAAGGTGTTCGTCGCCGAAATGACGGCGGTCAGCTTGGTAACCTTCTTGTTGGCCCCCGGATCGACTCCCGAGGCCAACAGATTCTTGGCCTCGTCGCGCAGCCGGCGCGCCTCGGCGAGGGATACGGACGGATAGGCGCCGTGGGAAAGCTTCTTCTGCTTCCCGCTGAACCGGTAGGCCTGGTTCCAGAGCCGCGAGCCGCTTGGCTTCACAAGGAGGTAAAGTCCGCCGCCGTCGGCGAGCTTATATTCCGTCTGCCGGCCCTTGGCGGCGCGGCACGCCGTATCTGTCAAGGCCATTGACGCCTTCCCGCTGTTGGCCTCGGGCCAGCAAATATCGGATCGAGGCCAACATCAAGGCCAACAAATCCGTGGGATGGGGCGATATCAGAAGATGCGGATTGAGACGGCGGATGACATCAAATTCAAGAAACACTAATTGTTATCAATATCATGCGGGGTGGAGTGAGACGTCCTGAGATGGTGGGAGAAAACGGTAATGGTGCCCAGGGGCGGAATCGAACCACCGACACCGTGATTTTCAGTCACGTGCTCTACCAACTGAGCTACCTGGGCGTGGGCCGCGAACGAACCCGAAATGAGGGAGAGCAGGTGAGTTTATAGGGGCTTGGCGGCGCACTGTCCAGGAGCGCCGGCGCCATCCCGGCGCTCTGTCCAAAAGCGCCCGCGCCGTCCCCACCGGTCTCGTCGAGGCCCGCGATGTTCGCCCGTCCGTGTTTGGCCGTAGCATAGCCGGGCTAATGCGCCTTACGCGGCCTGATTGAGCGAGGCCGGCGGCTGGCGCGATGTTCGCGCGGAGGTTTGTGTTGGCCGAACCCGGCCGCTAGATCATCGAGCTTCCGCGCGCGCGCCTCCGGTGTTGTCTCAATTGCGATCGCCGAAGGCTGGGTTACGATCGCCCGTCAGTCGAAGCGCTGATCGCCGCACGAGCTTTCGCATATGCAAAGCGTGTGCAGGGGCAGGTGGCGCCGTCGCTTGGACATGATTGACGCGTAATAGGCCGAATGGGGAGGGGCGCCCTGTGAAGTCGGATGGCCGACGCCAGAAGGAAAAGGCGCACGGGCTGATTTCAGCCTGCACGTTATTCCACGGCTTGGGCGAACAACAGCGGGCTCAGCTGTTCGACCGCATTCATTTGCGTGAATACGCCGCCGGCGACACGATATTTTCGATGGGCGATTCCGGCGCGAGCCTGATGGCGGTCGTCGACGGCAGCGTGCAAATCACCGTGCCTTCCCCGGAGGGGAAGGAAATCATTCTCGCAATCATGCATGCGGGCGATGTGTTCGGCGAGATCAGTCTGCTCGACGGCCAGGAACGCAGCGCCGACGCTCGGGCGATGACGGCCTGCACGCTCGCCGTTCTCGAGCGCCGGGACGTCTTGCGGGTCTTCGAAAGTTATCCGCAGGCCTACTTCGACGTCGTGCAGTTGCTGTGCCAACGGATACGGCGGACGACCACGCAAATGGCGGAAGTCACGTTGTTGGATTTGCCGCCCCGGCTGGCGCGGGCGCTGCTCCGTGTCGCGCTCTCCCAGCTTTCCGATCCGGCCGCCAGAATGCCGGAAGTGGTGACGCTGTCGCAGCGAGAGCTGGGGAACATCGTCGGCGCCACCCGCGAGAGCGTGAACAAGTGCCTTCGCATCTGGCAAACCAACAAGATCGTTGAGGTGCAAGCCGCCGGGATCCGGATCTTGGATCAGCCGGCGCTGGAGAGCTTGGCCGATCTGCTCGACCATTGAACGAGGGTCGATTGGCCGGGAGTTATCTTGCGTAGCCGCTCACGGCGCGCCCGGATCGAAATTGCAGGTCGCTCCGCCTCCCGCCTTTTGCTTCACCTCGTTGGGATCGATCGTGCATACAAGGTGCGAAAGGCTTTCGCGGATGGTGCCGGCCCCCCCGTCCGGCGGCACGCCGACCTCCGCGATCGTCGCAAACAGCTCATGGGCCTTCCTCCCGTTCAGCGTGGCCTTTTTCGAGCCGAAGGTCAGCTCGCAGGAGCGCTGAGTGATATCGACATTGCTCGCGCGGCAGACGATCGAGTCGGCCTTAATCGTGATCTTGCGGTTTGCGGGGTAACGGAAGTTCAGATAGCCGGCAAACATGCGCGCCATCACGCTCCGGTCC
>JBAPYK010000227.1:0-35402 GCA_049284695.1 Rhodoplanes sp. | reverse complement strand
CGGCCCGCCGCGGTGAGCTCGTGCCCCTGCTGATGGATTACCACTTCGTCGAGCCGGTGCCGGTGTCCGCCGCCTACCCGGCGGGTCGCCATCGCATGGCGAAGGTTCGCGCCTTCATTGATTTTCTGGTCGAGCGATTTTCCGGACAGCCTTGGAGCCAGTTGGAGGCGAAGGCCGACGATCATTTTGCGTCGGCGTCTACGGCCGATTGACGTGATTGTCACGTTCCGCGCGCTGTCGTCCCGGCTGCGGCCGCGGCCACGAGCGCCTGTTTGGCGGCGATCAGCGCGTGCAAGGTGCGGATCGTGGAGAGATCGGCCCGCCCGTCGATGCGCTCGGTGCGGAAGTGACGCTGGAAGGCGATGACGACCTGGGCGGTAGGCACGTCGTACACGCCGGTCGGCGCGATTCCGTAACCGTAGGCGGCGAACGCCTGCTGCAACGCCGTGACCTCCGCGCCCAGGTCGCCCGGGCCGAGAATCGGGCCCGGCTCGATCGGCGCGGGCGGGACCCAAAGGCCGATCCCCGCCTCCGCGAGGCGGCGCCACGGGAATCGCTCGCCCGGATCGTCCTTGCGATTCGGCGCAACGTCGGAATGGCCGAGAACGCGGTCAGGACGGATGGCCCATCGCGCTACGATGTCCTGGGTGAGCTCGATCAGCGCGGCGATCTGCGGCTCGGGAAAATCGCGGTAGCCGAATTCGTGGCCGGGATTGACGATTTCGATGCCGATCGAACGCGAATTGATGTCGTTTCCCCACTCCCAGAACGATGCGCCGGCGTGCCAGGCGCGGTCGCCCTCGGCGACGAGCTGCAACATCGCCCCGTCCTCGCAGACGAGATAGTGGCACGACACCCGCGACTCGCGGCTGAGCAGACGATCGAGCGCCGTCGGCATGTCCCGCATCCCGGTGTAGTGCAGCAAGAGGATATCCGGCGCGGCCGCACCAATTCGCGCGTCCTGATTGGGCGACGGCGCGACATGGGCGACGAAACGGGAGTCGGGCTTGAAACTGGAGATCGCGTGCATGGGCGGTGACACCGTTTAGCGAAAATACTTAAGGCGGTGTTAATCAAATCTTCGATGGTTGCAATTTGCATCTCCGCGCCGGAGTGTACCGCTTCTACCGCGTTGATGCGCCGCCAGCAAAAAAACGGCCCGGGTCGCCCCGGGCCGCTCATATCCGTTATCTGTTTGTATTGCGTCGAATTGCTCAGCGCGGAGAGCCGCCCGCACCGCGATTGACGTTCGGGTTGGCGCTGGAATCCGGCCTCGAAGCCGGCTCGCTCGCCGAACCGGCCCCCGTCGTAGCCCGCGCATTGCTCAGCTTCTTGAACTCGGCATGCTGCTGAAGCTGGTCTTTCGACATCGACAGGCGGAGCTGGTCGGAGCTCGTTTTGTTCGAGCCGCTGCTGGCCGGCACGATTTCGAAGACGGTCATCGGCAATGCGACATCTTTTTCGCCGATGCCGAGGAAGCCGCCGACGCCGACGACGAGGGCGTCGATCTTGCCGCTCTTATCGACGAGAATGTCGTTCACGTCGCCGATCTGCTCGTTGTTGGCGCCGACCACGTCGAGGCCGATCAGTTGCGATCCGAGCCATTGGCTCGGCGCCTGTTGCGTGATCGACTGCGTGCTCGCAGCGCTGCGTTCCTTGGCGCTGTTCATCGCGCCGCTTTGGTTGGGATTGGCGGGCGTTTCGGCGAGAGCGGTCGACAATAGTAGACCGCTCACGGCCGTTGCGGCCATGAGAGTACGAATCATTTCCGAGTGCCTCCAGTCGGTGGACATGACAGGACGCATTCAAGCGTCCGCATTGGCTCAACCCATGTCGCTCTGCTCAGTTCCGCTGAGCGACGTTGCCGCTTGCTCGTCAGATGAATCGAGCGCAGCGACTGGTTGCCGCACGACCGTTACCGTGCACGGCGCGCGCGCAACCACTTCGGAGGAAACGCTGCCGAGGTAACGGCGTAGCGGCGAACTCCCGCGCGCGCCCATTATGATATGGTCCACATTATTATTGCGCGCATATTCGATGATCGCGGCGGCGGGATCGGGCGACTCGAATACGTGATAGGTAATGCGGTCTTCCGCGACCGGCAGCACACGCGACCAGTGCTTCAACTCGACCAAGCGCTGCAGATGCGGATTGCGTCCCTGGGCGTCCTGCATCGGATCGAGCGCGATGCGCGAGGTCTTCAGTACGTTGACGCAGGCAAACCGCGCGGTCGGTTCCGTCGCCAGCACGCGGCGAAGCGCGACGACAAGCGCTTCGCGCAATCCTTCGGCCTCCGGCGACAGATCGATCGCGGCCATGATAATGGGCGACCGATCAAGCAGGCCGGCGGCGTCGCGTGCACGTATGCGCGGTGCATTGCGATTGGCGAGCCACCGCATGAAGACGGTCGCCGCGCCGTCCCGGCTGCGTCGTTCAGCGCGCTCGGTGAGCACGACGTCGTCAGGATGCTGCAACGCGAATCGCAACTGCGCCGCGGTTTCGTAGCGGGCGTTCGGCTTGATTTCGAGACAGCGCAGAATGATCTCCTGCAGCCATGGCGCCACGTCCGGATTCCACCAGCAAGGAGGCAGTGGATCGCGCCACAGCCGCCGACGCCATTCGGATTCGCGCTCCGGCTGGCCAAACGGATATTCGCCGGTCGCCAAGAGGTAGAGGATCACTCCGAGCGCGAAGATGTCGCTGCGCGGATCATCGCGGCTGCGCCGCACCTGTTCCGGCGCGACATAGGCGCCGGTTCCGACCGGGCTGTCGAACTCCTCGCCGATCAAGTCGGGAAGCTGCAGATGGCGCGACAGGCCGAAGTCGATCAGCACCACGTTTTCGTTGTCGCGCTGAATGATATTGCTCGGCTTCAGATCGAGATGAATGACATGCTGCTGATGAATGTCGCGCAACGCGTCAGCGACCTTGGCCCCGATGCGCGCGATTTCGTCGGCGGGCAACGGCGCAACCAAGGTCGCGAGCGCCTGCCCGGCGAGATGCTCCATCACGATGTAAGGGCGCTCGAAATCGCCGGCGGCGACGAAGCGCGGCACGTGCGGCCCCGTGAGCCTCGCGAGGATCATCTGCTCCTGCTCGAAGCCGACGATCGTCAACGGGTCCTCGCCCTGGCGCAGAAGCGGGATTTTCATGATCAGCGGGAGCCGGACCCCGGCATGCGAGACCCGCCAGAAGTCGGCCATGCCGCCCGAATCAAGCTGCTCGTCGAGGCGGAATCCGTCGATGACGTCACCGACTTGGAGAGGACGGCCGTTCAGCAAACGCGATGCCTCTGCTCAATATCCCTGATACAGGCGGTAGCTCAGCCCGATCGGGAGGCCGGCATCGCGGATTTTTTTGGCCGCGGTGTCGATGTCATAGGGCACACGGATGTAAGTCAACACGTCGTGGGTGTCGTCGAGCAGCGCGTAGCAGGCGGCGGGATTATGATCGCGCGGCTGGCCCACCGAGCCGATGACCGCAAGCCACCGGCGACGCGGGGTCAGCGGAATCTCAACCCGGTCGATCGGTTCGAAGCCGGCGAATTTGCCGGTGATCGACATATGGAACAGGCCCGGCACATGCGTATGGCCGCAAAAGGTCGCATGCGCCTGGGTCGCCACCAGCGAACGCGACGCTGAATAGAGGTCGGCGACGTAGCCCCAATCCGCGGGCGCGACGGGATTTGCATGCACGTATAGATAGCCGCCCCGTTGTGCCGTGAGCGGCAACCGGCTGAGAAAATCGCTCTGCGTCCGGGTGAGCTTGGTCTTGGTCCACTCAATGGCGGTCGCCGCGTCTTCATTCATATCCGCGACTTGGCCAACCGCCGCGGCGTCGTGGTTGCCAAGGATGGCGATGGCGCCCCGCTCGACGTGGGCCATGACCGAATCAACGACCCAGCCGGGATCGGCGCCATAGCCCACATAGTCCCCGAGGAAGACATATTCGTCGATCGCGTTGCGCCGCGCGTGGTCGAGACACGCCTCAAAGGCCTCGCGATTGGCATGAATGTCGCTAATGAGCGCTATTCGCATGGCTGGGTGTGATCGTGAGGGTCAAGAAACGTTTCTTTAAGTTTAACAGCGGTTAATCGCAAACAGTCTCGCGAGAGCGAGTATCGCCGGCGATTTTGCCTCCGTTGACGCCCATACAAGCCCATGATATCCCAATTCATCCCAATGGGAGAGTGCCAACCCGGCTTGGGCCAGACGCCCGGACCTGACAGTTCGCGGTCTCGCCCCACCAACCGGTTGGCACGGTGTGTGGATGAGTATGGACCGGTTTGTCGCGAACTGCACGTCGCGGCTCGACGCGAAAGGGCGGGTGTCGATCCCGGCGGCGTTTCGAGCGGTGTTATCCCGCGGAGGGTTCGAAGGTTTGTACTGCTACCCGAGTCTCGACCAGCCCGCGATCGATGCCGGCGGTCAGGCCCTGCTCGCGGACATCGAGCGCCTGATTTCGCGATACGCGCCGTACTCGGAACAGCGGGAGGAATTGCTGGTCGCGCTCTATGGACGAAGCGAGACGTTGAAGATCGACGGCGAGGGCCGGGTTGTCTTGACGGACATGTTGAAGACCCATGCGGGAATCGGCGATTCGGTCACGTTTGTCGGTCTCGGCAACCGCTTCCAAATCTGGGAGCCGGAACGGTTCCGTGCGCATCTGGAGAAGGCCACGATGGCGGTGCGCGCATTGACAAAGCGGCTCGGTTCGGAGCGGGGGACTCCGGGCGACGGAGCGCGGGAATGATGACGGGCCGCGGCACCCAAGCGGGTGTCGCTGGCGGACCGGCTCGT
Organism: Rhodoplanes sp.; assembly: GCA_049284695.1. Classification (GTDB taxonomy): domain Bacteria; phylum Pseudomonadota; class Alphaproteobacteria; order Rhizobiales; family Xanthobacteraceae; genus Rhodoplanes. The sequence continues at coordinate 30,603 of JBAPYK010000227.1, read as the reverse complement.
CACATTCCCGTGCTTGCCCGGCAGATGGTCGAGTTTCTCGCCGTTCGCAGCCACGGCTCTTATATCGACGCCACCTTCGGCGGCGGCGGCTATACGCGTGCGATCCTCGCTGCCGCCGATGACGTGCATGTGCTGGGCCTCGACCGCGACCGCACCGCGATCGCGCTCGGCGCCGACCTGGTCGACGCAGCGGACGGGCGGCTCACGCTGATGCAGAGTTGCTTCTCCGCGCTCGAAGAGGCCGCGGGCGGCCCCGGCCGCGCCGACGGCGTCGTCTTCGACCTCGGGGTTTCCTCGCTGCAGCTCGACAGCGTGGAGCGCGGGTTCTCCTTCCGATTCGACGGACCGCTCGACATGCGCATGGGCGACGACGAGCCGACCGCCGCCGATGTCGTCGCTGCGGCATCCGAACGCGATCTTGCGCAGATCATCGCGACGCTCGGCGAGGAGCGCCACGCGCGCGCCGTCGCCCGCGCGATCCTGCGCGCACGCAGCGAACAGCCAATCCGCACCACCGGAGCGCTCGCCGAAATCGTCGCGCGCATCGTTCGCATGCGACCGGGCGATATTCACCCGGCTACCCGGACTTTTCAGGCGCTGCGCATGTTCGTGAACGACGAGTTGGGCGAACTCGCCCACGGACTCGTTGCGGCGGAGCGGGTGCTTAAGCCTGGCGGACGGCTCGTCGTCGTCGCGTTCCATTCGCTGGAAGATCGCATGGTCAAGACATTTCTCGTCGACCGCAGCACAACGCCTGGCGTGTCGCGTCACCTTCCGGACACCCCGCGCACACCGGCAACCTTCCGCGTACTGACCAAGCGTCCGGTGACGCCCGAAGCGGACGAAATCGCCGCCAATCCCCGCGCACGCTCGGCGAAGCTGCGCGCCGCCGAACGCACCGATGCGCCAGCGCGTGTATCCGACCTGCCGGCCGTCCCGAGGCTGCCGACGCTCGCGGCGCTGACGCGGGGAGGCTGAGATGCGCGTGCTCAACCTGATCGTCGCCGCCGCGCTCGTGCTTGCTGCGGCCTATGTTTATAAAATCAAGGTCGCCGCCACCGTGGAAGCAGAGCGCGTCGCCAAGCTGCGAACGGAGATCGCGCACGAGCGCGACGCGATCGCCGCTCTTCGCGCCGAAACCGCGAAGCTGGAGAATCCAACGCGCATTCAGCGCCTGGCGGACCACTATCTTCCGCTCAAGGCGTTCGACCCGCTGCAGGTCGATACGATCGACGCAATTCCACTGCGGACATCCGATTCCGTCGAACCGGAAATCGAGACATTCGCCTCCGACAGGCCGAAGACCGCGCCGGCCGCGGTCACGACCGGAAGCGTCCGCCAGCCGACGCGGGCGAGGTAAGCGATGAGCGCGCTCGATCCCACCGCCGACGCCGCCCAGACGACCGCGCCGCGCGTTCCGCTGCTGCGCCGCATCGCGCAAGCGCTGCTCTACGGACATAACGTCGACCGCGCGCGCAAGACCCGGGCGCGAATTGGGCTTGCCATACTCTGCTTCACTCTCATCTATGCCGTGATCGCCGCGCGTCTCGTCCTGTTTGCGGTCGCCCCCGACAGTCATGTCGCGCGACGAGTCGGTTCGAGCGACGCGGTCGCGACAGCCCGCCCCGACATTCTCGACCGCAATGGCGAAATCCTCGCCACCGACGTTAAAGTCCCCTCGCTGTTCGCCGAGCCGCGGCGTCTCATCGACGTTGACGAAGCGGTCGAACTCCTCACCGCGGTCATACCGGACCTGGATACGTCGGAACTGCGCGAACGGCTTGGCTCGAAGCGCGGCTTCGCCTGGCTCAAACGCGAGGTCAAGCCACAGACGCAACGTGAAGTGCATCGACTCGGCATTCCCGGCGTCGGCTTCCTCAACGAGAACAAGCGCGTCTACCCGAACGGCCGCGAAATCTCGCACTTGATCGGCCACGTCAATATCGACAACCAGGGAATCGCGGGCATCGAGAAATGGCTCGACAACCGCGGTCTCGCCGATCTGCACCTCGCGGGCTTCGCCTCCGACCGGCAGCAGAAGCCGGTCGAGCTTGCGGTCGATCTGCGCGTGCAACACGCGCTGCGCGACGAACTCGCGGCTGCCGCCGAGAAGTTCAAAGCCAAGGCCTCGGCCGGCGTCGTGCTTGACGTGCGTTCCGGCGAAATCATCGCCATGGTCTCGCACCCGGACTACGATCCGAACAATCCCAAGGAGGCGCTCGACCCCAATCGCATCAACCGGCTCACCACCGGCGTTTTCGAGATGGGATCGACCTTCAAGGCGCTCACCGTGGCGATGGCGCTCGACGCCGGCAAGGCGACCCTTAATTCATCGTTCGATGCGCGCGGGTCGCTCCGCTACGGCAAGTTCTCGATCAGCGACTATCACGCCCAGCACCGCGTGTTGACGGTTCCGGAGATCTTCACCTATTCATCCAATATCGGCGCGGCCAAGATGGCGCTCGCGGTCGGCGTCGAAGGACACAAGGCGTTTCTGCGCAAGATCGGACAGCTCCAACGGCTGCGTACCGAATTGCCGGAAAGCGCCGAGCCGATCGTTCCGAAGCGCTGGGGCGAGCTCAACACCGTCACCATCGCCTTCGGGCACGGCCTGTCGGTCGCGCCGCTGCAGGCGCTGATGGCGTTCGGCGCGCTGATGAACGGCGGCTATCTGATCCCGCCGACCTTCCTCAAGCGCAGCGAGGACGAGGCGCGCGCCGTCGCCAAGCGCGTGATCAAGCCGGAGACCAGCGTCGCCATGCGTTATCTCATGCGGCTGAACGCCGAGAAAGGCAGCGGCGCGAAAGCCGACGTCGCCGGCTACTACGTCGGCGGCAAGACGGGCACGGCGGAAAAGGTAGTCGGCGGCCGCTATAGCAAGAACAAGCTGCTCTGCGACTTCATCGCCGTCATGCCTGCCGACGACCCGCGCTATCTCGTGCTGATCATGCTCGATGAGCCCCAGCCGCTCCCAGAGACGCATGGCTTCGCCACCGCGGGTTGGAACGCGGCGCCGACCGCCGCCAAGGTGATCGCCCGCATCGCGCCGATGCTCGACGTCAAGCCGCGTTTCGACCTGCCGCCCGCGGACCGGTTGATCCTTGCCACCATGAAGGAGCGCCGGTGAGGGGCGACAGCGCGGTGCGACGCCTGCACGTTCCGGTTTTGGCGGCGCGCGGCTGCCGCTTTTCAGCCGCGATTCGCTTCACACTGGCCATCGAAATGCTCTAAACCGGTGACGCCGAGGGCGCAGCCCCGGCGCTAGCGCGGGATCAGCATGCAGTTGCACGATCTTCTCGAGGCCGACGCACGATGCGAAGAGCGTCATGCGTCGCGTTCGATTGCAGGCGTTTGCGACGACAGCCGCGCGGTCAAACCCGGTTTCCTGTTCGCGGCGGTGCCGGGTAGCAAGGCCGACGGGACGAGCTACATTCCCGCCGCGCTCGCCGCGGGCGCGGTCGCCATTCTCGCGGAGCGTGCTCCCGCCGAGCCGCTCCCTGACGATGTCGCACTCGTGCTGACGCCCGACGTGCGGCGCGCGCTGGCATTTGCCGCAGCGAAATTCTTTGGGCGGCAGCCCCGCGTCATCGCCGCCGTCACCGGCACCAGCGGGAAGACTTCGGTCGCCGCTTTCACACGCCAGATTTGGAGCGCGCTCGGGTTCTCCGCGGCGAGTATCGGAACGGTCGGCTTGGTGACTCCGACCGAAGAGCGTTATGGCGCGCTCACCACGCCCGATCCGATTGAGCTGCACGAGACGCTGGCGCAGCTTGCCGACGCGGGCATTACCCATCTCGCGCTCGAAGCGTCTTCGCACGGTCTCGATCAGCACCGCCTCGATGGCGTGCACATCGCGGTCGCGAGCTTCACCAACATCACCCGCGATCATCTCGACTATCACCTCACCTTCGCGGCTTATCTGAAGGCGAAGCTCATCTTGTTTGAACGCCTTCTGAGCGAGGACGGCATCGCGGTGATCGACGTCGATCACGACCATGCCGAAACCTTCGTCGCCGCCGCCACGCGACGCACGAACCGCGTCTTGACCGTGGGGCGGCGCGGCCGCGACATCAGGCTGGTCGATTGCGCGATCGATGGATTCTCCCAGACGCTGCAGATCGATCATGATGGCGCGAGCCATCGCGTCCGCCTGCCGCTGGTCGGCGCGTTCCAAGTGGACAATGCGCTTGTCGCCGCCGGTCAAGCGATCGCCACCGGCTGCGAACCCGCCGCGGTGTTCAACGAACTGGAAGGCCTCAAGGGCGCGAAGGGCCGGCTCGAACTCGTCGGCCACCGTCACGGCGCGCCGATCTTCGTCGACTATGCCCACAAGCCGGATGCGCTCGCCAAGGCGATCGCGGCGCTGCGGCCCTATGCGCAAGGCCGGCTCATCGTCGTGTTCGGCTGCGGCGGCGACCGCGACCAAGGCAAGCGCCCGCTGATGGGAGCGATCGCGGCGGAAAAGGCCGACCGCGTGATCGTCACCGACGACAATCCGCGCAGCGAGGAGCCGGCCGCCATCCGCGCCGCGATTCTCGCCGCCGCGCCCGGCGCCATCGAGATCGGCGACCGGCGCGAGGCGATTCAGCATGCGGTCGACGAGCTTGACGCGGGCGACGTGCTGCTGGTCGCAGGAAAGGGGCACGAGACCGGCCAGACCATTGCGGGACGCACCCTGCCCTTCAGCGACCACGAAGCGATCGCGGCGGCGCTACGAGAGAAGAGCGCATGACAACGCCGCTCTGGACGGTGGATCAGATGGCCGACGCGATGCGAGCCGAGCGAGCGAACGCTCCGCCCACGAGCGTGATCGGCATCTCGATCGACAGCCGGACGATCGCGCCGGGCGAGGCCTTCTTCGCCATCGCCGGCGACCGTCACGACGGGCATGACTTCGTCACGGCGGCTTTGGACAAGGGGGCAGGCCTCGCGGTGGTCGCCGCCGAGAAGCGCGCGGCCCTTCCCGCCAATGCGCCGTTGCTCGTCGTCGCCGACGTGCTCGAAGCCCTGCGCGATCTGGCCCGCGCCGCTCGCGCTCGCTCAAACGCGAAGATTGCCGCCATCACCGGATCGGTGGGCAAGACCTCGACCAAGGAGGCGTTGCGGCTCGCGCTGCGCGCCGACGGCGAGACGCATGCCTCCTCCGCGTCGTTCAACAATCACTGGGGCGTGCCGCTGTCGCTTGCCCGCATGCCGGAGACCGCGCGCTATGGCGTGTTCGAGATCGGCATGAATCACCCAGGCGAGATCACGCCACTGACGTGGCTCGTCCGCCCGCATGTCGCAGTCGTGACGGCCGTCGAGCCGGTGCATCTCGAGTTCTTCGACGGCATCGCCGGAATCGCCGACGCCAAGGCCGAAATCTTTCTCGGGGTCGAGCCGGGCGGCGCCGCCGTCCTCAACCGGGACAATCCTTACTTCGCCCGGCTGAAGCGGCGCGCGACACAGGCGGGCATCGCCCATATTGTCGGTTTCGGCGAGCACGCGCGCGCGCAGGCGCGCCTGATCAAGTGTGTCGTTCAATCGGACGGATCGACAGTCGAGGCTGACATATTGGGCAACCGCGTCGCCTATCGGATCGGTGCGCCGGGCCGTCATCTCGTGCTCAATTCGCTCGCCGTTCTCGCCGCCGCGAGCCTGCTCGGCGCCGATCTCGCCCTCGGCGCGCTCGCGCTGGCCCAGCAGACGCCAGCGCCCGGCCGCGGTGTGCGCTTGCCAATCGAAGTGCCGGGCGGGACCGCGCTCCTGATCGACGAGAGCTATAACGCCAACCCCACCTCGATGCGGGCGGCGCTCGCGCTGCTTGGTGACGCCCCGCTCGGCCCGCGCGGGCGGCGCATCGCCGTGCTCGGCGATATGCTCGAACTAGGCCCCGCGGGCGCCGATCTGCACCGCGAACTCGCCGCGCCGATCGCCGCCCATACGATCGACCTCGTATTCTGCGCCGGCCCGTTGATGGCGGCGTTGTGGGAGGCGCTTCCCGCCAATCGTCGCGGCGCATATGCGGCGACCGCCGAGGATCTCGAAGCGGAGGTCGCCGGCGCGCTGCGCGCCGGCGACGCCATCATGGTGAAGGGGTCGCTCGGTTCGCGCATGGGCCCGATCGTCAAATCGCTGGTGCGACGCTATTCCCCCCACGCGGCCGGGGACGGCATTCCGGCGCAAGGCTGAGGACAGGCAGACCGATGCTCTATTGGCTCGCTGAACTCTCCGATAAGGTGGGCGTGTTCAACGTGTTCCGCTACATCACGTTCCGCGCCGCCGGCGCGATCGTGACCGCTGCGGTGTTCGTCTTCCTGTTCGGCCCGATCATCATCGCCAAGCTGCGCACGAAGCAAGGCAAGGGCCAACCGATCCGCACCGACGGCCCGCAATCCCATCTCGTGACCAAGAAGGGAACGCCCACTATGGGCGGGTTGATGATCCTCAGCGGCCTCGTGATGTCGACGGTGCTGTGGGCCAATCCGGCCAACCCATACGTCTGGGTGGTGCTCTTCGTTACTCTCGGCTTCGGGCTGATCGGCTTCTACGACGACTATCTGAAGGTGACGAAACAGTCGCATGCGGGCTTTCCCGGCAAGATGCGGCTTGCGCTCGAATGCCTGATCGCCGCGGTCGCCTGCATCGCGCTCGCCAATCTCGGCCGTCCGCCGTTCGCCACTGCACTCGCCTTTCCCTTCATTAAGGGCGTCGCAATCGACCTCGGCTGGTTCTTCGTCGTTTTCGGCACGTTCATCATCGTGGGCGCCGGCAACGCCGTGAACCTGACCGATGGCCTCGATGGGCTTGCGATCGTGCCCGTGATGATTGCGTCGGCGAGTTTCGCGGCCATCTCCTGGGTGGTCGGCAACTACGTGTTCGCCGAATATCTGCAGCTCAATTACGTGGCCGGCGCAGGCGAACTGACCGTGCTGTGCGCGGCGATTCTCGGGGCGGGACTGGGATTCCTCTGGTTCAACGCGCCGCCCGCCTCGATCTTCATGGGCGACACGGGCTCGCTCGCGCTCGGCGGACTCCTCGGCACGATCGCGGTCGTCACCAAGCACGAGATGGTGCTCGGCATCATCGGCGGCTTGTTCGTGCTGGAGGCGGTGTCGGTGATCGTGCAGGTCGCTTCCTTCAAGCTCACGGGCAAGCGCGTGTTTCGCATGGCGCCGCTGCACCACCATTTCGAGCAGCTCGGCTGGACGGAGCCGCAGATCGTGATTCGCTTCTGGATCATTTCGGTCGTTCTTGCACTGGCGGGGCTCTCGACGCTGAAATTGAGATAGGCACACACAAGCCCTCCGGCTTTTGGAGCACCTGCATGATTCCCGTCACCACCTTCGCCGGGAAGAAGGTCGCGATCTTCGGTCTCGGCATTTCCGGCCTCGCGACGAGCAGCGCGCTGTTCGCCGGCGGCGCCGACGTGATCGGCTGGGACGACAGCGAAGAACGCATCGAATATGCGACGAGCGCCGGCATTCCCACGGCCGATTTGCATAAGATCGACTGGTCGCGGATTGCCGCGCTCGTGCTCGCGCCGGGCGTTCCCCTCACCCATCCGGCGCCGCACTGGACGGTTGAGCTTGCGCGCGCCGCGGGCGTCGAAGTCATCGGCGATATCGAGCTGTTCTGCCGCGAGCGGCGCAGTCATGCGCCCGACGCCCCCTTTATTGCCGTGACCGGCACCAACGGGAAATCGACGACGACGGCGCTCACCGCCCATCTCCTCACCGCCGCCGGCAAGGAAGTGGCGCTCGGCGGCAACATCGGCACCGCTATTCTGTCGCTCGCGCCGCCGAACCCTGGCCGCGTGCATGTCATCGAGATCTCGTCGTTCCAGATTGAACTTGCGCCGAGCCTCGATCCTTCCGTCGGCATTCTTATCAATGTCAGCGAAGACCATCTCGACCGGCACGGCACCATGGCGAATTATGCCGGCATCAAGGAGCGGCTCGTCGCCGGCGTGCAGACGAACGGAACTGCGATTATCGGCGTCGACGACGGCTGGTGCCAGGCCGCCGCCGACCGCGTCGCACGTTCGGGCCGGCGGGTGGTGCGCGTCTCGATCCGGCACCCGCTGGACAACGGCATCTTTGTCGAGGGAGACCGCATTCTCCGCGCCGAAAGTGGCATGACCCAGGAAATCGCGCTCATCGGCGGCATTCCCACGCTGCGCGGCGCGCACAACGCGCAAAACGCCGCCTGCGCGACGGCGGCCGCGCTTGCGCTCGGCATCGCGCCGAATACCATCCAGGATGGCTTGCGCAGCTATCCCGGGCTCGCCCACCGCATCGAGGAGGTCGGCCGGCAGGGCCGCGTGGCGTTCGTCAACGATTCGAAGGCCACCAATGCGGACGCGGCCGCCCGCGCGCTCGCCTGCTTCTCGGATATCTATTGGATCGCCGGCGGACGACCTAAATCCGACGGCATCGCCTCGCTCGACGGCTTCTTTCCGCGCATTCGCAAGGCCTATCTGATCGGCGAGGCAGCGCCGCAGTTCGCCAAGACGCTGGAAGGCAGCGTGCGCTACGAAATCGTCGGCACGCTCGACCGCGCCGTCGCCGCGGCGGCGGAGGAAGCCTCTGCGTCGGAGGCGGCCGACCCCGTGGTTCTGCTGTCGCCCGCTTGCGCTTCGTTCGACCAGTTCAAGAATTTCGAGGATCGCGGCGAAACGTTTCGCAAGTTGGTCCACGGCCTGCCGCCTGTTCAGAGCTGACGCCTGGGCGCGCAGCCTGATGACGGTTTCCTTAATCCGGGCGGCCGCAGCCGCGACCCCGGAATCCATATTGCGGACAGCGGATATGGATTCCGAACAGCCGCGCTCCGGGCTTTCGTATGACGGAAAGAACATTCAGCCGGAGCCGGCATGACGTTCAAAACGCCTGACACGGCCGCTGTCGGAAGCTGGGACTTCTGGATCGATCGCGGCGGCACGTTCACCGACGTGATCGGGCGGCGGCCCGACGGCACGCTGGTCGCCCACAAGCTGCTGTCGGAAAATCCGGAGGCTTATCGCGACGCGGCCGTGCAGGGAATCCGCGACCTGCTCGGCCTGCGCCGGGGCGATCCCATCCCCATCGAGCGCATCGGGGCCGTCAAAATGGGAACGACGGTCGCGACCAATGCGCTGCTCGAGCGGCGCGGCGAGCGCACCCTGCTGGTCGTCACCAAGGGCTTTCGCGATGCGCTTGCCATCGGTTATCAGGCGCGCCCGAGAATATTCGCCCGCCAAATCATCAAGCCGGAACTATTGTACGAGCGTGTCGTCGAAGTGGACGAACGCGCGCGCGCCGACGGGACGGTGGAGCGTGAACCCGATCTCGCCGCCGTGCGCACCGAGCTCACGCGTGCGCTTGCCGACGGCATCAAGGCGGTCGCAATCGTGTTCATGCACGCGTACCGCTTTCCCGCGCACGAGCAACGCCTTGCGCAGCTTGCGCGTGAGATGGGATTTTCCCAGGTCTCGGTGAGCCACGAGGTTTCGCCGCTGATCAAGCTGGTCGGCCGCGGCGACACCACGGTGGTGGACGCCTATCTCTCGCCGATTCTGCGCCGGTATGTGGCGCAGGTGGCGCAGGAGTTGAGTTCGCCAATACGCATTGTGTCCTCTTCACCTTCCCCTGGAGGGGGGAGGTCGCCGCGCGCAGCGCGGCGGGAGGGGGTGAACGCGAAGCGATCGGAGTCACCCCACCCCGGCCGCTTCGCGGCCGACCCTCCCCCTCCAGGGGAGGGTGGCAGGGAGGATGTCGCGCTCATGTTCATGATGTCGTCGGGCGGCCTGACGGCGTCCGAGCTGTTCCAGGGCAAGGACGCGATCCTGTCGGGGCCGGCGGGCGGCGTGGTCGGCATGGCGGAAACCGGCCGCGAAGCGGGGTTCGATCGGCTGATCGGCTTCGACATGGGCGGCACCTCGACCGACGTGTCGCACTTCGCCGGGGAATACGAGCGCGCCTTCGAGACCGAGGTCGCCGGCGTGCGCATGCGCGCGCCGATGATGCTCATTCACACGGTCGCAGCCGGCGGCGGCTCGATCCTGCATTTCGATGGCGCGCGCTTCCGCGTCGGTCCCGATTCGGCGGGCGCCGATCCCGGCCCGACATGCTATCGGCGCGGCGGCCCGCTTGCCGTCACCGACGCCAATGTGATGGTCGGCAAGCTGATCCCGGAGTTCTTCCCCCGGATTTTCGGTCCGGAACAGAATCAGGCAATCGACGCTGTCGCGGTGCGCGAGGCGTTCGTTGCGCTGGCGCGCGAGGTCGGCGGCGGCCGCTCCGCCGAAGAGGTCGCCGACGGCTTCATCACGATCGCGGTCGAGAACATGGCGAACGCGATCAAGAAGATTTCCGTGCAGCGCGGCTATGACGTGACGCGCTACGCGCTCAACTGCTTCGGCGGCGCCGGCGGCCAGCACGCCTGCCTCGTCGCCGACGCGCTCGGCATGACGACGGTGTTGGTCCACCCGTTCTCGTCCTTGTTATCCGCCTACGGCATGGGACTCGCGGACATTCGCGCGACCCGCCAACAGGCGATCGAGGAACCGTTCGGGGATGCGGCGCTCGCGGCGATCGCCGCGGCCGGCGCGAGGCTGGGCGCGGAAGCGCGCGACGAGGTGATCGGCCAGGGCGTCGCGCCGACCGATATCTCTGTGCATGTGCGTGCGCATATCCGCTACGCCGGCACTGACACGGCGCTGGAGATTCCAGCCTTATCTATCGACCCTCCCCTGGAGGGGGAGGGTCGCGAGCCGAAGCGCAGCGTCGGCGAGCGGGGTGGGGTGAAGGGCGCTTTGGAGGAATCATCCCCTCCCGCCGCGCTCAGCGCGGCGACCTCCCCCCTCCAGGGGGAGGTGAACGAGCCCAGCCTTGCCGACATGAAATCCGCATTTGAAGCCGCGCATAAGGCGCGCTTCGGCTTTATCGACCAAGCAAAACAGCTGGTGGTCGAGGCGGTGTCGGTGGAGGCGGTGGGCGGCGGCGCCAAGTTTGCCGAGCCTCTGCACGATAAGACGGACGGGTCTCTGCCCGCGCCGGCGCATCGCAGCCGCTTCTATTCCACAGGCCGTTGGCACGACGCGTCGATCTATGAGCGCGGCCAGCTTGCACCGGGACATCGCGTGCCGGGCCCGGCCATCATCATCGAGCCGCACCAGACGGTCGTGATCGAGGACGGGTGGCGCGCCGAAGTGAGCGAGAAAAACCATCTCGTGCTTAGGCGCGTCGTGCCGCTCGAGCGGCGGCATGCGATCGGCACCGAGGCCGATCCGGTGATGCTCGAAGTGTTCAACAACCTGTTCATGTCGATCGCCGAGCAGATGGGCGTCGTGCTGCAGAACACCGCCTATTCGGTGAACATCAAGGAGCGGCTCGATTTCTCCTGCGCGGTGTTCGACGGCGACGGCGCCCTCGTCGCCAATGCGCCGCACATGCCGGTGCATCTCGGCTCGATGGATCGGGCGGTCGAGACCATCATTCGCGAGAACAAAGGCGCGATCGCGCCGGGCGACGTCTACGCCATCAACGCGCCCTACAACGGCGGCACGCATCTGCCCGACATCACCGTCTGCACGCCGGTGTTCGAGCAATCAACACGGACCGACCCACCCTCCCCTGGAGGGGGAGGGTGGGCCGCGGAGCGGCCGGGGTGGGGTGACCATCCCGACACCGTCGTATTCACCCCCTCCCGCCGCGCTCAGCGCGGCGACCTCCCCCCTCCAGGGGGAGGTGAAGACGTTGCTGCGCTCGCAGCGGTGAGTCCAAACCCAGCATCACCAGCGGATCCGCGCATCCTGTTCTGGGTGGCGAGCCGCGGGCATCACGCCGATGTCGGCGGCGTCTCGCCGGGCTCGATGTCGCCGCACGCGACGACGATCGATCAGGAAGGCGTCTATATCGACAATTTCAAGCTGATCGAGCGCGGCCGGTTTCGCGAACAGGCGCTGTACGACCTGCTCACCAAGGCGAAATATCCCGTCCGCAACCCGCTGCAGAACGTCAACGACCTCAAGGCGCAGATCGCCGCCAACGAGAAGGGCGTGCTCGAGCTGCGCCGCATGGTCGAGCAGTTCACCCTCCCCGTCGTTCAAGCCTACATGAAGCACGTGCAGGACAATGCCGCCGAAAGCGTGCGTCGGGTCATCGACCGGCTGCACGATTCGGAATTCTCCTACGAGATGGACCAGGGAACGGTGATCAAGGTGCGGATCGCCGTCGACAAGGAGCGCCGCGAAGCGACCGTCGACTTTACCGGCACGTCGCCGCAGCAGCCGGACAATTTCAATGCGCCCGAGCCGGTCACGCGCGCCGCCGTGCTCTATGTCTTCCGCGTCATGGTGGACGACGACATTCCGATGAACGGCGGCTGCCTGCGGCCGATTCGCATCATCATCCCTGCGCAGTCGATGCTGTCGCCGGAATATCCCGCCGCCGTGGTCGCCGGCAATGTGGAAACCTCGCAGGCGGTGACCGACGCGCTGTTCGGCGCGCTCGGCGCGCTCGCCGCCGCGCAGGGCACGATGAACAACCTCAATTTCGGCAACGCCCGCTATCAATACTACGAGACGATCTGCTCAGGCTCGCCCGCCGGGCCCGGCTTCGATGGCGCCGACGCCGTGCATACGCACATGACCAATACGCGGCTGACCGACCCCGAGGTGCTCGAATTCCGCTATCCTGTGCTGCTCGAAGATTTCCACATCCGCAAGGGCTCGGGCGGGCGCGGCAAGTGGCATGCCGGCGACGGCATCCGCCGCACCATTCGCTTCCTGGAGCGCATGGAGTGTACGATATTATCGGGCCACCGACGCGTGCGGCCCTTCGGCCTTGCGGGCGGCGAGGCGGGCGAGGCCGGCGAGAACTGGGTGCGCCGCGAGGACGACCGGATGGAAAAGCTTAAGGCCTGCGACGCGACCATTTTGGAGCCGGGCGAGGCGATCATCATCCAGTCCCCGACCGCGGGCGGATATGGGAAGGCGTGAGCGCTTTTGTCTTAGAATTACTTTGATGGTGTCCGGGACATATCTACCGGCGCTGGCGGCCAGAAAACTTCATCGCCCGGCTTTACTCGTATCTTCAACTGAGCCGCTAATTGATGGAAATTCCGGCAAAATAACAGCTGTCCTTCGGATCTCTTATCAAGAGTCAGCACGTCGGTTAATATAGCCCCAAAAGCGCGGACGTCCTTCAGCAAGATTCGAAGATTACGATCATATTCCTGGAGGTCATTAGCTGATAAGCCTTTTGGTACTTGCATTGGCTTCATTTTTCTTAGCGATGCCGAATCTCACAACCGACAAAGGCGAAAGGCAACCGGCTCGGGATCGAGCGCCTGCCGCGGTCTCGCAGGCCGGCACCCCCCGAGTTGGCCGCGCGGTCTCGGCAACGAAGCGTCATGCCCCCGAATTCAGTCTTGGGGGGTCTGGGAGCCCCGTCCGGCGCAAGCGGTTGTCCCCGGCCGAAAATTATAAGGCGAGGGCGCGCATTGCGCTTCCGGTGGCTCTTGGCTATACGGACCGGAACGAAGAGAGAGCGAACCGGCCCCGCGCGCGGCCGGCGGGGAAGCACGCGTCCTGCGTGCGGGGCGAAAATTTAGGGGCATTCAGAGAGTTGCCATGTCATCGACGTTCGATACTGTCGCCAATATCATTGCCGAGACATGCGACATTCCGCGCGAGCAGATCAAGCCGGAGAGCCACGCCATTGACGATCTCGGCATCGACAGCCTGGATTTCCTTGACATCGCCTTTGCCATAGACAAGGCCTTCGGGATCAAGCTCCCGTTGGAGGAGTGGACGCAAGAGGTCAACGACGGCAAGGCGACGACCGATCAGTATTTCGTGCTCGGCAATCTTTGCACTCAGATCGATTCGCTCGTAGCCGCCAAGGGAGCCTAATCGCCCTTTCATGCGGCTCGAGTATTTCCAGCTTATCGATCGCATTGTCAGCTTCGACCGCGCTGAGCAGACGATCCGAGTCGAAGCTAAGGTGCCCACGGCAAGCACGGTCTTCGAGGGCCATTTCCCCGGCCTGCCGCTGATGCCGGGCGTGCTCTTGATCGAGGCGATGGCGCAATCCTCGGGCTGGCTGTTGATCGCGCTCAACCGCTTCACCCGCATGCCGTTTCTCGCCGCGGTGAAGGAGGCGAAGCTGCGGACTTTCGTCACCCCCGGCCAGTCGCTCTTGATCTCGGCCGGCCTCGTACATGAAGGCTCCGGTTACGCGGTGACGCGGGCGTCGATCGAGGTCGAGGGAAAGGCCGTCTGCGGAGCGGAGATCACGTTCCGGATCGTGCCGTTCCCCAATGAGAGTTTCCGCGCCAGCATGGACAGCCTAGCGCGGTCGATCGGATTCCCGATGGAGGCGGCCGTCGATGGTTGACGTACATGGCTGAAGGACCGCGTGAGACCTGGATTACCGGCGTCGGCCTCATTTCGTGCCTGGGCGAAGGCGCGGACGCCCATTGGCGCGGCCTGAACCAATGCAATCCGGTCTTCGATGCGACCAACTTCGCACCCTACATCGTGCATCCGCTCGCGCCGATCAGTCTCGATGCGCAGATTCCGAAGAAGGGCGATCAGCGCCAGATGGAGCCGTGGCAGCGCTACGGCACCTATGCCGCAGGCCTTGCGCTCGACTCGGCCGGCGCGAAGGGCAATGCGGAGCTGCTCGGCCGCATGGACATGATCGTCGCCGCGGGCGGGGGCGAGCGCGATTTCGGGGTGGACGACACGATCGTGACCGGGCTCATTAAGGCGGACAACAAAGGCCGCTTCCTCAACGAGCACCTGTTGAGCGACCTGCGGCCGACCCTGTTCCTGGCGCAGCTCTCCAATCTGCTCGCCGGCAGCATTTCCATCGTGCACGGCGTAATCGGTTCCTCGCGCACCTTCATGGGCGAGGAAGCTGCTGGCGTGGAAGCAGTGCGCATCGCCCATGCGCGCATCGCGGCCGGACAGAGCGACATTGCGCTGGTCGGCGGCTCGATGAACGCCGAGCGCAAAGACCTGCTGATGCTCTATGAGTTCGGCGGCTACCTGCTCAAAGACACGTTCCGCCCGGTGTGGGAACGCGCGCCCGAAGGCGGTTTCGCGCTTGCCTCGCTCGGCGCCTTTCTCGTGCTCGAAGAGCGCGGCCATGCCGAGCGGCGCGGCGCGCAACCCTTGGCGCGGCTGTCGACGGTGGAGAGCGCTTGGTCGCATCGCGAACCGGGCGCCATCGATGCGACGCTGGCACGCATGTGGGATGCACTGCCCTCCGACGGCGCGGGCGCCGCGGTTCTGTCCGGAGCGACGGGGGCGGAACCCGCCACCGGCGAAGAGCGCGATTTCCTCAAGGCCCGTGGCCTGCCGGTGCGCGCCACCGGCACCCATGTCGGGCATGGCATGGAGCCGCAATTCCCCATGAATATTGCGCTTGCGGCGCTTGCGGTCGCGCACGGAAAATTGTTTCCGCCTTGCGACGGGTCAGGCGTCGAGGCGTCTTACGAAGGCGCGCTCGACCGGGTCATCGTCACCTCGGTCGGCCACTTCCGCGGCGAAGGGCTCGCCTTGGTCGAGGCGGTCCGCTAGGGGTAAACCGATTTCGTCATCGTCCGCGCAAGCGGAAGATCCGGTAGACGCCGGAGATCGTATCGACCGCACGGCTTGACTATCTTAAGCCGGCGCTGTGGCTACTGGATGCTCCGCTTTCGCGGAGGATGACGAGAGTGACTCTTGCATTCCCGTGTGCAGGAATAGGCGGCTAGGCGGCATCTAGAAGAACCCGAGCGGACCAGGCTCCAGCACGGGCCGGAGAGGAGAATCGTCATGGCGTCTTTGCGCGATAAAGCCGGCCGTCCGGTTGTGGCGGTCACCGGCATGGGCATCGTTACCTCGCTCGGCGCCGGCACGGATGAGAACTGGACCAAGCTGGCCGGCGGCCAATCCGGCATTCGCAGCGTCCAGCGCTTTTCGACCGAGGCGATGAAGACGCGGATCGCTGGAACGGTTGATTTCGTGCCGGTCGAGCCGTTCAACGCCCCCGCGTTGACGGAGCGGCTCGGCGAGATGGCGGGCGAGGAGGCAGTCGCCCAGGCGAAGATTGGCGGCCGCGGCCGCTTCCCGGGTCCATTGTTTCTGGCGGTTCCGCCGATCGAGATCGAGTGGCCGCAACGGACCGAACTCGCCATCGCCTCCGGCGCTAACGACCAGATCCATTACGACGACCTCCTGCGCGCCGCCGCAACGGGACGTTACCAACGCTATTACGACCGCTTCGTGTTCGGCTCGGTGGGGACCCACTTGGCGGACAAGTTCGGCACGCAAGGCATGCCGATTTCGCTCACCACCGCCTGCGCCTCGGGGGCGAGCGCGATCCAACTCGGCCTCGAGGCGATCCGCCGCGGTGAGACCGAGGCGGCGCTGTGCATTGCCACCGATGGAACGGTCAACCCCGAAAACCTCATCCGATTCTCTCTCCTGTCGGCGTTGTCGACCGCAAACGATCCGCCGGAAGCCGCGGCCAAGCCCTTCTCCAAGAACCGCGACGGTTTCGTCATGGCGGAAGGTGCCGGCGCCGTCGTGCTGGAGAGCTACGAGGCGGCGCGCGCGCGCGGCGCACCCATCCTTGGCGTCATCGAGGGCTGCGGCGAACTCGCTGATTCGTTCCATCGCACCCGCACCAGCCCGGACGGTAAGCCGATCATCGGCTGCATGCGCAATGCGATCGCCGATGCCGGCCTTGAGCCCGAGGACATCGACTACATCAACGCGCACGGCACCGGCACGCCGGAAAACGACAAGATGGAATGCCTCGGCGTCACCGCGGTGTTCGGCGAGCGGGCGAAGCAAGTGCCGATCTCATCCAACAAGTCGATGGTCGGCCATACGATCACTGCCGCCGGCGCGGTGGAGGCGATCTTCAGCCTGCTCACATTGATGCACCAGCGCATCCCGCCGACCATCAATTACCACGTGCCTGACCCGGCGATCCTCCTCGACGTCGTGCCGAACGTCGCGCGCGACGCCAAGGTCAAGCACGCGCTCTCCAACTCCTTCGGGTTCGGCGGCCAGAATGTCGCCGTGGTCGTCGGCCTTGAACCGGCATGATGGCGGCTGCGGTAGAAAAGCGGCGCGTGCTTGTCACCGGCGGCGGACGTGGACTCGGCGCCGCCATCGTACATGCGGTCGCTGCGGCGGGGCATGACGTGTCCTTCACCTATCGCTCCGCCGAGGCCGAAGCAGCAGAAATCCTGCGCGAGCTTGCCGCGGCGCACCCCAGCCAGGCTTTCGCCGCTCACCGCCTCGACCTTGCCGACAGAACGGCGCTGGATGCTTTTGCGAAAACGCTTGAGGCGGACGCGCCCCACTCCGCCTTCGTGCATAATGCCGGCCAGAGCTATGACACGCTCGCGATGATGGTCGACCAGGCCAAGGCCGAGACGACGATGCAGGTGAATTTCTGGTCGTTCACCCGCCTCGTCGGCGCGATCGTCCGTCCGATGATGCGCGCGCGCGACGGCCGCATCGTCGCCATCGGCTCGCTCACTGCGCTGCAGGCCAACCAGGGCAATTCCATTTACGCCGCGACGAAAGCCGCCATGCTCGGTTATCTGCGTACGCTCGCGATCGAAACCGCGCGCAGCGGCGTCACGGTCAATTACATCGCGCCCGGCTTCATCGATACCGCGATCATGGCGCCCTATGCGAAGTATCGCGCGCAAATGGAGAGCCAGATTCCGATCCGCCGCTTCGCCGCGCCGGAGGAAGTCGCCGCGATCGTTCCGTTTCTGTTGTCGCCCGGCGCCTCTTACATCACCGGCGCGGTGCTCCCGGTTGACGGCGGCCTTGGCGCGGCGATAGGCATCCACCGCTGACCGCGGACTTTCCTCGTGGAATAGGTAGCCAATTTTCCGTGCGCGGATTGCGCAAGCGAATCATCCTCCCCCGCTAGCGGGGGAGGGGAACCGCCCAAAGGGCGGTGGAGGGGGCGAGCGTTCTGGCTTTCGCCTACCCCTTCCACCATGCTTCGCATGGTCCCCCTCCCCCGTTTTACGGGCGAGGATAAGTTGTGAGCAGAGACCAACGAATGCGTGCGCTTACCCTCGTCGCCGACCGCAAGCTCGAACTATCCGAGCTACCCGACCCGCCGCCGCCCGGCCCGGACGAGGTGCAGGTGCGCGTGAAGGCGATCGCCCTGAACCATCTCGACCTCTGGGGCTATCGCGGCATGGCTTTTGCCAAGCGGAAATACCCGCTGGTGGTCGGCGCGGAGGCCGCGGGCGAGATCGCCGAAGTCGGCGCGAACGTGACCGCGTTCAAACCGGGCGATCCGGTGGTCATGTATGGCGCGCTCACCTGCGGCGTCTGCAAGGCCTGCCGCGAGGGACGCGACAATCTGTGCGAAAGCGTTGCGGGCGTGATGGGCTTTCACGTTGACGGCTTTGCGCGCGAGCGTCTCAATTTGCCCGCGCGGCTCGTCATACCCGTGCCGCCTGGCGTGTCGCTGCGCGACGCTGCCTGCGCGCCGATCGGATTTTCCACCGTCGAGCACATGCTGTTCGACAACGCCAAGCTCGCTCCGGGCGAGACGATCCTGGTGCATGCCGGCGGCTCCGGCATTGGGACTGCGGCGATCAAAATGGCGAAGGCGATCGGCTGCACCGTGATCACCACGGTCGGCGACGACGAAAAGGCCGCCAAGGCGAAGGCGCTCGGCGCCGATCACGTGATCAACTACCGCACCGACCGCTTCGAAGGCGCGGTGCGCAAGCTCACCCAGAAGAAGGGCGTCGACGTGGTGTTCGAGCATGTCGGGGCGGAGACCTTCAACGGCTCGCTGTTGTGTCTCAAGCGGGGCGGGCGGCTGGTCACCTGCGGCGCGACCTCGGGGCCGACCACGACGCTCAACCTGATGCAGCTGTTTCAACAGCAATACCGCATCATCGGCTCGTTCGGCGCGAGCATGCGCAATATTCGCGATTCATTGGCAAAGATGGCGAACGGCATCACGCCGGTCATCGACTCCGCCGTGCCGCTCACCGACTTCGAGAAGGGGCTCGAACGGCTGGCGAGCCGCCAAGTATTCGGCAAGGTCATCGTGACGTTTTGACCGCCGCGCGATGAAGACAACGTTCAGCAAGCTGCGCCGCTATCTGTCTGAAAAGGCTGATCGCGCCACGCATATCGCGGCTAAGCTCGCGATCAGGCCGCTGTTTGCGGCCGTCCGCCGGTTCGACCGCATCCGCGCCAGCGACGCGATGGGCGCACTGATGCGCCGGGTCGGACCGTGGCTGCCCGAACACAAGACCGGACGCGCCAACCTCGCGGCTGCGTTTCAGGAAAAATCACCGGCGGAGATCGAGACGATTCTTGCGGGCGTGTGGGACAATCTCGGGCGCGTCGCGGTCGAGTTCGCCCATCTCGACCGGTTTACGACCGGCGATCCGCTCAACCTCCCCTACGTCGCCTATGACGCCGAGAACATCGCGCGCTACCGCCAACTGCGCGACGGCGGACAGGCGGCGCTGCTGTTCACCGCCCATCTCGCCAATTGGGAGGTGCCCGCGGTCGTCGCCGCCGCCTTCGGCCTCGACGCCATGATCGTCTATCGCCGCCCGAATATCGGCGCGGTCGCCGACGCGGTGATCTCCGTCCGCTCCGTCACGATGGGCACGCTGGTGCCGACCCGCTTCGATACGCCGATCCGGCTCGCCCGCGCGCTCGAGCAAGGCCGGCACGTCGCCATGCTGGTTGACCAGCACGACACCAAGGGCGTCGAGGTGACCTTTTTCGGGCGCAAATGCCGCGCCAACCCGCTGATCGCCATGCTGGCGCGTCAGCTCGAATGCCCAATCCACGGCGTGCACATGATCCGCCTGCCCGAGGGGAGATTCCGCGGCGAGATGACCGACGCGATCACGCCCGCGCGCGACGCCGACGGCCGCATCGACGTGCAAGGCACCATGCAGGTGATCACCTCCATCGTCGAGTCGTGGGTGCGCGAGCATCCCGAGCAGTGGCTCTGGCTGCATCGACGCTGGCGATGAGATTGGGCGGCCATCGGCACTGCGGATATGCTCGCATCAATAGCCGGGCCACAAACCTGGTGTGGCGAGTTCGAGCAAGTGTTGGTCCTGATCGCGGAAATACACGCTGCGTCCTCCGCGCGGCCAAGTCATCCGCGCCTCGATCTCGATCCCGAAGTCAGCCAAGCGTTTCTCCCATGCCGGAAGGCCGTCCGCAGCGATCGAAAACGCGATATGTGCGGGGCCACGCCCGTCATGCGGCGGAATAACGCCGCCAGGCATCTCGACGGCCTTGGTCGATGCGCCTTGCTGGAAAAGCAGCAGGACACCGCCACCGCTCACGTCATACGCGCACATCCGCCGGTCCGAATATAGAACGGGAAGCTCGAATAGCCGTTCGTAGAACGAGCGCGCCCGATCCAGATCGTCCACGTAAAGGACGGTTTCGAGCACTCCGGTCAGCCTCGGCATGAAACCTCCATCGGCTTGCTCGCGATCAACTATCTTTCCTGAATCATTTCCGCAGACATCACATAGGGGACCCTTCCGCCGGTTTCCACAAACTACAGCCCCCGGGCGCCTCCAAGCCGCTAGACAGGCAACGACCGTGGTAACGTCACACGTCCGCTTTGGAGACGAACGGGCCGGCAACGGCGCGGAAGACCTCGATCCACATGACGCAACGCCAAGACCATGCGGTGGACACAGTAATTGCCGAGCCGGTCACTTCCGGGCCGGCCGACCAGAGTCGCATGTCGGCGACGGCGTTGAGCGCCGGGGCGGGCGGCAATCTGCTTGAATGGTACGATTTCGGTGTCTACGGCCTACTGGCGCCGGTTCTGGCGGCGGATTTCTTTCCCGCGGACGATCGCATCGCATCGCTGATCGGCGCCTATGGCCTGTTCGCGGCAGGTTTCGCCATGCGCCCAATCGGCGGCGTGGTGCTGGGACATCTCGGGGATCGGCTCGGCCGGCGTTTTGTCCTCGTGTATTCCATCGTGCTGATGGGGCTCGCCACGGCGGCGATTGCGTTTGTGCCGACCTATGAGACGATCGGTGTGGGCGCGCCACTTCTGCTGCTCCTGCTGCGCGTCGTGCAAGGCTTTTCCGTCGGCGGCGAGTTCACGGGCTCGGTCAGCTACCTCGTCGAGACGGCGCCGCGACACCGGCGCGGACTTGCCGGAAGCTTTGCCAATTTCGGCTCGACCGCCGGAATGTTGCTGGCGGCCGCGGTCGCCGCGGCGACCGTGACTCTGGCGAGCGCCGAGCAACTTCATAGCTGGGCTTGGCGCATTCCCTTCTTGCTGGGCGGGATCATCGCCGCGGGCGGTTACTTCCTGCGCAGGCGCTTGCGTGAAAGCGGCTATCAGCCTCAGGCTGCGCGAACAGACGACCCTCTCCCGCTGAAGCAGGCGCTCACACAGGCGCCGCGGGCCATGGTCTATGCGGTGCTGTTCACCTCGGGCTACGGCATCGTCAACTACGTGACGATGGTGTTTCTGCCCGTCTATGCGAGCGAATTCGGAAGTATCACCGAAAGCCTGGCCCTGCAGATCAACACCGCCGCCCAAGCGGTGGCGCTGCTGGTGGTGCCGGTTGCCGGCTGGTTCACGGACCGTTTCGTTCGACGCCGCACCCTGCTCATCGCTGCATTTGTCGCCGAAGGCGGAGTGGCGTTGGGTTGTTTCACGCTCGCGGAGGCAGGCGGGGCCGCCGGCTACGCGTTGGCGCAGATCGCATTCGGCTTCCTGCTCGCATTGGTCATGGGGGCGGCGCCGGCGATGCTGGTCGAGCTGTTTCCGAGCGAATACCGCATGAGCGGCTACTCGGTGTCCTTTAATACCGGCATCGGCATTGCCGGCGGCACAGCGCCGGTTGTGGCGACGTCCCTGATCGGCGCGACGGGCGACCTCCTCGCTCCGGCGTGGTTTCTCATGTTCGGCGCTGCCCTCGCCGCCGGCGCGGCTTTCGTGATGAAAGACCGCAGCCGCGACCCTCTGCGCTGAGGAGTTGACGCCTGCATGGCTGACCGTCGGCTCGCGCAAATGTTGTGATCGCATACCGGTCGCTGATCGCTGACGGCCTCAAGGAGCGCATGGTCTGGTTGGTCGCGACGCGTCATTTCAGATTCATCCGCGCCGATCCCGGCAGGAAATAGTGGTAGGTGTTGATGTAGAGCGCAATCGTCAGCTCTCCGGACGGCACTCCAAGAAGCACTCGATCCGCTGTCTGAGGTCCGCCGAAATGGGGACCGATCGCATCGTCTCGAGGGAGGCAAACACCACGGTGAGCTGCGCCTTGACGCGAAGCTCATCACCGGCGCGGCACTCGATCCTCAACGTCATGGAGCTTCGCCCGATACGGACAACCTGCAGCACAAAACGCAGAATGTCGCCTATCCGGCTCGGCACAAGGAAGTCACACTCGACGCGCGCCATGGGAATGCCGACGCGGTCTCTCATGACCTGATCGGCGACGCTGACGTTGAGACCTTTGGTGAACCAGTCTTCCACCAGCTCGTTGAAGAGAATGAAGTACTGTGGATAGAAGATGATGCCGGCCGGGTCGCAGTGATGGAATCGAATGAGCTTGTCGCTTTCGAAAGAGGAGGTGGCCATGCAAAATGCTCCTTCTCCGCCTCGCGGCCAGCAAAAAACTTCGGGCAGGATGAATAGCGGGCAGGATGAATATAGGCCGACCTTCGCTAGCGGCGGAGCTGGCTCTTGCTGCACCGAATGGCGATGAGATTGGGCGACGGCCGGCGCGGCTGCTGACTCGCAATCATGCCAGCCTTTCCGGCTGGTGGCGAGGAGCGCTCAGGCGGATTTCATTCAAACAGACAGGAAGAGCGAAAATTGGCTCTCCGCCCGGCCGGTTTCGGAGGCGATTTGTCTGGGCCGGATCATTAAATTGATAGAATATTTCTCTATTTACAGCCGTATAACTAACCACATATAGAAAAAGCTTCTCATCAACCCGGAATCCCGTCGGATGCGTTTTCTCCCCGTGTTTCTCGACGTCGCCGCTGGAACGGTGGCCCTGGTCGGCTCCGGGCTCGAGGCGCAAACCAAGCTTCGGCTTCTCCGTGCGGCCGGCGCCCGCGTTCGCTGGTACGCCGGCGCGGAGCGCGCGGAGACCGCTGCCGCCGCGGCGCCGGAGAAAGCGCGGGCCTCGCAGGCTTCGGTCGAGATCGTCGCGTCCGACCCGATGCAGGCGAAGTTTTCCGGATACATGGCCGTCGTCAGCGCCGCCGGAGATGCAATCGACGAGGCCGTTGCCGCGCGGGCGCGCGCCGCGGGCATCCCCGTCAACGTGGTCGATCGGCCGGATTTGTCGACGTTCATATTCCCCGCGATCATCGATCGCGGGGAGGTCGTGGTCGCGGTAGGCACCGGCGGCGCATCGCCGGTGCTGGCGCGCCGGCTGCGCGAGCGGATCGAGGCGCTGCTGCCGGCGCGCATCGGCGATCTCGCGGCATTGCTGGGCCGGTTCCGCACGCGCTTTGCGCAGAAGCGCCATGGCTCCCGCTCGGCGCGGCGATTCTGGGAGCACGTGGTGGACGGCCCCATCGGCTCGGCGGCGCTCGCGGGACGCTTGGACGAGGCCGAAGCCGCGCTCGCCCAAGCGGTGGAAAGCTGCGCGATGCCGGAGCAATTCACCGGGCTCATTTATCTCCTCGACGCCGGTCCGGGAGAGCCGGATCTTCTTACTTTGCGTGCGTTGCAGGCGCTGCAGAACGCCGACGTGATCGTTTACGACGAACGAGTCGCTCTCGCGGTTCTCGATCGCGCGCGCCGCGACGCCGAGCGCATCGTCATCGGCAGGCGGTGCGGCCAGCCAGAAATTCGTCCAGACGCCGTCGCCGACCTCCTCGCCGAGCATGCGCGTGCCGGCCGAAGCGTTGCCTGCCTCAATAGCCGCAAGGCGCTCACCGGCGCCGTTCTCTGCCGGCTGCGGCAAGCGGGCCTGTCGGTAAATGTCGTTCCTGGCGTCGCTGCCGCGAGCGCCGACCCGACCGAGATATTGGAGATCGCCGCATGACGTCGCCGCTGCAGCAAAAGCTGAAGATCACCGGCCCGGTCGTCATCACCGCGAACCGCCTCGCGGACGGCGTCGTAGTGTATCGCGGAGCGCGCGGCGATTGGACGACGCAGATCGCGGAAGCGGCGGTCGCGACGACCGCGCCGGCGGCGAGCGAACTGCTTGCCGCGGCGGTCGCCGAAGACGTCCTGGTTGTTGGCCCCTATGTCGCGCCGGTCGAGCTCGATCCGAACGGGCGCTCTCAGCCGGGAAACTTGCGCGAACGCATCCGCGTCGACGGTCCCACATTCGATCTGCCGGGTCATTTCGGTTCCTGACATGTATACCTACGACGCGTTCGATCGCACACTGGTCAACGAACGAGTGGCCGAGTTTCGCGACCAGGTCGCGCGCAGGCTGTCCGGCGAACTCACCGAGGACGAGTTCAAGCCGCTGCGCCTGATGAACGGCGTCTACCTTCAGCTCCACGCCTATATGCTGCGCATCGCCCTCCCCTATGGGACGCTGTCATCCGAACAGATGCGGGTGCTCGCGCACGTCGCGCGTCGCTATGACCGTGGATACGGCCATTTCACCACGCGGCAGAACATCCAGTTCAACTGGATCAAGCTCTCCGAGATGCCTGACGTGCTCGCCGACCTCGCGTCCGCCGAACTGCACGCCATGCAAACCAGCGGCAATTGCGTGCGCAACATCACCAGCGATCAGTGGGCGGGCGCGGCCCCCGACGAGGTCGAGGACCCGCGCATCTGGGCCGAGGTGCTGCGCCAGCATTCCACGCTGCATCCCGAGTTTTTGTTTCTGCCGCGCAAGTTCAAGATCGCGATCACCGCCTCCGCGCATGATCGCGCTGCGATCAAAGTGCACGACATCGGCTTGCGGCTCTATCGCAACGAGGCCGGCGAGGCCGGTTTCGAGGTGAGCGTCGGCGGCGGGCTCGGGCGCACCCCGTTCATCGGCAAGGTGATCCGGCGATTCCTCGCCAAGCGGGACTTCCTCAGCTACATCGAGGCGATCCTGCGCGTGTACAATCAGTACGGCCGGCGCGACAACATCTACAAGGCGCGGATCAAGATTCTGGTGCATGAGCTCGGGCCCGAACGCTTCGCCGAGGAGGTCGAGGCGGAATGGCGCTCGATCAAGGACGGCGCGCTCGCGCTCGATCCGGCCGTGGTCGCCGATGTCGCCGCGCGGTTTTGCTATCCGCGCTACCAGCCGCTTACCGACGATCCGCCCGAAGTCGCGGCGTTGCGCCGGACGGATTCGCGCTTCGCCGCCTGGCTTGCGAATGCCGTCGCCAATCACAAAGTCGCGGGCTATGCAATCGTGACGCTCTCGCTCAAGCCGGAAGGCGAGCCGCCGGGCGACGCCACGGCCGAGCAGATGGACGCAGTCGCCGACCTAGCCGATCGTTTCTCGTTCAGCGAAATTCGCGTCGGCCACGAGCAAAATCTGGTGTTGCCGCATGTCGCGCAGCGCGACCTGCCCGAGATTTGGCGCGCGCTCGACAGAAATGGGCTCGCGACGCCGAATGTGGGGCTCGTCTCCGACATCATCGCCTGCCCGGGGCTCGACTATTGCAGCCTCGCCAATACCCGCTCGATCCCGGTCGCGCAGGAATTGACGCGCCGCTTCCGCAATCCCGATCTCGCGCGCGATCTCGGCCGGCTGCACATCAATATTTCCGGCTGCATCAACGCCTGCGGCCACCATCATGTCGGCCATATCGGCATCCTCGGCGTCGAAAAGAACGGCGAGGAGTTCTACCAGATCACGCTTGGCGGGCGGGCCGACGAACGCGCGCAGCTCGGCGAGTTGTTGGGTCCCGCTGTCCCTTATGCGCAAGTCGCCGACGTGATCGAGGATATTGTCGCCGCTTATCTCGAGCTGCGCGAGCGACCGGATGAACTATTCATCGACACCGTTGCGCGTGTCGGCATCGAGCCATTCAAGGAGCGTGTCTATGCCGTTCATTAAGGCGGGGCGCCGCGTGGAAGACTCCTTCGTGCGCGTGCGCGATGACGCCCCCATTCCCGATGAGTTTCCGACGCTCGTTTCAGCCGAACGCTTTCTCGCCGCCAGCGATGAATTCGCGGACCGCGGCGCACCGGTCGGCGTGATCTGGCCGAACAATCGGAATATCTCGGAGCTCGCGCCCTATCTTGATCGATTGGCCCTGGTCGCCCTCGTGTTTCCCACCTTTCGCGATGGCCGGGCCTATAGCCAAGCGCGCCTGCTGCGGGAGCGCTACGGATTCCGTGGAGAGGTGCGGGCGACCGGCGAAGTGCTACGCGACCAGTTTCTATTTCTCGCGCGCGCCGGTTTCGATGCGTTCGAAATAAAAAAGGAATCCGATGCCGCCGCATTCGCCGCCGCGCTCAGGCGCTACAGCGTGGTCTATCAGCCGGCGGCCGATCAACGGGCCTCGGCCTTCCGACGCCGGTTCACCGAAGGCGTTCAGCACAGCGATTCGACGCGCACCGAAACGGTCGCGTGATCGTAGTGAATGCCCGTCGTGACCGCGACGAGCATCGCGTGAGGCTCAATCCGCGGGCGCGCGCTGCCGTCGGAAGACGCCGGCAGGCTTCGCGTCATTACCGCTGAGACGGCCAACAAAGTGACGCCGAGGCCCTTGGTCCGCCCCGCTCACCGTCCGGTCTTGATGCGGGTCCACAGTCGATTCATGATCCGCTGGATGGCGACGTCTTTGGCTTTCGCCGTGTACAGGCGCTGCATCGTCGCCGCGTCGGGATAGATGCCGCGGTCATTTAGAATTGCCGGATTGATGAATTTCTGGCTCGCGAGATTGCCGTTCGCATAGGATAAGAAGTTGGTGTTCCTCGCGGCGACCTGGGGCCGCTGCAGATAATTGATGAAGGCGAGCGCCTCCTCGACACTGCGGGCGTCTTTCGGGATTGCGAGGTTGTCGAAAAACATTTGCGCGCCTTCGCGCGGGATCGCGTAACCGACCTCGACGCCGTTCTTCGCTTCCGCGGCGCGCTTCTGCGCCTGCTTGATGTCGCCGGAAAAGCCGACCACGAGGCAAATTTCGCCGCCGGCAAGCGCGTTGAGATACTCGGACGAGTGAAATTTGCGGACGAAAGGCCGCACTTGCGCAAGCAGCGCGGCCGCGCGCTCGAGTTCTTTGGGGTCGGTCGAATTGGGGTCGAGACCGAGATAGTTGAGCGCCGCCGGCAGAATATCCTCGCTCGAATCGAGCATTTGCACGCCGCAGTCTTTGAACTTTGCAAGGTTCTCCGGCTTGAACACGATGTCCCAGCTATCGATGCGCGCTTCCGGACCGAGAATCTCACGCACCTTGCCGACATTGTAGCCGATGCCGACCGTGCCCCACATGTAGTTGACGGAGTAACGGTTGCCCGGATCATAGGTGGCGACGCGATGCTCGATCTCCGGCCACATATTCACGAGGTTCGGCAGCTTCGACTTATCGAGCGGAAGGAACACGC
Source organism: Rhodoplanes sp. (assembly GCA_049284695.1). Lineage (GTDB taxonomy): Bacteria > Pseudomonadota > Alphaproteobacteria > Rhizobiales > Xanthobacteraceae > Rhodoplanes. The sequence goes on along the minus strand of JBAPYK010000227.1, from coordinate 3,109 downwards.
CGGCCTTGATCTGGCGCTCGAGAAAATTGGCGCTCGGAACGACGACATCGTAGCCGGATCGGCCCGCGAGCAGTTTGGTCTCCAGCGTGTCGTTGGAATCGAAGACGTCGTAGCGAACCTTGATGCCGGTCTCGCGGGTGAAGTCCTCGAGCACGCCCGGGTCGATGTAATCCGACCAGTTGTAGACATTGACGATCCGCTCCTGCGCAGCGACGTGCGTAGGGGGGACAAACGCCGCAAGCGCCAGCAACGCGCCGGCAAGCCTGAAGATGGACGGTCGCATGCGCCGATTTCTCCCCGGCCGACGACAATTGGCGACGACGGCGCGCTTACTTGTAGTAATAACCGCGCCGCGGCCGTGTGCGCGCCGCGTATTGGGGCGGAGGATAGGGATTGACGCCGCACGTGCCGCCGACGCCGCGTATCGACACGACGCACTGCTGCAGCGTTGCGTAAGAGCAGTCGTCATAAATCCCGGTAGATAGCCACGCGCACCAGGGATACCAGGCGCGCCGCCACGCATTCGCCGACGATCCGGACGCCGCAAGCGCCGCCAAGACCACCGCTCCCACCACGATCACCCGCATGTCGTCTCCTTGATCTCCCCGCACACCGGCGCGGTTAGCGATTGGCTCACGTCTCGGTCGGGAGTCCCGCCGCTTTCCAAGCGACGATGCCGCCGGCGAGATGCGAGCGATAGGGCAACCCCGCCGCCTGCGCAATCTCCGAGGCCCGCACCGAGCGAATACCGGTCCTGCAAGAGAATACGACTTCGCGTCCGTTTGGATCGGGAATTGCGGTGAGGTCGAAGGCTGACAGCGGGAGCAGCGTTGATCCGGGGATGCGCTCCTGCGCGGTTTCGCGCGGCTCGCGCACGTCGACAAGAAGGATACGGCCGGCGGCGAGTTCAGCAGCGACTTCCTCCGCACTGAGGTCACGCACTCGAACGGCAGCAAAAGGTCGGGGCATCGGACGGCTCCTTATGATTGCCAACCCGGCGCGGCAAGCGATCATCGAATCGAATTCGCGTCACGACAATTGGGTACATCGGCGCGCGGCGCCAAGGAACATCGCCGCAGTCCGATCGGGGCGCGTCTCGACTGGGGTTGCGGCGGCGAATCAGCCTCGCCTGACGGCCGCCGCGCCGCCAGGGCTGACGCCGAGCCGTCCGCGGCCGATCAGGGTTCCGCCGCCATTTGCCGCCAGAAAGCCAGCGCCGCGCCGCCGCCAAATTGCCGTCTACTCCCTCATTCGGCCACATTAATTTACAATTATACATAAACGAGGGGCGGGGGACTAAAGCGATGTCTGTGGCGCACGGACTGAGTGCGATTTCTTTTGCCAAACTAAACCGAGCAGATTTCAGCCAACTCTACGTTCAGGCCGATCCGAGGATGTACTACCGGGTCCTCGGCTCATTGGATTATATGCTTCCGCATCTGGCGCACCCGGTTTTCATGCAACTGATTCAGGCGCGGTATCAGATCAAGGGCGCGCCGATCAATATTCTCGATCTCGGCTGCTCCTACGGCGTCAACGGCGCCTTGATGAAATACCCGATTTCCTGGGACATGCTGCATGCGCGCTATCACATCGCCGATCTTGAGAATCTGACGTCGCAGCAGCTTGAGGACTATGATCGTCACTACTTCCTGTCTTGGCCCAAGCGTCAGCATATTCGCGTCGTCGGCCTCGACATTGCCGGCGGCGCGGTCCGCTACGCCGAGCGCGTCGGCAGCATCGATCGCGGCTTCGCCATCGATCTCGAGAGCCTGGAGCCCACGGCTGAACTCGGCGCGGTGCTGGAAAACATCGACCTGATCGTCTCCACCGGCTGTGTCGGCTACATCACCGAGCGCACGTTCGCGCGCATCGCGCGCCACACGGTCTCCGGTCCGCGCGCCCCCTGGGTTGCGTCCTTCGTCCTTCGCGTTTTCTCCTACGACGGCGTCGCCCAGTTCCTGGTCGGCCAGGGCCTGGAGACGGAGCGCTTCGAAGGCGCGACCTTCGTCCAACGGCGGTTTGCCGATCGCGAGGAAATGAATGGGGTGCTCGGCCTCCTGCACGCGGCTGGCGTCAACACCGCAGGCAAGGAAGATCGCGGACTCCTCCACGCCGAGCTTTACGTCTCCCGGCCCGTGGAAGAAGTCAAACGCTGCCCCGTCAATCGGATGATCTCCGTTACAAGCGGCGTCGACCGGTTCGCTTCAAACCAGCTTCTCGCTCCGCGAAACGCCGTCAACAATCTGCAGCCGCTCGAGCTCTTGGCGGGCTGACCCTGGCGGGGCCGCAAGCGGCGCGCTGCGCGCGAAGGAGCCCGCGTAAATCCCGGCGGCGCGCCGCGCGATCCCGAGCGGTTCGCGATTTATCGGCCCACCGCCCGCGTCACCACCATTGCTTCGGCCAGGGCTGGCGGCGCACGGCGGAATTCCAGCCGACCGCGAACAGCGCCAACAGCGCAGAGCCGACCGCAACGGGAACGAGTAGGAACGACCACGACAGGTTATTGATGACGACGAGCAGCGGATTGATGCCGGCCGGGGGGTGAAAGGTGCGCGTAAGCTGCATGGATGCGATCGCGAGTCCGACAGCGAACGCCGCCGCCCACGCGCTCGGCCCGACAAGCTTCACCACGACCAGCCCGACAAACGTCGCCACGAGATGCCCGCCGACCAACGCACGCGGCTGAGCGGCCTCCACGTCCGGCGTTCCCATCACCAGAACGATGGAGGTGGCGAACGGGAGCACCATCAGCGGTATGGCGGTGTGAACCGCCAATGCCTCCATTGCGCCGACGGCGATCGCCGCGCCGATTGCTCCAGCCAGCATTCCAACTGCGGGACGGTATTCAGCCATGCTCACGACGCCAGAGGACCGCGCTGCGACGCAGCGGCCCTCCGCTTTTTTAGCACGAGTGCGTCGGTCTGTTCACCACCGCAGCACCCGCGGCCCGAGCACAGCCCCCACCGCCACCACGAGCGCGATCGCCAGCGAATACCAGGTCGCGACAAACAGCGGGGAGTCGTCGGTGCAATGCGCGGCGTAGACCGTCGCCGCCAGCGCCGCCGCCACGAGGCCGGCGGAGGCGCCGGCGCGCGCGGGTGCGGTC
>JBAPYK010000226.1:0-4837 GCA_049284695.1 Rhodoplanes sp. | reverse complement strand
CATGAACCGCGCCTTCTTCTCGTCCGGCAGTTCCGGCAGGTGCTTTGCAAGCTCGTCGACATAGGGCTGGTCGAATTCGAGCGGCAGCAGGTCCGGGTCGGGGAAATAACGATAGTCGTGCGCCTCTTCCTTGTTGCGCATCGAGCGCGTCTCGCCCTTCGCCGCATCGAACAGCCGCGTCTCCTGCTCGATCACCCCGCCGTCCTCGAGAATGCCGATCTGGCGGCGCGCCTCGTAATCGATCGCCTGGCCGATGAAGCGCAGCGAGTTGACGTTCTTGATCTCGCAGCGGGTGCCCAGCGGCTCGCCGGGCCGGCGCACCGACACGTTCACGTCGGCGCGCAGGTTGCCCTTCTCCATGTCGCCGTCACAGGTGCCAAGATAGCGCATGATCGTGCGCAGCTTGCCGACATAGGCCTTGGCCTCCTCGGCCGAACGCAAATCCGGCTTCGAGACGATCTCCATCAGCGCGACGCCGGACCGGTTGAGGTCGACGAAAGACATCGCCGGATGCTGGTCGTGCAGCGATTTGCCGGCGTCCTGTTCGAGGTGCAGCCGCTCGATCCCGACATGGACGGTCTCGCCGTCCGGCATGTCGACGATCACCTCGCCCTCGCCCACGACCGGCGACTTATACTGGCTGATCTGGTAGCCCTGCGGCAGATCGGGATAGAAATAGTTCTTGCGGTCGAAGACCGATTTCAGATTGATCTTCGCCTTCAGGCCGAGACCGGTGCGGATCGCCTGCTTCACGCATTCTTCGTTGATCACCGGCAGCATGCCGGGCATCGCCGCATCGACCAGCGAGACATGCGCGTTCGGCTCGCCGCCGAACTCGGTGGAGGCTCCCGAGAAGAGCTTGGCATGCGAGGTCACCTGCGCATGCACCTCCATCCCGATGATGACTTCCCAGTCCCCGGTCGCGCCCCTGATCAACTTGCTCTTGGTCGCACTGCGCACGGCTTCGTTCATGGCTTTGTCCGTTCTTGGTCTAGTCGAGAGCTATGGGGTGCGTGCGGACCGGTCAAGCCTGCGGACGCTATAGCGCGCCAGCTCGTACACGCGAGGCGATGCGCCATGCATTGGCCGAAAGCGGCGGCTCACCCGGCGTCGGCGAGCAGCATCTCCACGATCGCGTCCCATTCCGCCTCGGTGCTGGTCGTCGGAGGCTGAGAACCCGCGCGGGCATACCAGTAGCGGGCATTGGCGAGATCGCCTTCGACGCGGTGCAGATAAGCATGCACCCAAGCCGCGTCGGCGCCATCTTCGCTCTGCGCAATCTCATGCGCCCGGTTCCAATCGCCCTTCGCCGCCCACCATAACGCGCGCAGCGGCGTCGGAATGGCCTCCGGCGGAAGCCGTTTACGCAAGCTGTGTCGGAAAGCGTCGGGCGTCATGCTTTCACCTTTGCGGGGTGCGCCGAATTGCAGCAGAAGCGGAAAAAGCGCATTCTGCTGTATGCCGCAAGCTCGTCTTGGGCGATCTCGACCCGGTGGTTGGGCTCGCAGCGGCCATGAGGCGTGATGAAAGGCAAACTCACCATTTCCGTCGACCTCGAACTCGCCTGGGGCGTCTGGGATCAGCTTACCCTTGAAGACCTACGCATGGCGGAGACCGCCGAGCGCCCCATCTGTGCGGCGCTGCTCGAGCTGTTCGACCGGCATAGCGTGCCAGCGACGTGGGCAATGGTTGCCGCGCTGCTCGACGAGCCGAGCGCTAAGAAGCACCCCGGTCCCGTCAGCTGCTGGTATGCGCCAGACATTGTCGAGCAGATCGTGCGGGCGAAGACCGCACACGAGATCGGCAGCCACGGCGGCCGGCATATTGATCTTGCGGCGGCCGATGCGCGAGCGGCAGAAGACGACCTTCTGTTCGCCAAGCACATTCACCGCAGCCACGCCTTGCCGTTTCAGTCGCTGGTCTTCCCGCGCAACCGGGTCGGCAATTTCGACGCGGTCGCGCGCGCGGGGCTGCGCGTCTACCGCGGCCGCGACGTCGGCTGGACCAGCGCTGCGCATCGCGCCGGCCGCTGGGCCGCCAAGGCCGCCAACCTCGCCGACAAGGCGCTGCCGATCCCGCCGCCCTCCGTCACCCCGCAAGCGCGGGCGGGCCTGATCGACGTGCCGGGCTCCATGCTGCTGATCGGCCGCAATGGCGCGCGCCGCTTCGTGCTCCCCGCGGTCACGCGCGCAAAGCTGTCGATGGGGCTGCGTCGCGCGATGAAAACGGGCGAGGTGTTTCACCTCTGGTTCCACCCGTCGAATTTCTATTATCGGCGGCGGGAGCAGCTCGATACCCTGGCCTGGTTTCTTGAACTCGCCGCCGAGCAGGCGAGCCACGGCCGCATCGAGATCGCCACGATGGGGTCGTACGCACCAAGCCCGCCCTCGGCATCGCAAGACGGGTCGGCGCGCCAACCCCTATCCGAGACAGCGCCGTCAGCGACCGCGCCGGCGGCCTGATACCCGACTTCGCAAATTACTGACCCGTCATACGCGGGCCTGACCCGCGTATCCATGCGGCATGCCCGCATTCGCCCCCTCCCTTACCCTCCCCCGCAAGCGGGGGAGGGTGCGAAGCGGGAGGGGGTATGGATTGCCGGGTCAAGCCCGGCAATGACAAGAAGAGAGTTCGAACTTCTGTTGGTTGGTATAACGCACGATCAGCGCCGCGCGATCGCGATCAGGTGCCCTGCAAGCGCCCTGCCCCACGCGCTGTCGGACAGCATGTCTTCGTGCGGCATGGTCCGCCTCGCGACCGTCCGCGCAAACCTGCGCGAGACCTTATGCAACGCGCGCAGCGGCGCGAACATCGCGCCATGCACGGTTACTTGCGAGAACCCCGCCGCGCGCAATTTCGCTTCGATCGATGCCGGCGTTTCGAATTCGACATGGTAGCGCTGCGCCACGCCGCGCAGGCGCGCCGCCGTCGCGTTCATCCAGGCGAACTGGCGGAACCCGTCCAGCGCCCATTTGTTCACGTAGGTTCCGAAATAGACGCCGCCGGGTTTGAGCACCCGCACGATTTCCCGATGACCCGCTGCGTTGTCGGCCGTGTCGAGATAGCGGAATACCTCGATGGCGTAGACGAAGTCGCAGGAAGCTTCGCCAGCCGCAAGCGCCAGCACGGAGCCGTCGGACACCAGCGCCGCGGGCACGTGTTCCGCTGCGAGGCGGCGCATCTCCGCGCTTGGCTCGATGCCGGTCACATCGAAGCCCGCGGCCAACAACCGCTCCATATAGACGCCCACCCCACATCCGATATCGAGACACTCCGCCTGCTTGGGGAGTTCGGCCACGCATTGCGCCCAGGCCCGATCGATCAGATGGCGGCCGTAACGGAAGGGAGAATCGAACGCATCATCGCTGCTGTACTCGGCAGCGAACGTGCCGGCCGTCTCGTCGTGGACCTCGACCGCCCGCCGGCGCGACCAGTCAGCTTCTGCGTTCATTCACGCCCACCATTGCTCCGGGAAGAGGCGGCCGGCCTGCGCCTCGATCGCGGCGGCGAGGGAGAACAGCGTCTCCTCGTCGAAGGGCCGGCCGATGAGCTGCAGGCCGAGCGGCAGACCTTGCGCGTCGAGGCCGCCGGGGACCGAGACGCCGGGAAGCCCGGCCATGTTCACCGTGACGGTGAAGACGTCGTTGAGATACATCTCGACCGGGTCGCCGGACGATTTCTCGCCGATGGCGAAGGCGGCCGAGGGCGTGGCCGGCGTGAGAATGGCGTGTATGCCCCGGGTGAAACAGTCCTCGAAATCCCTCTTGATCAGCGTGCGCACCTTCTGCGCGCGCAGATAATAGGCGTCGTAATAGCCGGCCGAGAGCACATAGGTGCCGATCATGATGCGGCGGCGCACCTCGCGGCCGAACCCGGCGGCGCGCGTCTTCTCGTACATGTCGGTGATGTCGCGTCCGGCGACGCGCAAGCCGTAGCGCACTCCGTCGTAGCGGGCGAGATTGGACGAAGCCTCCGCCGGCGCGACGATGTAATAGGCAGATAGCGCGTATTTCGTGTGTGGCAGGGAGACTTCCACGACCTCGGCCCCGGCCGCCTTGAGCCATTCGGCGCCGCGCCGCCAGAGGGTCTCGATCTCCTCCGCCATTCCCTTGACGCGATATTCTTTCGGGATGCCGATCTTCATGCCTTTGATCGAGCGGCCGACGGCGGCCTCGTAGTCGGGCACCGGCAAATCGACCGAGGTCGTGTCCTTGGGATCGTGCCCCGCCATCGAGCGGAGCAGAATGGCGCAGTCCTTCACCGTACGCGCGAACGGCCCGGACTGATCGAGCGAGGAGGCGAAGGCGACGATCCCCCACCGCGAGCAGCGGCCGTAAGTCGGCTTGATGCCGACGATCCCCGTGAAAGCCGCAGGCTGGCGGATCGATCCGCCGGTGTCGGTGCCGGTTGCGCCGAGACAGAGCTCGGCCGCAACCGCTGCCGCCGAGCCGCCCGACGAGCCGCCGGGCACGAGCCGCGCGTCCGAGCCGTTGCGCCGCCACGGCGACACCACGGGTCCGAACGCCGAGGTCTCGTTCGACGAGCCCATCGCGAACTCGTCATTGTTGAGCTTGCCGAGCATCACCGCGCCGTCACGCCAGAGATTGGCGGTGACGGTCGACTCGTAGACCGGAACGAAGTTCGACAGGATTTTCGAGCAGGCAGTGGTGCGGACGTCGCGCGTGGCGAACATGTCCTTGACGCCGAGCGGAATGCCTTCGAGCGGCCCGCCTTCGCCCTTCGCGATCCGCTCATCGGCGCGCGCCGCCATGTCGCGTGCGATCTCGGGCGTCTCCAGCACGAAGGCGTTGAGCGTGGCCGCCTGCTTGATGGCGGC
>JBAPYK010000225.1:0-8705 GCA_049284695.1 Rhodoplanes sp. | reverse complement strand
GCGCAAGCCGCAAGACAGGCGATCGAGGCATATCGAAGAAGCAAACTACCTTTGGGACCTGTTCGGCGGCAAAATTGGCACCGTCGCCGTGACGACGATTGATGAACAGCAATTCTTCGGTACGAATTCGACCTCGCCGACCTATACCGGCGCGGACCGGGCAGCCGCCATCAAATTGCGCGACAGACTGATCGGGATGTATCCAGAGGTAATGAATACCCAAGACCTCGGTCAGCGGCATCGGAAGACGAATGGATCGCGCACAATTTCAATGTGCTGCCTGCGGAGGAAAGGGCTGTTCTCAAGCAGTTCCTCGATGAGCTGTTGAGCGGCCGATACTCTGATGAGGACTTGGCGGATATTTGGGCTAGCACCAGTCCGGTCTATGACTTCCGGCCCGGCGGGCATCGTTACTTCTTCAGGAAGGTGCGCGACATGATGGGGTGAGCCGTCGAAGCCGGGCGAAGAACCGGTGAGACGGCGTTTCCAAGCAATCGGTGATGGCATGCCAGACTCTCGTCCGTATACTATTGGATGTTATCTGAGTTGGTGCGGAGCCGATGTGCTGTATAAATTTGCCGACGAAAACCAATATGAGTTGGCGCGAACGTTTCTGAACGGGATCGCGACCATCCAGTTCCATGATGACGACATTCCGCCGAACCGTTCCGCGGAAATGACGGATTATTACGTCATCGAGGAGCATGTTCGAGCCGACTTTATTACCTACGGCGTTCGGTAAGGCGGAAAAACTGCTCTGATCGCTGCACGGTCCGAAAAAAGATAAGCATCAGAAGGCAAGCGCTCGCCTCGACAAGGTCGGACGGGCAACGGCGCCTCTTGGTTGACTGACTCCGGTGCCGGACCAATTTCGTTTGGAGCTTTCCACGTGAAAAATCTGATCGCACGTCTGCTCCGCCCGGCGGAGCGGAAAGCCTCGCGCACGGCGCGGCTGATCGAGCTTGTGTCGCCCGGCCGCGCGCGGTGGACGCCGCGCGACTATGCGGCGCTCGCGCGCGAGGGCTTCGCCGCCAACGCCATCGTGCATCGCGCGATCAAGCTGGTGGCGGAGAATGTCGGCGCGCTCACTTTCCTCGTCTACGAAGGCGCGCAAACGCTCGACAAGCATCCGCTTGCGGAATTGCTCGCGCGCCCCAATCCGCGCCAGGACGGGCCGAGCTTTCTCGAAGCGGTCACCGCCTATCTCCTGATCAGCGGCAACAGTTATATCGAGGCGGTGAGCCTCGACGGCGCGGTGCGCGAACTCTACGCGTTGCGGCCGGACCGCATGCGCGTCGTGCCGGGGCCGGACGGTTGGGCGCAGGCCTACGAATACACGGTGGCGTCGCGCACGGTGCGCTTCGAGCAAACCGGGTCCGTGCCGCCGATCCTGCATCTGACGCTGTTCAACCCGCTCGACGACCATTACGGGCTGGGCGCGCTCGAAGCCGCCGCGGTCGCCATCGACACGCACAACGCCGCCGCCGCCTGGAACAAGGCGCTGCTCGACAATGCGGCGCGGCCCTCCGGCGCGCTCGTCTATGCCGGGCCGGACGGCGCGGTGCTCTCCGACGGCCAATACGAGCGGCTCAAGCGCGAACTCGAAAGCACCTATCAGGGCTCGGCCAATGCCGGCCGCCCGCTGCTGCTCGAAGGCGGGCTCGACTGGAAGGCGATGTCGCTGTCGCCCAAGGACATGGATTTCATGGAGGCGAAGCACACGGCGGCGCGCGAAATCGCACTCGCCTTCGGCGTGCCGCCGATGCTGCTCGGCATTCCCGGCGACAACACCTACGCCAATTACCAGGAGGCGAACCGCGCCTTCTGGCGGCACACGGTGCTGCCGCTCGCGAACCGCATTGCCGGGGCGTTCGCGCAATGGCTCGGGCCCGGTTTCAGCGATGGGCTTGCGCTCATCGTCGACACCGACCGCGTCGATGCGCTCAGCGCCGACCGCGACTCGTTATGGGAACGCGTCAGCAAGGCGTCTTTCCTGACCATGAACGAGAAGCGCGAAATGCTCGGCTTTTCGCCGCTGGAAGGCGGCGATCGGCTGGAGTGATCGGCCCCGCCTCTCATCGCTTGTGCAAGGAGTTCCGATGGACACGCTGCATACCATGCTGCGGTCGCTCAATGGCGAGCGCAAGTCGCAGCCGTCGCGTTTGATCGCCTTCCGCGAATTTCTCGATCAGCTCGATCGCATCGGCCGCCGCGCGCCCGCGCGGCGCAACGCGGCGACGAAGCGCAAGGCGAGCGTGAAACGCTGCCGTAAGCGCTGAGCCAAGCCGAATTTCGCACCAACCGAAGCGTGGACCTTTGCCGCCCGGCAAAGGAAGGGAGCGCCATGCTGGCACCGAACCAGACCATCCGCACGGCGACGATCGATAGCGACGGCGCGGTCGAAGGCTATGCCTCGCTGTTCCATGAGGTCGATTCGACGCGCGACATGGTGATGCCCGGCGCGTTCGCGCAAACGTTGCGGACGCGCGGGCTGCGCCGCATCCCCATGTTGTTCCAGCACGATCCCGCCGAGCCGATCGGCGTGTGGCTCGATCTCTATGAGGACGCGCGCGGGTTGCGCGCGCGCGGCCGGCTGATCGCCGACGTGGCGCGGGCGCGCGAAGTCTTGGCGTTGGTGCGGGCCGGGGCCATCGACGGCCTCTCCATCGGATTTCGCACCGTACGCGGCCGCATCGACCCGCGCACCCGCGTGCGCCGGCTCGAACAGATCGACCTGTGGGAAATCTCCATCGTGACCTTTCCGCTGCTTGCGGGCGCGCGCGTGCGCGCGGTGGAGAAAGGGCAGGGCGCATCGCTGGCGCGACGCGCGGCGACGAAATCGGGTCGCGCCGAGCGCGCCTGGCGCACGATTGCGAACGCGGACGCGGCGCGCCGCAGCCCCAATGCGCGGCAGGCGAGCGTGTAGCCATGCCCTATACGTTCGAGGATTTGGTCGCGCATGAGCGCTGCCGTTGGATGCGTCCGGATGCGCATCTTTTCGTAAGGCCGGATGCGCGAGGCTCCGCGGATTGCGGCGCCGCGCGCTGGCGCGAGCGGCTGCTGCATCCCGATCACAAACTCTGGAATTTTCACGCCCAGACAAACCCACAGCGCCGGTCACTGGCGGAACAAGCGACGGCGATCGGAGGGCCAGGGCTTCGTCGCGCAACTTGCGCGCCTGCAGGCGCGGCACGATTCGATCCGGCGCGCCTTTGTCGAGCTGAAACAACAGCGCCAGCGCGAACGCGCCCTGGAGCGCACGGAAGCGGAGCGCCTGAAACGCCGTTACGACGCGGCCTGGGACAAGTTCATCGCCGCCTTCACCCGCCACTGGGACACCTGCCGCAAGGCGCTGCACCCTTCGCATTTTGACCCCAGCCAACCCCGCGTCCCCGCTGGCAATCCCGACGGCGGCCAGTGGACCCGCGTTGCGGGGGCGGACAAGCCGCGATTTGGTCGTGGCACGATTGCAGCCGTGCTTGCCGAGGCTGCAAAGCGGGCTATCGAAGCCTATCGAACGGGCAACAGCTTATCGGACTTGTTTGGAGGCAAGATCGGGACCGTCACAGTCACGACGATTGATGGGCAACAGGTGTTCGGTTCAAATTCGACGTCACCTACGTACGAGGCAGCTGATCATGCAGCCGCCTTGGAATTACGTGACAGGTTGATTGAGAAATACCCGGATGTCTTGAATGCTCAAGAGGTCGGACGCAGGCCGAATGATGCACTCTTCCACGCTGAAACAACCGTGCTTACAAGAGCCGCCAGAGCGACGGGCGGAAAACTGGCCGGACGAACCATCGAGGTGCACGTGGATAGGGAGATATGTCCAAGCTGCGATAAGGTCTTACCGCTCGTTGGTTTGGAGCTTGGAAATCCAACCGTCACGTTCGTGGAAACGACGGGACGTAGGCAAACTATGCGGAACGGGTCTTGGATCGCTAGGGATCGGTAATGAGGAAATGGGCGAAATTTGATAAACATTGGGGTCCTGGCTGGCCCGAACCAAAGTCCCTGGAGCGTTATTTTCTAGCGCCGCGCGGGCAGGAATGGTTTTACTCGGGCGGGAACGATGGCGCGCGGCTTCTTATTGAAGGGCTTCATGGCACCGAGCATCTGCCCGCGCAAAAGGGACGGATCGACGCCGACCTGATGATGTGGGGCAATCCAGATCGAGGCGTGTTGCTGATCTATTCGAAATGGGGCGGCGGTTATCGGGAGACATACAGCTCCAAAGGCGACCTGAGCCGGTTGGGCGAGCTCGTGCGCAGCCTGCATGATACGCCTTTGCCGATTGGGCTTTTCATACCGTTCGCCAAGGCATGGAGCGCAGTGAAGGAGTTCATCGAGACAGACGGCGAACTGCCGAAGAGCATTGAATGGATCGCAAACCGCGACCTTCCGCCCAATACGTTTCCCGATCCGTAATTCATCGCCTTCGCACCGTGCGCGGCCGCATCGACCCGCGCACGCGCGTGCGGCGGCTCGAACAGATCGACCTGTGGGAAATCTCCATCGTGACTTTTCCGCTGCTCGCGGGCGCGCGCGTGCGCGCGGTGGAAAAAGGGCAGGGCGGATCAGTGGCACGGCACGCGTCGACGCGACCGGGTCGCGCAGTCACGGCGGTAAACCGCCGCGCTTCTGTCTCTCTTCACCCCTGATTCGATCCCGATAGCGGAGCGCTGTGCGCTCGCGCACGGCGAAACTTTGCAATCTCACCAGGAGAAAAACATGGACATGGACATGGAAAGCGAACTCGAGACCAAGGCCTCCTTTTCCCCCGATCGGCCGATGACGCATGGCGAGTTCATGAGCGCCTTCGACGAGTTCAAGGCGAGCAACGAAGATCGCCTGGCTCAGATCGAGCGGCGCGGCGCCGCCGACCCTTTGACCGAGGACAAGCAGGCCCGCATCGACGCCGCGCTTCAACGCCAGCTCGATCGCCAGCAGCAGCAGATCAACGAACTGACGCTGAAGCAGGCGCGTCCCGCCTTTGCGCGCGACGGCGCAAGCGCAAGTTCTTTCGCCGCGCGCGAACACAAGGCGGCGTTCGACGCCTATGTCCGGCGCGGCGACAGCGCGGCGCTGCGCGAGCTCGAAATCAAGGCGCTGTCGGCCGGCTCGGGGCCGGACGGCGGTTATCTCGTGCCGCCCGAGGTGGAGCACGCGATCGGCCGCAGGCTTGCGGCGATCTCGCCCATCCGCTCGCTCGCGAGCGTGCGGGTGGTGAGCGCCAACGTGTACAAGAAGCCGTTCATGACTTCCGGCCCCGCCGTCGGCTGGGTGGGCGAGACCGACGCGCGGCCGCAGACCAATTCGCCGGTGCTCGACGAGCTGAATTTTCCGGTGATGGAGCTCTACGCGATGCCGGCGGCGACCCCGACGCTGCTCGACGACGCGGCCGTCAATATCGACGAGTGGATCGCTTCCGAGGTCGAGCTCGCCTTCGCCACGCAGGAGGGCACGGCCTTCGTCACCGGCGACGGCGTCAACAAGCCGAAGGGCTTTCTCTCCTATACCACGGTCGCCAACGACTCGTGGCAGTGGAGCAAGCTCGGCTATATCGCAACCGGCGTGGCGGGGAATTGGCCTGTGTCCAATCCCTCCGACGTGCTGGTCGACCTCATCTATTCGCTGAAGGCGGGCTATCGCCAGAACGGCGTGTTCGTGATGAACCGCAAGACGCAGAGCGCGATCCGCAAGTTCAAGGACACGACCGGCCAGTATCTGTGGCAGCCGCCGGCGCAGGCCGGCGGGCGCGCGAGCCTGCTCACCTTCCCGGTGATCGAGTCGGAGGACATGCCCGATATCGGGACGGACGCGTTTGCGATCGCCTTCGGCGATTTCATCCGCGGCTATCTCGTGGTCGACCGCGCCGGCGTCAGCGTGCTGCGCGATCCCTACAGCGCCAAGCCCTATGTGCTGTTCTATACCACCAAGCGGGTAGGCGGCGGCGTGCAGGACTTCGATGCGATCAAGCTCTTGAAGTTCGCCGCGAGCTGATCGCGCGGCGAAGCGCGACCCTCCTCGGCCACGCGCAGGTCACAGCGTGTGGCCTTCGCGTCTTTTAATGATCGTCATCGCCGGGCCGGTGCGACGGGTCGGCGCAGGCGCCGCCCGATGACAAGTTTTCGCGCGGCGACCCGGCGATCCAGCTTTGCATGAACCTGGGTTCCTGCGACCTCAAAGCTTCCGGGCAGCAGGCATGGCTTATTCGTTCGACGAGTTGGCGGAGCGCGAGCGCCGCCGCTGGATGAAGCCGAACGCGCATCTTTATATGCGGCCTGACGCGCAGCGTTTCATGCGGCCGGACGCGGCGCGCTTCGTTCACCCGGACCAAATGCGGTTCAACCCGTATGGTCCGGAGGGCGAGCCGGAACCTGTTTCCTATTCGGCGCGGGCCTATGCGCGGCCGCCGGCGGCTATTCGCGCGCCGGCTCATGCGGGCAGACCACGATTCGTCCGCGCGTCCGCCCCGGCGCCCGGTGTCGGCCCGTCGGACCGCGAGATCCTGAAACTGAAATCGGACCTCGCGGCGCTGCGGGTGCATCTCGCCGTCATTCGCCATGAAAACGCGATCAGGAAAACACGCGGACTGCCGCCGCTCACTGCGTCCGATCTCGGCTGGCAGATCATCCTGAAGAACTTCGCGCGTTTTCAGGCCGCCTGCCGCAAGGCAGGCTTCGATCCGAACCAGCCGCGCGTTCCCGCCGGCAGTCCCGACGGCGGGCAGTGGACGGGCGCTGAGGGAGATGACGGTCCAACTGAACCAAGGCCGCGCGCTCAACGCCTACGTCTTGCTGCCCGGCGACGGTCGTCAGGTCTTGAAGAAACATGTCTGTTTCAGTATCGGCAAGATACGTTTATTTGCAATGCTGTTCAGTCGTTGGCTTGCTGGCAGCAGGCGGCCTTGCGGTACGCCAATTGTCTGGCTGGGTTGCCTATTCCGCCACTCGTCTTCTGAGGCGTCATCATGGTGATCGCGAGCCGCACGCTAAAATGGCAAACTGAAACTGGCGTGGTTGACGTGCCGATCCTGATTCTCGCGCCGGAAAGAGCCGCCGAGGGCTCTTGGGCGTGTCGTTATGAGATCGATTGGCCCGACGGAAAATGGATAATGAGAGCGTTGGGGGTTGACGCGGTTCAGGCAATTCTTAGCGCTCTTCAGATGATCGGAGCGGAAATCTATACCAGTGACTATCACAAGTCAGGTTCGCTTTTCTTTGAATCGCCGGGTCTAGGCTATGGTTTCCCGGTTCCCGCGAGTCTCCGCCATTTGTTGCAAGGCGATGATCTAGACTAGGCGCTCGTCGGCGCGCCGTCTTCAATCGTCAGGCCGCCTGCCGCAAGGCGCATGCTAGAAACAATCGCCGATTCACGCGAGTACCCCCAAGCCGGCGAAGCAGGGATGTCAATCGATAACCTCGACGCCGGAATCTTTAAACCCACCTAATCTAACTGTCTGGAACGGCAGCAAGCCGCCCTCCGCAATGAACGAGCGGCGGAAGTCGACCCTCGCGGTTGCGCCCGAACAGGCGCGACGAATGCTTGAGGCAATCGCCGATTCGGGGTGGCAACCGCAGGCGGGTGACGCCGGCATGTGCCTTTGGAATCTCGATCGAGGGGTATTTAACCCAACCTGAGCGATCAGCCGCTAGCGCTAAGAGACCTCCGGGTCGGTTGTCCACCAAGCGCGGCGGCCGCTCGAAATGGACCGCCGGGTCAAGCCCGGCGGCGACGATCGATAATGCCGAACACGAGCGGCAGCTGAGGAACAGCGCGCGTACTACGCAAAGGTAGCGCGCCGAAGGATAACCCATGAGCTCAATCCTCCTCACGCCGCCGGCGGTCGAGCCGCTGTCGCTCGCCGAGGCGAAAGCCTGGCTGCGCGTTGCGCATGACGACGATGACCCGCTGATCGCGGCGCTTGTCGCCTCGGCGCGCACGCATGTCGAACAGGAGACGCGCCGGGCGCTGATTGCGCAGACGTGGCGCATCGTGCGCGACGCCTGGCCGGCGAGCGGACGGCTCGAGGTTTATCCCGCGCCGCTGCGGCAAGTGTTGGCCGCGCGCGTCTACGACTCGGTAGGCGCAGCGCAGGCAATCGAGGCGGAGGCTTTTGCCATCGATAATGCGGCGGCGCCGGGCGTCATCGCCTTTGCGCCATACGCGCTGCCGCGTCCGGGCCGCGCCGTCGCCGGCATCGAGATCGATGTCGAGGCGGGTTACGGTGCGACCGCTTCCGATGTTCCCGACCCGCTGAAACAGGCGATCCGCCAGCTCGTCACCCATTGGTACGAGAACCGCGGCGCCGGGCCGCCGGACGAAAGCGCACTGCGCATGCCTGCGACCGTCGCGGCTCTGACCGCGCCTTATCGGGTGCTCGCGTTATGATCGATCCGGGACGCCTCAATCGCCGCCTTGTGCTGGAGGCGCCGGTGGAAACGCCGGACGGCGCGGGCGGGGTCACGCGCGCCTATTCCGACGTCGCCACGATCTGGGCTGACGTGACTCCGGTAGCCGCCCGCGGCGATGTCGAGGCCGAAAGCGCGGGCGCGACGGTGACGCATCGCATTCGCGTGCGCGCCGGTCCGACGATCACGACCCAGCATCGCCTGCGACTCGACGCGCGCGTGTTCCGCATCGTCAGCGTGCGCGCGCACGACCGCTCGGGCCGCTTTATCGATATCCACGCCGAAGAG
>JBAPYK010000224.1:0-22694 GCA_049284695.1 Rhodoplanes sp. | reverse complement strand
GCTGTAGTCCTCGCCGGTCAGCTCCTCGATGCTGGCGCGGAAGATGTCCCCAAGCAGCGGCGCATCGGCCGGCAAAAACGGCCGCAACGCGTATGCCGGTTTCGCCTGGGCACTCATTGGTGGGCCTCGTCGCAAGACGCCACCATCCTCCCCTGTGCAACGGGAGAGGGGGATGATGCGCCGTATGGTAGAGGCCCTAGCGTTTCGATCCATCCTCCCCCGCTTCGCAGGGGAGGATGAGGGAGCGCCGAGCGCGGCGAGGTCATCGCGCGACCTCCCAGGTGGTGCCGTCTTTGGTGTCCTTGAGCACGATGCCCATGGCAAGCAGTTCGTCGCGGATGCGATCGGCTTCCTTGAAGTTTTTCGCTTGACGGGCCGAGTTACGTGCGGCGATGAAGTCTGCAACGCGTTTTTCGTCGACCGCAAGCGACTGCGGCCGCCAGGCCGACCATTCGATTGCGGAATGCTGGAGCAAGCCGACCGTGTGGGCGCTTGCTTTGAGGCAGGCTGCCGCCCCTTTGGCTCCGTGGGCAGCCCCCGCCCGCAACTCGTGAAGCGCAGCAAGCGCCTTTGGCGTGTTGAGGTCATCGGCGAGCGCCTCAAGCATGTCAGCGCAGTACAGGCCGGGCGCGATGTCGGCGGTTAATGCATACCAATGATCGAGCGTCCGCCTAGCCTCGCGCAAGCCCGCTTCCGTCCAGTTGATCGGCTGGCGGTAATGGGTCTGCAGCATTGCGAGCCGGATCGCCTCACCGGGCCACTCGTTCAACAACTCCCTGATCGTGATGAAATTCCCCAGGCTCTTCGCCATCTTCTCGCCTTCGACCATCAGGAAGCCGTTGTGCATCCAATAATTGGCCATCACCGGCGTATGGAAGGCGCAGCGCGATTGGGCGATCTCGTTCTCATGGTGAGGAAACACGAGATCCACGCCGCCGCCGTGAATGTCGAACTGATGCGGGTAAGCGAGTCCCGCCGGAGACAAACGCGGCTCGGCTTTGGTCCACAGCCAATGGTCCGACATCGCCGAACATTCGATATGCCAGCCCGGCCGGCCGGGCGCAGCGATGCTGCAGGGCGACGGCCACGCCGGCTCGCCCGGCTTCGACGGCTTCCATAGAACGAAATCCATCGCGTCGCGCTTGTAGGGAGCGACCTCGACGCGCGCGCCGGCGATCATCTCGTCGAGCGGACGCTTGGAGAGACGGCCGTAATCGGGCATCGAGGCGACGGCAAACAGCACGTGATCCTCGGCGACATAGGCGTGACCGGACGCGACCAGCCGTTCGATCAGCGCTTTCATCTCCTCGATATGCTCGGTCGCCCGCGGCTCGACCGTCGGCGGCAGGCAGCCGAGCGCCGCCACGTCGGCCTTGAAATTGGCGTAGGTCTCCTCGGTCAACCGGCGGATTTCCGCATTGAGATCGCCGGAGGTCTCGCCGCGCTGCGTCAGGCGCTCGGCGGCGCGCGCGTTGATCTTGTCGTCCACGTCGGTGATGTTGCGGACATAGGTGACGTGCTCGGGCCCGTAGAGGTGGCGCAACAGCCGGAACAGCACGTCGAAGACGATGACCGGGCGCGCATTGCCGATATGGGCGAAGTCGTAGACCGTCGGCCCGCACACATACATGCGCACATTGGCGGGGTCGAGCGGCGTGAACACGCGCTTCTCCCGCGTCAGCGTATCGTAGAGCTTCAGGTCCATCGCGTTCGCACCACGCTCCGTCGTTTCACGTCCTACGGTGGCCTATCGGCGCGCCGCTTACCCCAAGTACCCAGTTCAACCGGGCCGCACGCCGCATCGCTCGCCGGGCCACCGCTAGCCCGGGCGTCTGTTCTGTCGTGAATTAAGGACAAGACGGCCGCAGCCAGCGTTGGACGCTAGCGAATAATCCCTCGGCAAATGCCGATCTGGGCGAAGGGGCCGGTCATGCCCGGCACAATGGGGAAGCAGGCGCCCCGCGTCAAGGGGCGCGGCCGGAGGCCGCCGCGCAACCGCGGCTGGGAACCGCCTCGTCCAAAGCCACGGCCGGTAACCGTATTTCCCGAGTGTGACCGGCGCTTAGTGCAGCGCAGCGCGTGGTTAACGCGGCTTTTACTGTTCTGCCGCCATCGTTCCGGCACGTTTTCAGTCGAGCACGCCCATGCGTTCCTTGTTCGCCGTCGCGGTCTTTGGCGCGATCATCGCTTCCCTCCCCGCCGCGCAGGCGGAAAAGCGGATATTCATCATCGCCAACAACTCGGACGGCTACGGCATCGACCGCTGCCTCGCCAGCGGCGCGCAGTGCGGCACGGCAGCCGCAACCGCCTTCTGCCGAGGCCGCGAGTACGCGCAGGCCGTTTCGTTCAGGAAGGCCGATCGCGGGGAGATCACCGGGAGGGGCCCCAATTTTGACGAGGGGTGCCGCCGCGCGGCCTGCGCCGACTTCGTCGCCATCGAGTGCACGCGTTGAAGCATGATGATTCGGCTTGGTCGTTCCACCCTCACCCGCAGTGGTCATGCCCCGCGGAGGCGGGGCATCCAGTAATCACGGATAGCGGTTGTATTTACTGGATCGTCCGCTTTCGCGGACGATGACGGTGAAAGATTGGTGGATTCCACGTCTTCATCATGCGCTAGAGCTGCTGACTTGGCGAGCGTGTGCCCGGCGTCGCCATCGAGTTGCGCCGCATTCCGCTTTCCGTCATCTTCCCCACGCACGGCGGAACGATCCGAACGGAACACTCGGGTGTCGCCTGCGCATCCGGGAGATTCGTGTGACTCTCTATTCTTTTTTCCGGTCGTCGGCGGCCTACCGGGTACGCATCGCGCTCAATCTCAAGGGCCTCGATTATACGATCGCGCCGATCCACTTGAGCAAGGACGGCGGCCAACACAAAACCCCGGACTACCGGGCGATCAACCCCCAGATGCGGGTGCCCGCCTTGGCGCTGCCGAGCGGCGCAGTTCTCACGCAATCGCTCGCGATCATCGAATATCTGGAAGAGACCCATCCCGAGCCGCACCTCCTGCCGCGCGACCCGGTCGCACGCGCGCAGGTGCGCGCAGTTGCCGATATCGTCGCCTGCGACATCCATCCGATCAACAACACCGCGGCGCTCAACTACCTCAGAAGCAAGCTCGGACACGCCGAGGCGGAGATCAACGCCTGGTACGCCCATTGGATCACGCTCGGCTTCGAGGCGATCGAGCCTTTGATCCGGCCGGCACCCTATGCGTTCGGCGCGCAGCCTTCGCTCGCCGACGTCGTTCTGGCGCCGCAAGTTTACAACGCGCGCCGGTTCAACGTTCCGCTCGACCGCTTCCCGAAGATCGTAGGCGTCGATGCCGAATGCCTGAAACTCGCGGCTTTCGATCGCGCCCGCCCGGAAAACCAGCCGGACGCCGAATAAGTGACGTCCAACGCCGCTTCGCGCGCGATGCTATCCATACCGAGGCGCGCACCGCCGGCCGCGCGTGAAGGTGGAAAACCCCGCGCTTTGAGGCCTCTAACTCCCTCTACGGTCCACACTTTGGACACCATTTCAGGGCTTGTTCGGGGAGCGACGATCGGGCCGGTTCACGTTCCGGCCGCGCAGCGGGGGTCACGATGAGAGCGGGGTATCGCCGGCTTAGCGCAGCGATCCTTTTGGCATCGACACTGAGCGGCGGCGCGCTTGCCCAGGCGCCGGTCAACCCGGTTTGCGGGCGGCTCGAAGGTCAGCTCGCCCTGATCAATCGGGGCGGCGACCCCGGCCAGCAAGATCAGGCCAGGCGCTACGAAGAGGCGATCAACCGCCAACAGGCCGACCTTGATGGCCTGATCGCCCGGTGGCGCCGCCTAGGCTGCGAGAGCGTGGGCATTTTCTCGCTGTTCAGCAGTCAGCCGGCGGAGTGCCGGCCGATCGGCGGACAAATCCAGGACATGCGCGCCAGTATCAGCCAACGGCAGGCAGAGCTGCAGCGCTTGCAGGGCGGTGACCTGGAGAGCCAGCGACAAACGGTGATCGCCGCGCTCGCCCAGAACAATTGCGGTCCGCAATATCAAGCCGCCGCGAACCAGCAGCGCGGATTCTTTGCAAGCCTGTTCGGCAGCAACCCGATCCTGCCGGCGCCGGACGGTTACCTGTCCTCGACCTATCGCACGCTGTGCGTGCGGACCTGTGACGGCTATTACTTCCCCATCTCGTTCCAGGTGAGCGCCTCGCATTTTACCGACGACGAACAGACCTGCCAGCGCTTGTGCCCGGCAACCGAGGTGGCCCTCTATACCCACCGCAATCCGGGGGAAGAGATCGGCCAGGCGGTATCGCTCGCCGGCAGGCCTTACCGCTCTTTGCCGACCGCATTCCGTTACCGGCAGGCGCTCGACTCGGCCTGCACCTGCCGTAAGCCGGGCCAAAGCTGGGCCGAAGCGCTCGGCGGTGGGTACGATACGACGATCCAGCGCGGCGACGTCATCGTGACCGAGGAGAGCTCCAAAGCGATGGCGCAACCGCGAAACGACGCGCAGGGCCGCCCGATTCCCAGTGCGGGGGGCGCTAGCACGGCGCCACCGCAGGCAGCGCCTTCGGGCTCGGGGTCAGGCGATTCCGAACTACTCCCGGCGCCGGTGCGTACCGTCGGCCCGCCTTTCGTTCCGGCGAAGTAAAGGCCTTCCAAAACAGGCGGCTTCGGTCGAGCGCGCCGCGCGCGCCCGTTGGCGATATGCAGCCGTCGGGCGACGGCGCGAAGCCGGCGACCGGCATGCTGAAGCAGGATGAATTGATGTGGAATCGATCAATCTCTTGCCGTCATCGCCTGCGCAAGCGGGCGATCCAGTAAACACGCACGTTCACCGTGATTACTGGATGCTCCGCCTTCGCGGAGCATGACCACCGGTGAGGGACGGCCAAGCCAAAAACATCCTGCTATAGTTCCCGCAAGATGGAATCTACAGGTCGAACGCTTCACTGCGGAGAGCGACGCCGGCCGTTGTGTCCGCGGAAGGTTCGGCAAGCGGGAGGCCGGGATCGCGGAAGCGGTTGGTGATCGGATAACGCCGGTCGCGTCCGAAGTTCTTCAGCGTCACTTTAACGCCGGGGGCGGCCTGGCGGCGCTTGTATTCGGCGAGATTGAGCATGCGCTCGACCCGCACGACCATGTCGCGGTCGAAGCCTTGCGCAACAATCTCCGCGATCGGCTCCTCGCGTTCGACGAGGCGTTCCAGGATGCCGTCGAGCAGGCCATAGGGCGGCAGCGTGTCCTGGTCGGTCTGGTTCTCGCGCAGCTCCGCCGTAGGCGCGCGCGTGAGAATGTTTTCGGGGATGACGCGCCCGCCGGGCCCGAGCGCCCAATCCGGCTTCCAGTCATTGCGCAGGCCGGCGAGGCGGTACACCTCGGTCTTGTAAAGATCCTTGATCGGGTTGAAGCCGCCGTTCATGTCGCCGTAGAGCGTCGCGTAGCCGACCGACATTTCCGACTTGTTGCCCGTGGTTACCACCATCAAGCCGAACTTGTTGGAAATGGCCATGAGGATCGTGCCGCGGGCGCGCGCCTGCAGATTCTCTTCCGTCACGTCGCGCGGCAGCCCGGCCACAAGGGGGGCGATCGCCGCTTCCAGGCCTTCGACCGCCGGCGCGATCGGCGCGATGTCGTACTGCACGCCGAGCGCGGTCGCGACCGCAGCGGCGTCGCTCAGCGACTCGGAGGAGGTGTACCGATAAGGCAGCATGACGCATCGCACGCGCTTAGTCCCAAGCGCGTCGACCGCAATGGCTGCGCACAGCGCCGAATCGACGCCGCCGGAGAGCCCGAGCACGACGCCGGGAAAGCCGTTCTTGTCGACATAGTCGCGCAGGCCAAGCACGCAGGCGGAATAGTCGGCGTGTTCCCCTTCCTCGATCGCCGCGACCGGCGCGTCAATGCACCGCCAACCGTCATTGCGACGCTCCCATTGCAGCGTCGTCACGCTCTCGCGGAAAGCGGGGAGCTGGAAGGCCAGTGAATGGTCGGCATGCAGACCGAACGATGCGCCGTCGAAGACCAATTCGTCCTGCCCGCCGACTTGGTTCACATAGACGATCGGCAGGCGGCTTTCGGTCGCCCGCGCAACCGCGACGTTGAGCCTCACCTCGTCCTTGGCGCGGCTATAGGGCGAGCCGTTCGGCACGATCAGAAGCTCGGACCCGGTCTCGGCGAGGCATTCGACCACGTCCTCGTAATCGCCCCACTCGGTCCAAATGTCCTCGCAGATGGGAAGACCGAGCCGCACGCCGCGGAAGCTCACCGGCCCGGGCGGCTGCCCCGGCGCAAAAACCCGGCGCTCATCGAACACGCCATAATTCGGCAGATTGACCTTCAGCCGCACCGCCGCGACTTCCCCGCCGTCGAGCAGGCAATAGGCGTTGTATAGCTTCCCCTCCTCGACCCAGGGCGTGCCGACCAGCACCGCGGGACCGCCGTCCGCCGTCTCGCGCGCGAGCGTCTCCACCATGCTGCGGCACGCCGCCTGGAAGGCGGGCTTGAGCACCAGATCCTCGGGCGGATAGCCGGCGATGAACAGCTCGGGGAGCGCGATAAGGTCCGCCCCATCGGCCGCGGCCTGCCGGCGCGCGCGCCGCAGCTTTTCGGCATTACCGGCGACATCGCCCACGATCGGATTGAGCTGGGCGGCGGCAATGGCGAGACGATCGGCCGGGCGAAGGTTCATGCGCTAGGGTCTAGCGCGCCCGGTGCGCCTTCCGCAATCGGAGAACAGGCAGCTAGGCGGGCCCCGCTCCCTGCTTGATCGCCCTGCGCAGCCGATCGACGCCGTCTCGCGAGTCCGCAAGGCGGTCGGCGGAAGCACGGTAAGCCCCAAGCGGCCTGGACAGGCGCGACATCAACGGACCGCCCGACCGGGCGGGTCGGTATCGCGCGCCAGCGTCGAGCGCCTCCGCAAAGAAGCGCTCGACGCAGGTGCAAAGCAACGTCCGGTTAATTGAAGCGCGTCACGCGATGGACCCGCCGGCGCCGTGGACGCGGCGGGCTCGATAACGACAGGGCTCGATAGCTCAGATGACCCGGGGCTGAACGGCCCACGGGCATGGGAGACGGTTCCTCGATTTGAATAAGCCGACATCGAGCCGTAACATTGGCTCTCATCGCGTCTCGCACTCCGGCCGTCAATTCCGCAATCGTTCGCGCGTCTTCCACGTGCGTCGGCAGTTCGACCCCCAACCGGTGTTCCAACGCAAGGACAATGTGAGTGATTGTGAGTTGATCTACGCCGAGCTCAGTAAAATCAGACTCCAGTGTTAGGTGCTCCGCTTCTTCGCCGATGACACTCATTACTACGTCGAGTACGAGTCGCTCCGTGAGTTGTTCGACCATAACCCAGCCCCCCAGCCGTATACTTATAGGTCGGTTTCAATTAAGCGATGTCGATGAATGGTAAATCATGTTCGCGGCGTAAAGCTGGCGTGATTGTGGCGTGTACATGAAAGAGCACTGGCGGTGCGCTTGCATGAGGACAGACGCGTCGTTACGTCAGGCCCGTGAAGCCGCGATTTTCGCAGCGGAGACCGCATGACCGCCGTCGCCACCGTCATCCCCGGCGTCCTTTGCGTCGGAGGCGCCGACGACCGCGGACCGGCGCTCGGCTCTGAGCGAGCGCCGCCAGCTCGGCTAGTCGCAGTCGTTCCTTCCGGCTAATCCACGGGAGCGGCCTAGGGCGCTCGGCCGATCCCGTTCTTGGTGACGTTTTCCGGAATGAGGTCCTTGAGCTTTTGGAGCGCGTCGTAAACAGGCGGATTGTTCGACAAGAAGCCAATCTTGAACTGCGGAGGATATTTAAGCAGCTCGCCCAGATACCAGCCTGCAGTATTGGCGATTGGGACCATCATCGGGATATGGCGAATGCCGATGCTCACGTCCTCCTGCGGGTTGGTGTAGAGATTGACCATGACGCCGCCGCCGGTGTCGGTGACGACCGGCCCGCTGAAGCCGCCGGTATTACCCCTGCGGAAGAAGCCGCCTTCCAGTTCGGTGGTGAAGATATATTTGAACTCGTCCACCCGGATCATCGAGAAATATTGGTTCAACGTGTAAGGCCGGCTGCGGCGGGCCGACTGGCCGTTGCCCGCGACCAGGAACGAGGCCTGATCGACGCCGTCGATATAGGTGGTCTTGGGGAACAGCGTCGCGAGCTGCGCCCCAGGCACTCCGGCGAGCGACAGCGCAGTGGGCAGAATGTCGGCGAAGTCGAACAGCCCCTCGGACCGGCGCGGAGCGATCATGCCCTTCCAGTACACGAAGGTCGGCACGCGCACGCCGCCCTCCCAGCTTGAGCCCTTGCATCCGCGGAACGGCGTGCGGCCGCGCGGCGGGATTTCGCATTCGGGGCCGTTGTCCGAGGTGAAGATGATCAGCGTGTTTTCCGCCTCGCCGATCTGCTGCAGCTTGTCGACGAGCTGTCCGAGCACGTAGTCCATATGGACCATGCAATCGCTATACACGGTGCGCGCACGCGATTTGCCGGCCCATTCGTCGGACGGATAGTTGTCGAAGTGGCAGCCGCGCGTCGCGTGGTAGAGATAGAACGGTTGTTTGCTGCCCTTACCAGCCAATGCTTGTCGAGGTCCTTGATGTAGGTCAGGTCGATCAGCCGGCCATTTTCGCATTTCGTCTTGTCCGCCGGCGTGCAGTGGACCTCGTAATGGTTGAACTTTTCGTCTTCCAGCATTTTGAAGCGCGACGGCGAGAGCGCGACCTCCGGGTTGAAATAGATGTCACGCCACTCGGTATACATGTCGGAGACGCCGAGGAAGCCGAGATAGTCGTCGTAGCCGACGTTCTGCGGCAGCGAGCCCTGATTCTCGCCCATGTGCCATTTGCCGACGCCTTGCGTGACATAGCCCTGCTGCTTGAGCAGCGTCGGCATGGTGATCGCGCCGTCGAGGCCGCCCGCTTCGCCGTACATCGGCGGACGCAGGATGCCGTGGTGTAGTGGATTCTGTCCGGTATGAATGGTGGCGCGGCTGGGTGAGCAGGACGGAGTCGAGTAGGCCGAGGTGAGGACTAGACCTTCGCTCGCGAGCTTGTCCATGTTCGGCGTATCATTGCCGACCGCGACGCCGCCGCCGTTGAAGCCCGGATCCATCCAACCCACGTCGTCGAGCAGGAAGATCAAGATGTTCGGCTTCTTGCCGGCTTTCTGCGCCAGCGCGGCGAGCTTGTCGCGCGCGGCCTTGTCCTGCTCGGGATGCGGGACGACCGGATACATGTTATCGGCGGGCTTGACGCCCTGGATGTGCACGAACTGATCAGGATGGTCGTAGCCGCGCGCCGCGGTCGGCCCTGTCGACGCGCCGCGCGTGTTCTGCGCCAGCGCCGCGCTCGATACCGCAAGCGCTGATGCGATCACCAATGTACCGAACACCGACGCCAAGATGCTTCTCATACCGCGCTCCCTTGAACCGGTCTTGATTCCGGACGAATCCCGAACCGGCCCGAAGGTAGCGATTTTGCCGATAGCCCGGAAGCAGGGATGGACGGTGTGGCGGAACCGCAATTAACGCCAAGTCGATGCTCCGCCGCCCCCCCTGATGCGGCACCTCTGACGACCGCATCAATGAGTGAGACGAACGCCTCGGGAAAAGAATTTCGGAATGACCGGCAGCCGACGCAAACAGGCCCGGCGAATAATCACCCATGACTTGGGTTTCACGCTCGCAGACCAGCGCTGCCGCCGGCCGCTGTCGGCCTCGGCCCCCTGACGACGGCCTCCGTCCAGGCGGCGATCGTGTCCGACATATCACTCCAAACCTGCGAATCCTTGCGGCCAGTCCGCGCCGCCAAATGAAAAGAATGATCGGCATCCTCGAAGAGCTTCAATGTCGCACGCTCGCCTAGCGATTCGCACAGCGGCTTAAGCTGATCGAGCATGGCAAGCGTGTCGCGTGTCCCCTGCAGGAACAGCATGGGAATTCGAACGTCGAAGAGATGCTTGCCGCGGTCGCGCGACGGATGCCCCGCCAGGTGCAACGGAAACCCAAGGAATGCGAGGCCACGGACGTCCGGAAGAGGCGCTGCGGCTTGAGCCTGCGACGTCATCCGGCCGCCGAACGACTTGCCGCCGGCGATGAGGGGATGTCCGGGCAGAAGTCTGACAGCCTCGGCCACGGCAGCACGGATCGTGGCCTGAGCCAGCTTGGGCGGGTCGGGCCGTTTGCCGCCCTGCTCCATATACGGGAACTGGAACCGCAAGGTCGCAAGGCCGCGCTGAGCAAGTCCCGCCGCGAACGCCGCCATGAAGGGATGCGTCATCCCCGCCCCGGCACCGTGCGCCAATACGTAGCATGCCTGTGGCCGCGGCGGCGATTGAAGCAAACCAGAGACGCGAACTGAATCGTCGACAACGATCGTGACAGGCTCTGTACTTGAATACGACATGGAGTGTTCTCCCGAGGGACATTCAGCCTTCCATGCCTTGGGATCAACCGGCCATGGCTTGTCCACTCGGCATCGCGCGCGTTCGCCAGCACGCGTTCGCCAGCATGTCCATATATACGACACGAGGCGCTATCCCCCAGCCGGCTCCTCTATCGTTCGGATATCAACCTCCGACTTCAGCGTGCGGTGCACCGGACATTTGTCAGCAATTTCCATGAGCTGCGCGCGTTGTTCAGCACTAAGGTCACCTTCGAGCGTGACTACGCGCTCGATTCGATCAAGCATCCCCGCCTTCGTTTCGCATTCGGCACAATCTGCGGCGTAAGTCCGCCGGTGTCGGAGGCTGACTTGTGTCCGCGTCAGAGGTAATTGCTTGCGATCGGCGTAGAGCCGCAGCGTCATCGACGTGCATGCACCCAGCGCCGCGAGCAAGAGATCGTACGGATCTGGGCCGCTATCAAGCCCGCCCACCCTTACCGGCTCGTCCGCGAGCAGGCGGTGTGCGCCTGTGATGACTTCCTGCTGGAACCGACCCTGGCCTGTCTCGCGCACCACAACGGTGCCGGGCTCCCTGGCTTTATCGTGGGTAGTCATCGCAGAATACTCCTCCTTCGGAAGGGTCTAACTCTTTAGGAAAGAGACCAGCATACATTTGGTGGACACAAATCGTCGGCACGAAACCTAATCGAGGAGGTCGTGGACGGCATCGTCCCTGCGCTGAACGAGGTCGCGCTTAGCGAGCTTCGGATCACTCGCCTTCGAGGGCTTATTGCGCGCTGACGTCGCTCGCCGGCAATCATCTCTATAATTCGCTGTGCCGTGCTTGAAAAACCGCATTTGCTGTATCTTCCCGCAGCTTGGCTTTCACAACAAACGAACCAGGCGAGTCGGCGACCTGCGACGTGCTGATCTTGTTCGAAGTGATCAAGTCACCCGTCGGCCGCCGCGCCACACGCTTCGGACCGCTGCGACATTGTCGACGACGCGAATCCGAATGAGGTCGCCCCGCTTGCCGAGCGCGATCTCGCCGCGATCTCTGAGGCCGACCGCCTCAGCCGGCGTCTTGCTCACCATCCGCATGGCCGTCGGAAGACTGATCGCCGGCACCACGTGCGGCAGGCGCAGCGCCGCCGTCAACAGGCTGTAAGGCGCGTAATCCGATGAAAGAATGTCAAGCACGCCCGCTTGTGCCAGTTCGGCGGTCGCCACATTGCCGGAATGCGACCGGCCAAGCACAAGGTTAGGCGCGCCCATCGATACGCGAATGCCAGCCGCATGCAACGCCGCAGCCGCCTCGAGCGTGGTCGGGAACTCGGCAATAGCGACATGATCGCGAACCGCATCGTCCACGTGGTCGAGCGTCGTATCATCGTGGCTCGCAAGCGGTAGGGCCCGCGCCTGTGCCATGCTGACCAGCATGCGAAGGTTATTCACGCCGTGCTCCGCCTGATGCTTCAAGCGCCTTGCGAAAAGCGCGTCGAGTTCGGCATCGGTAACGCCGCCCTTCTTGCCGCGGTAATAAGTGCGCAGCTTTTCCTCGTTACGGAACTGCCGTTGGCCGGGGGTGTGGTCCATCAAGGAAAGCAGCCGGACATCCGGCCGATCAATAAGTTCCTCCGTCTCAGCGACCACGTTTGGCGTCGGCACCTCGCAGCGAAGATGCAGGAGATGATCGACGCGCAACAGGTCGGCGTCACGGGCGCGTGCGATTGCTTTGGCGAGGGTGACCGCCTGGCCGTCGACCTCCTCGAAGTCCTCCTCGCGCCACACCCGCAGCGAATCAAGAACGGTGGTAATGCCGCTCGTCGCAATCTGGCCGTCATAGGAAACGACCGCGGCGACCGGATCCCAAAAGACCTTCGGCCGCGGCATGTAGTGGGACTCGATCTGGTCGGTGTGAAGCTCGACCAGGCCAGGCAGCAGCAGATCGCCGTCGAGGTCTTCGCCGCTCTCGGGCGGGCGTCCCTCACCGATCTCGGTGATGACGCCGTTCTCGATTGCGATCCAACCGTTATCGATCACCCGATCGGCGAGAACCAGCCTCGCATTCGACAGCAGCAGATCCCGAAGTGCCGGCATTTTTCAGGCCTCCGCGGCGAACCGCGCAACATCGATGATGCGATCGGCGATCGCGTCACGCACGTCTTCGTCATGAACGATGGCGACAATAGCCGCGCCCCGCCGCTTCTTTTCGGCGATGAGGTCGACGACTACGGCGCGATTGGTCTGGTCGAGCGAGGCGGTAGGCTCGTCGAGGAGGAGGATCGGCAGCGCGGGGAGAAAGCCGCGCGCGATGTTGATCCGCTGCTGCTCTCCGCCGGAAAAGGTCGCAGGCGGCAGGGTCCACAGACGCTCGGGAATGTTCAAGCGGCAGAGCAGCTCGGCGGCGCGCGTTCGCTCTGCTTCGGAGGATGTGCCGGTCGCCGCAGCTGCGACCACCTCGATTGCAGGCACGCGCGGAACGGCGCGTAGGAACTGACTGACGTAGCCAATGACATGACGCCGCAGGTGAAGAATGCGCCGCGGCTCGGCCACAGCGACGTCGGTCACGTCTTCGGCGTGCCGCACCAGGATCTGTCCCTGGTCGCACCGGTAGGCGCCATAGATCATCTTGAGAATGGACGACTTGCCGGCGCCCGAGGGCGCGGCAAGAACGACGCATTCGCTTGCCTCGACCTCGAACGCCACATCGGCAAAGACGGGAAGGCGGATTCCGCCCTGCAGATGCATGGTGAAGGTCTTGGCGACGCCGGAGAGTTTGAGCGCAAACATCGTTGGTCGAGTGGATCAGGGCGGCAGAATCGAAGAGACGAGCAATTGGGTGTAGGGCTCCTGCGGATCATCGAGCACCTGGTCCGTCAGGCCGGTTTCGATCACGGCACCGCCCTTCATGACCATGGTGCGATGCGCGAGCAGCCGCGCGACCGCGAGATCGTGGGTCACGATAATGGCGGCGAGGTCGAACTCAGCGACGATGCCCCGAAGCAGATCGAGCACCCGCGCCTGCACGGACACGTCGAGCCCGCCGGTGGGTTCATCCATGAATATCAACCGCGGATTCGTCACCAGATTGCGGGCGATCTGCAGCCGCTGGCGCATGCCGCCGGAATAACTGCGCGGCGACTCGTCGATGCGGCCCGAATCGATCTCGACGCGGTCGAGCCAGTCGATGGCTGTCGTGCGGATGCGCCCGTAATGTCGCCAGCCCACCGCCATCAGCCGCTCCCCGACATTGGCGCCGGCGGAGACCGCCATGCGCAAGCCGAGCGTCGGGTCCTGGTGGACATAGCCCCAATCGGTGCGGAACAGGAACCGGCGCTCCGCCTCGCTCAATGTCGCGAGGTCGCGCGTGATACCGTCGCGCATGCGATAGCTGACGCGCCCTGCGCTCGGTTCCAATTGGACCGACAGAAGCTGCAGGAGCGTCGATTTGCCCGAGCCGGATTCTCCTACCACCGCGAGAACTTCGCCCTCATAGAGATCGAACGAAATATCGCGGCAGCCGAGCTGCCGCCCGTACCACTTGGTGAGATTTTCCGCGACGAGGAGCGGGCGTTCGTTCTCCATCATGGGTTACGCCGTCGCCGGTTCGAAGAGAATGCGGAAACTGAAGCCGTGACGCTCAAAGCCAAGCGACGAATAGAACGCGTGCGCCCGCTCGCGCTTCGAGTTCGATGAAAGAACCAGCTTATAGCAATCCTTGTCACGGCAGCGTTCGACCGCATACTGCATCATCGCGCGTCCGATCCCGTTTCCCTGCAGGTTGGGATCGACCACGACATCCTCGACAATGGCCGAACGCGCGCCGAGATGGCCGAGATTGTCCATGATCAGGAGCGCGAAGCTGCCGACGATGTGGCCCTCCTGCTCGGCGACATAGAGCGTATAGTCGGGATACTGGTCGAAACGACGAAGAATGTCAGCCGCTTCCTCGAGCGACAGGACGTCGCCGTCATCCAGGTCCGGCTGCGCATAGAGCGCGAGCACGTCCGCGAGATCTGCCTCGCTCGCCTTGCGGATAATGAGCCGGCCGTCTGCGCTCACGCGCCGCTCCCCTCAGCAACCGGCGTTGGCTCGCCCTCGCCGCGCCGGCGGCGCTGTTCGCAGTAGTCGGTATCGGAACAGACGAACATGCGGCCGCCGTGGTCATCCGTGATCACTTCGTCAAGGAAACTATCAGCAGCACCGCACAGCGCGCACGAACCATCATGCCGCTCAGGCTTAAACGGATGATCCTCGAAGTCCAGTGAGACGACGCGGGTATAGGGCGGCACCGCGTAAATGCGCTTCTCGCGGCCGGCGCCGAACAGCTGCAGCGCCGGGCAGTCATCCATTTTCGGATTGTCGAATTTCGGGATCGGCGACGGGTCCATCACATAGTGCGCGTCGACACTGACCGGATAGGCGTAGGTCGTGGCGATGTGCCCGTGCCGCGCGATATCTTCGTAGAGCTTCAGGTGCATGAGCCCGTAATCGGAAAGCGCATGCATCCGCCGCGTTTCGGTCTCGCGCGGTTCGAGGAAGCGCAACGGTTCGGGGATCGGTACCTGATAGACAATGATCTGGCCTTCGCTCAGGCGCGTTTCCGGAATCCGATGGCGGGTCTGGATCACGGTCGCGTCGCTGGTGCTGGTCGTGGTGCGTATTCCGGCGGTCTTGGCGAAGAACTTGCGGATCGAAACAGCGTTGGTGGTGTCGTCGGCGCCTTGGTCGATCACTTTCAGCACGTCGTGCGGTCCGAGAATGGCGGCGGTGACCTGCACGCCGCCGGTGCCCCAGCCATAGGGCATCGGCATCTCGCGGCTGGCGAACGGAACCTGATAGCCGGGAATGGCGATCGCTTTCAGGATCGCGCGGCGGATCATCCGCTTGGTCTGCTCGTCGAGATAGGCAAAGTTGTAGGCTGGCGCGTTCATTCCGCCGCCTCCTGCCGCTCGGATGCGTCCTCCTCGGGCGCCGCCGCGAAGGTCGCGCGCAGGCGGCGTATAAGGCCGAGTTCCGCCTGGAAATCGACATAATGCGGCAGCTTGAGGTGTTCGACGAAGCCGGTCGCCTGCACGTTATCGGAGTGGGACAAGACGAACTCCGCATCCTGTGCCGGCGCCTTCGCCTGCTCCCCGAGTTCATCCGCGCGCAACGCGCGGTCAACCAGCGCCATGCTCATGGCTTTGCGCTCGCAATGTCCGAACACCAGGCCGTAGCCGCGCGTGAAGCAGGGCGCCGCCGCCGCCGTGCCCTTGAACTGAGTGATCATTTGGCACTCCGTCACGGTGACACTGCCGAGCGGCACCGCAAATCCCGCATCCTCGGCAAAGAGATCGAGTTCAACATTCCCCAGACGAATTTCACCAGCGAAGGGATGGGTGCGGCCATATCCGCGCTGCGTCGAATAGCCGAGCGCGAGCAGAAAGCCCTCGTCCCCGCGCGCGAGGTTTTGCAAGCGCAGGTCTCGGTCGGCGGGAAAAGTCAGCGGCTCGCGGGTGAGATCGCCCACCGGTGTTTCCGGATCCCCCGGTGGCGCCGGCTCAATCAAGCCATCCGCCAACAAGAGATCGGTCACGCGCGGCATCGGCTCGGGGGAAGGCGCGGCGGTCGCCGGCGGCGGGGGGTCGGCGGATGGCGTTTCGAGCAGGCGATGGGTGTAATCGAAGGTGGGACCGAGCAGCTGGCCGCCGGGGAGGTCCTTGAAGGTGGCGGAGATGCGGCGGCGCACCTGCATCGCGGCGGTATCGACCGGCTCGGTC
Organism: Rhodoplanes sp.; assembly: GCA_049284695.1. Classification (GTDB taxonomy): domain Bacteria; phylum Pseudomonadota; class Alphaproteobacteria; order Rhizobiales; family Xanthobacteraceae; genus Rhodoplanes. Next base: position 6,557 of record JBAPYK010000224.1, on the reverse strand, counting down.
GCGCCGAACCGCGGCAAGGTCGCGCGGAATGCGCGCAACAGGAAGATTGCTTCGATCAGGTCGCCGCGCGCCTGCTTGACCGCGAGCGCGGCGAGCTCGCGGTCGTAAAGCGATCCCTCCGCCATCACGCGGTCGACAGCGAGTGCAAGCTGCTCTGAAATCTGTTGCAGCGTAATGTCGGGAAGGCTGCGGTCACCGCGCCTTTCATGAGCCAGCAGCCGGTGAGCGTTTTCGATGGCGCACTCGCCGCCCTTCACTGCGACATACATTTCAGGGCTCGTCAGCGAGTTGCACGGACCGCGGCAACGCCGCAATGGCGGTATCGGTGACCAGAAGGAGATCGGTCCCGCGCGGAAACAGCGCGCGGTTCGCGGCGAGCCGATGCGCGAAGTCTTGCGGCAATGGTCGCGCGCGGATCATGCTCTGGCCCTTGATGCCCGGTCCGGAGAGCGTGAACGCCGGCCCATCCTCCAAGCTTTCGACTTGCAGGACAAGGGTGGCCGATCGATCCGGATATTCTGCTGTTCCCAGCGGAAACGCGTCGAATGGCGGCGCGTTCTGCGGCTCTGCAAGGAAGGCGAATGCCGCGCGCCTGGTCTCACTGACAATTGGCGCACCGGTGTGAAAGCGCAGCCAGTAAGGGACATCCGTTCCCGCAAGTCCGGCATCCAGCCAGACCGGCGTATCCTGATCGCATAATGCGAGCGCAACGACGGCCGCCGCGCGCGACAATTGCCGCGGTGCAGACACCGGCTCGGTCAGCGCGCAAATCGTTCCGGGACGCGCCATCGCCGCCATGAGCGCGCGAAAGCTCGACTGCGCCGACAGCACCGGATCGGCAAAGCCGGAAGTTGGCGTCGTCATCATTTCAATCGTCTCCGCGCACGAGCGTGAAGAAATCGACGCGGGTCGCAGCAGTGTGCTGATCGGCCAGTTGACGGCGCGCCTCGATGCGGGCGCGCAAGGGCGTAAGAATGCCATCCTCCACCGCCGAGCGATAACGCCCGCATTGCCAGAGCGCATCGCAGAGCGCCACCAGCCGCGCTTTTTCCTGGTTGCGGCCCAGCACATAGCCAAAACCGAGTTCGCCGCTCGCAAGCCGCATTGCCGCCCGCGACACCGTCGCCTCTCCGAGATTGAACGGGGCGCCGTCGCCGCCGACTCGACCCCGTACCATCACGAGGCCGGTCTCGGGAGGGCGTACGTCATCGTGCTCGGGCAATGCGCCGAGTTCACCGACTAGCCTCCCTAGCTCGCCCTCCTCCGCCTCCACCAGTACACGCATGGCGGCGCGACGCGCTGTAACATCCGAGTCCGTTGAACCATCCGGGGCTGACTGCATCAGGTGGCTTGCCGTAATTGAAATCCCTGCAACAGCGTCGGGATCACACAAGCACGCGGCGAAGCTGCGCGCTCACAAGATCAATGATCATCACCGATACGACAATGATGATCACGATCGCTGCGGTTTCGGAATAATGGAAGCTACGGATGTTCTCGTAAATAGTCTGCCCGATGCCGCCGGCCCCGATGATTCCGAGCACGGTTGCCGACCGAACATTGGTCTCGAAGCGATACAGCGTGAACGAGGTCCATAGCGGCATCACTTGGGGAATCAGGCCGAAGATCACTTCCTGCAGCCGGCTTGCGCCGGTCGCGCGGATCCCTTCGACCGGGCGCGGATCGGCGGCCTCAACGGCCTCGGAGAACAGCTTGGCGATGATGCCAGTGTTATGGACAAAGAGCGCCATCACACCGGCGAACGGACCGAGCCCGACGGCAACGACGAACAGGAGTGCGAACACGATCTCGTTGATCGCGCGAAACGAATCCATCAGCCGGCGCATGGGCTGCACGACCCATTGCGGGCAGACATTCGAGGAACTCAAGATCGCGCATGGGGTGCCGAGCACGACGGCGAGCGCAGTACCCCAGGCCGCGATCTGAATGGTGACGACCATCTCCTGCAGATACAATCCCCATTCGTGAAAATTCGGTTGCAGGAAGGCCGACCCGAACTCCGCCATATTGCGCCAGTCGGTGAAGAGGCTCGTCGCCTTGCTCATTTCCGCTGGCGACCAGCTCCAGGCGAGAAACAGCGCGAGCACGAGCCAAAGACCCGCCGTGCGCAGGCGGCGGGAAAGCGGCACGCGCGGAATGGCCACGGTGTCGCGGGCGGAAGTTTCAAGCGTAGCGGGTATGTTGGACACGATGCGGTGACGTGCGCCTCGTAGATGACTTCATGAGCCGGATGGAGCGGCCGGGCACTGAACGTCCAGCCCCGGCCCGCTCCGCAACCGGCAAATCACATGCTCGGCGTTTTCTGCGCCTGTTCGGCAACCTCGTCGATCTGCTTCTGCAATTCGGCGAGCTTGGCCTGCTTCTCGGTGTCGCTCAGCTTCGTGTCTGCTTTGACCTTCAGCACTTGCTTGTTCAGCTCGAGCTGGCGGATCGGATATAGCTGCGCGTTCGAGGATGGACGAAACGGAGCCCATTGCAGCGCGCCAAGCACTTTCCGCGCTTCTGCGATTTCCTCCGGCGCGCCGTTGCGGCCGTAGGTCATGATGAAGGTGTAGAGCTTCGCTTTGATGTCGGGATCGAGGTCTTTGCGCCAGACGAGCGGATCACTCGGGATCAGCGGCGATGTCCAGATCACCTTGATGTTCTTGCGCGCTTCAGGAGCGGTCTTCTCCAAGCGGCGCAAGTTCTCGCTGTTGTTGCTCGCCACATCCACCTGCTTGTTCGCCACCGCCATAGCATTCGCTTCATGCGAGGCGTTGCGCAGGGTCTTGAAGCAAGTCTTCGGGTCGACGCTGTGGGCGGCGAAAATATAGGTCGTGGGCACGAGGAACCCCGACGTGGAATTCGGATCACCGATGCTGAAATCGATCGACTTGTCGCATTTAAGCACATCGTCCAGCTTTTCGATCTGCGAATCCTTGCGCGATCAGATGCGACCAGTATCCGGGATTGCCTTCCGAATCGACCGATTGCGCGAATATCTCGCCGCCCGACCGGTCGACCGCCTCCATTGCCGACTTATTACCGAACCAAGCCGCCTGCACCTTGTTGAAACGCATCGCCTCGATTACGCCGGCATAGTCCGAGGCGTAGAAGCCGTTCACCTTTAGCCCCGTCGCCTTCGCCATGGCGGCCAGGAACGGTTCCCAGATCTGCTTCAGATTGGTCGATGACTCGGTCGCTATGATTCCGAAATTGACTTCATTTGCTTTTTGCCCCTGGGCGGTGAAGCCGGACGCGACCGCGAACGTCACAGCAGCGGCAAGCGTCATGATCAGTCTGCGCATACATCATCTCCTTCTCTGTTCGGTATTCTTGCTTTTCGGCCTACCGAGCTGGAGGCGCCGCTAGGCGTGGCCGGCGACGGCAACGTCGTCGCGCGCGCGCACGGCGCCGCCATTCATGGCGGGCTTGTTCCATAGCGAGACCGCGTCGACCGCCGCACGGCTGGAGGGCGAGGTTTCCTTGAGACCCGGGAGAAACAGCTCGTCGCTCTCGGTACCGTAAAGTTCGGCCAAGAAAGCCGGCGTGAGCGCTTCAGACGGCCCGTCATAGGCAATGCCGCCGTTCCGTAAGGCCACGATGCGTGGGCAATAGCGCAGCGCATATTCGACCTGATGTAGGGAGATCACAACTGTAATCCCCTCGCGCTCATTCAAGTCCGATATGATGTCCATGACCCGCCGCGCCGAGTTCGGATCAAGCGAGGCGATCGGCTCATCGGCGAGCAGCACGTCCGCACCTTGCACCAGCGTGCGGGCTATCGCGGCTCGTTGTTGTTGGCCACCTGACAGCTCGGAGCCGCGCTTCAATGCATGTTCCGCGATACCGACGCGCTGCAATGCGCGCATAGCCCGCAGCTTCTCCTCGCGCGTGAAACGACCGAGTGAGCCTCGCCAGCGCGGGACCTGCCCGAGCAGGCCGAACATCACATTGGTCAGCACCGACAGTCGCGAAACCAGGTTGAATTGCTGAAAAATCACGCCGACACGCGCGCGTAGCGCACCGGCTTCCCCGGTGACGCGGCCGCGCGCCTGCATCGTATGTCCGAAAATGCGTATTTCGCTGTTGGCCGGTTCATCGTCGATCGGCGTCAGCCCAGCTATTGCGCGAATGAGCGTGGACTTGCCTGATCCCGAGGCGCCGATAAGGGCCACCATTTCACCGGGCCGGATCGCGAGACTTATATCCTTGAAAACCGGCGCGGCCCGCCCAAAACGCTTGCCAATGTGAGAGATCTCGACCGCCGGGCTCGACATGCGTAAACCCTCTCGCGACCGCGCCCGGAACGCGAGGCAACTCGCAAGGTTGAGGCTGGTCAACCACGTTTTCGGGACACCTTTAATCCGGACTTTATACAGTTATGTGACGCGCCTTGTGACAGGCGTGGAAAACCCGGGTGGTGTGCATTCGGTCATCGAGATGTCATACGCGCGACGCAAGCACAGTCGTCCAGCTCACGCTCCGTCTATCCGCCGATGCCGCTCAAGTTGTTGTCCGAACAACCGCTGATCGATCCGACGGCCGAAGTGCGGGATTGCAGGCTTGGCCGCTACATCGAGGTGGGCGCGCGAACGAAACTCCTGGAGACGACGCTGGGCGATTATTCCTATGTCGTCAACGACAGCGACATTGCCTATGCGATCATTGGAAAGTTCTGCTCGATCGCTGCGATGACCCGGATCAATCCAGGCAACCACCCGATGCACCGGGCGACCCAAGCGCATTTCACTTACCGCGCAAGCGCGTACTTCGCCGGCGAAGATGATGAGCACGAATTTTTCGCATGGCGACGCGCGCACCGGGTCGTGATCGGTCACGATGTATGGATCGGTCACGGGGCTGTGGTATTGCCCGGGCGCAACATCGGCACCGGCGCGGTGATCGCCGCGGGCGCCGTGGTAACAAAAGACGTAGACGACTACACCATCGTTGCCGGCAACCCGGCGCGGCTCGTACGACAGCGCTTCTCCGCCGCAATCGCCGAGCGCCTGAAGCGGCTCGCATGGTGGGATTGGAGCCACAACGCGTTGCGTGCCGCTCTGAACGATTTCCGCACGCTTCCGGTCGCCGAATTCCTGGACAAATACGAGGCTGCCGGCCCGGCGGCGCCGATCCTCAGGGACACCGGACAGGAGACCGGCTGATGAGCGGCCAGCCAACCCGGGATGCGGCGCTTCGCATCGAGAACGGGCGGGTCCTTGCCGGTGATCGCTTTGACGACGCCACGGTCGAGGTGACTGCGGACGGCCTGATCGGACGGGCCGGTTCTGGCTATTCGCCGCGCCGCCTCGACGCCGAAGGGCTTCTCGTCCTGCCCGGCATCGTCGACATTCACGGCGACGCCTTCGAGCGGCAGATGATGCCCCGGGCGGGGGTATATTTCCCGATCGAGACAGCCCTGCTTGAAAGCGACCGGCAGGCTGTGGCGAACGGGATCACCACCGTCTTTCATGGCGTAACCTGGTCGTGGGAGCCGGGCTTGCGCGGACCGGATAATGCCCGCGCGATACTGACCGCGATTGAAGGCCTGCAATCGAAATTTGCCGCCGACACGCGCTTTCACTTGCGACATGAAGTCTACAATCTCGATGCAGAGGGGGACATCACCTCGTGGCTTTCGGCGGGGCGGATCGATGCGCTCGCCTTCAACGACCACATGCCGCTCGTGAACGGGGCCGTGAAACGATCGCGGAGCCTGGAGCGGATGATCGAGCGCTCGGAGCTGTCGCGCGAAGAATTCATCCGGGTCGCGGAGCGGGTGCGTCGGCGCGCCGATGAGGTTTCTCTGTCGATTGTGCGATTGGCCGCCGCCGCCAGCGCCCATGGCGTGCCGCTGATTTCGCATGACGACGCCAGCCCGGACCAGCGCCGGTGGTTTCGCTCGTTAGGCTGCCGCGTGGCGGAGTTTCCCATGACGATCGAGACGGTGGAAGAAGCGTCAGCGGCGGGCGATTACGTTGTGCTCGGCGCGCCCAATGTCGTGCGCGGCGGCAGCCATGTCGGTTGGATCGGTGCCGCCGACATGATCGCGCGCGGGCTGTGCTCGGTATTGACGTCAGATTACTATTATCCGGCGTTGATGCTTGCGCCATTTCGGCTTGCGGCCTTACAGGTGCTGCCGCTTGAGCAGGCCTGGATGTTGGTCTCTGACAGACCAGCGCAGGCGGTTGGGCTTTATGATCGCGGCCTGATCGCGGTTGGCCGGCGCGCGGACCTCGTGCTGGTGGATGCGACCTCCGACGAGTGGCCGCGCGTCGTCGCCACCGTCGTCGCCGGGCGCATCGTTCAGTTCAATGAGGTTGATCGGTTATTCGCTGGACGAAAACGCAAAGCGGTTCACACGGCCTGGAATTTACTCAAATAATATTCACTGCACAAATCTGACCCCCTCGCGATCCGGCGATGATGCAGCGGTCAGGCGAACCGAGCGAAGCCTCCCCGCCCAATTTGACCGGCGATTGGGGCGGAGTGCGATCTTATCTCGAGCGCAACGGCATCACCTTCACGCTCAACTACACTAACGACTTTCTGGC
>JBAPYK010000223.1:0-7935 GCA_049284695.1 Rhodoplanes sp. | reverse complement strand
CAGCGCGCGGATGATACGCGTCTTCTGATCGGGCGATACACGCGCGAACAGATCGATCCGCTGCGCCTTTCCGGCGAGCGCGGCGTCGCTCATCCGCTCGATCTCCGCGCCGGTCAGCAGGCCGTGCGCGGGAATTTTCAAGGTCTCGACCAGATGGCGCACGGTCGCCGGCGCATCGCCCGAAATGATCTTGACGCGAACGCCGACGCGTTCGAGCCGCGCGATGCCCTCGGCCGCAGACGCCTTGGGCGGGTCGGCGAACACGCACAAACCGACGAATGTCAGGCCGTTCTCGTCATCGGGCTGCGGGCGGTCGCGGTCGCGCGGAAAGTCGCGCCAGGCGACGGCCAGACAACGATAGCCCTGTTTCAAACGCTCCTCGTAAAGCGCTTCGATCTGCGCTCTCGTTTCCGCGTCGAGCGGGTGCACCGACCCGTCCGCCGCTTCTGCCGCAGTGCTGCGCTCGATGATCTGCTCCGGCGCGCCTTTGACGATCAGGGCGCGGGCGCCGTCGCGCTCGGCAAGCACCGACACGCGGCGGCGTTCGAAATCGAAGGGCACGTCGGCGATGCGCCGCCAGTCGGGAAGCGCGAGCTCCTTGGCGTGGTCGAGGATCGCGTCGTCGAGCGGGCTCTTGATTCCGGTTTCAAACCGGCTGTTGACGGCGGCGAGTTCGAACACGCGCGGCCGCTCCGCGCCATCGACGCCCTGATGCGAGACCAAGGTGATTCGCGCCTCGGTCAACGTGCCGGTTTTGTCGGTGCACAGAACATCCATCGCGCCGAGATCGTGGATCGCCGCGAGCCGCTTCACCACCACCTTGCGGCGCGCCATGCGCACCGCCCCGCGCGACAGCGTCACCGTCATGATCATCGGCAAGAGCTCAGGCGTAAGCCCGACCGCGAGCGCCACGGCGAACAAAAACGACTCGAGCACCGGGCGATGGAAGGCGAGATGCGTGAGCAGGACGAACAGAACGAGGAATGCGGTGAGCCGCATGATCAGCACGCCGAAGGAATGCAGGCCGCGCTCGAACGGCGTGGGCGGGCGATCCGATTGCAGCGCAACTGCGATTCCGCCGAATTGTGTGCGCCGGCCGGTCGCGACCACAAGCATGGTCGCTTCGCCGCTCACCAAGGCCGTTCCGCCGAACAAACCGTTATACGCCTCGGCGGGATATTCGGCGCTGCACGGTCCGGGCCGCTTCTCAACCGGGTAAGGCTCGCCGGTCAGCAGCGACTCGTTCGTATGCGCCGCGCGGCTCGCGAGCACAATTCCGTCGGCGGGGACGAGATCGCCCGCGGCAAGCTCGACGATGTCGCCCGCCACGATGTCCTCGACCGGGATGGACGCCATCACGCCGTCGCGCCGCACCGCCGCGCGCACCGCGACCGAGCGCTTCAGCGCCTCTGCGGCCGCTTCGGCGCTGTGTTCCTGCACCACTTCGAGCGCGATCGAGCCGGCGAGGATCACGAAAATGATGGCGGCGCTCGCAAGGTCGCCGGTGAGGCCGGACACGACGCCGGCAACCATCAGGATAGCGACCAACGGATCGGTCAGCCGATGGCCGATCCGGGCAAGAATACGTCGGCGCGCGGCTTCGGCGACGGCGTTCGGGCCATGCTCGGCGAGTCGGCGCGCGGCCTCGGCCGTGCTCAAGCCCGCCTGCGTCGTGCCCAGTTGGGCGAGCAGGTCGTCGGCGGGCGCGGTCCAGAAGCAGTCAGCGGATGCGGAGCCGTTGGCGGAATGCACGGGTGCGGGCCTTTGCCGGAGACGTCATTCTGGGACGCGCCAATGGCGCGGGCGCGGAATCCATAACCCCGATCTGAGACTATAGATTCCGGGCTCGCGGGCCAACGCCCGCGCCCCGGAATGACAGGAATGAATATTACGGTGCGACACTAACGTGCTTGCGGTCGTGAGGGCAGTCGGAAAAACGGGCTACCGGCTCAGCAAACCCTTCACGATGCCGCTCGCCTTGGCGAAATCGAGCTCGCCGGCGTGGCGCTCCTTCAGCGCGGCCATGACCTTGCCCATGTCTTTCATGGAAGCCGCCCCCACATCCTTGATCACGGCGGCGATCGCCGCCAGCGTTTCGGTTTCCGACATCTGCTTCGGCAGATAGGCGGCGATGATCGCGATCTCTTCGCGCTCCTTCGCCGCGAGTTCCGGGCGTTCGCCCTTCTCATACAGCTCGACCGATTCCTGGCGCTGCTTGATCATCTTCTGCAGGAGCCCGAGCAATTCTTCGTCCGACAGCGGCGCCTTGTCCTGGCCGCGCGCCTCGATGTCGGCGTTCTTGAGCGCGGAATTGATCAGCCGCAGCGTCGAGACGCGCCGCTCGTCATGCGCCTTCATCGCCTGTTTCAGGGCGTTGTTGATGTCATCGCGCAGCACTGCAACTCTCCCGATCGTCACCGAGGCTGGACGCGCGCCCCCGCCAGCGCCAGATCGCAACCAAGGCCCAGACCGCCTCGATCAACCCAAATGGCCAAGCCCCCTGCATAAATCCATACAAGGATCCGAGCGCGCACGACACCGCGAAGGCCAGGGTGTACCAGGGACTCCGGTTTTCCAGAGCGTAGCAGACCAGCATAGCGGTGACGGAAAACAGGCCGAACGCCGTGAGCCCGTCCATACCCAATTCGTCCCTTTGACGGCAGTTCACGTGGGCGGCTATGTAGATGGCTCATGACAGAGACGCAAGGCGATACCGCCTGGACCGAACCGGCCCCCACCGCGCTGCTCGTGCTCGCCGACGGCACGGTGCTCGAAGGGTTTGGGTTCGGCGCGACCGGCCACGCGGTCGGCGAGGTATGCTTCAACACGGCGATGACGGGCTATGAGGAAATCCTCACCGATCCTTCCTATGCCGGGCAGATCATCACCTTCACCTTCCCGCATATCGGCAATGTCGGCACCAACGAGGAGGACATCGAGACCGTCAACATGGCGGCGACGCCGGGCGCGCGCGGCGTCATCCTGCATTCGGCGATCACGAGCCCGTCGAATTATCGCGCGACGCGCCATCTCGACCACTGGCTGAAGGCGCGCGGCATCATCGGGCTTGCCGGCATCGACACGCGGGCGCTGACCGCCCTCATCCGCGGCAAGGGCATGCCGAACGCCGTGATCGCGCATGCGCCCGACGGCCGCTTCGACCTCGACGCGCTGAAAGCCGAGGCGCGCGAATGGCCCGGCCTCGTCGGCATGGACCTCGTGCCGATGGTTACCTCGGGCCAGCGCTTCACTTGGGACGAGACGCCGTGGGTATGGGACAAGGGCTACGGCCGGCAAGACACGCCCGAGTTTCACGTCGTCGCCATCGATTACGGCATTAAGCGCAATATCCTGCGGCTGCTCGCGGGCACCGGCTGCAAGGTCACCGTCGTTCCCGCGACGACGTCGGCCGAGGACATTTTCGCGCTGAAGCCCGACGGGGTGTTTCTCTCCAACGGACCGGGCGATCCGGCGGCCACCGGCGAATACGCCGTGCCGGTGATCCGGGCGATGATCGACGCGAACATGCCGACCTTCGGCATCTGCCTCGGCCACCAGATGCTCGGCATCGCCGTCGGCGGGCGCACGATGAAGATGCACCAGGGCCACCATGGCGCCAACCATCCGGTGAAGGACCTCACCACCGGCAAGGTGGAGATCACCTCGATGAACCATGGTTTTGCGGTGGATCGTGACAGCCTGCCGGCGAACGCGCGCGAAACGCATGTCTCGCTGTTCGACGGCTCGAATTGCGGGATTGCGCTGACCGACCGTCCGGTGTTCTCGGTGCAGTATCACCCGGAGGCGTCGCCCGGCCCGCGCGACAGCCATTATTTATTTCAGCGGTTCGTCGGGCTGATGCGGGACCGCAATCGGGTTTGAGGCACCTCTCCCAGTACTGGGAGAGGTGCAAGCGTGAGCGACCGGCTAATGACTTAGAAAGTCGAGCGGCCAGCAGCGTTTAGTGGCCGGTCTTGTCGGCCTCGCGGCTCGCCTCGAACAGGAACCAGGCGCGTTTCTCGGCCTGATCGATGAAATTCTCGAGCAGGCTCGCGGTCGCGGAATCCTCGTGCTTGTCCGCCACTTCGTGCGCCTCGCGCATGCTCTTGATCACGGCTTTGTGGTCGTCCAGGAGTTCGCGCAACATGTCGAGCGGCGGCACCCACTCCGCATCATTGTCGGATAGCCGCTGCAGCTTGCTGATATGGCCGATGGAGCGCAGCGTCGTCCCGCCGATCTTACGGACGCGTTCGGCGAGTTCGTCGGTCGATGCGAAAAGCTGGTCCGCCTGTTCGTCGAGCAGGAGGTGGTAGTCGCGGAAATGCGGGCCGCTCACGTGCCAGTGGAAGTTCTTGGTCTTGAGATAGAGCGCGAACGTGTCGGCGAGGATCGCGTTGAGCGCCGTGGAAATCTCGCTTACCGCGTCGGGCGAGAGATCGGTCGGAGTCTTGAGCGGAGCGGCGACCTGTGCGTGCGGCTCGAACTGTCTGACTTTGGTCACGGGGGTACCTCGTTGCGATTGAAAATAATCAGCGCGCCACGAAAACGAGGTTTTCGCGGCTCCTTTAGAAACCCCGGTGCCACCCGGTGGTTCCGGCATACCTGGTATGTTGCGTCGCGGACGCCGCCGCGCGATGTTCGGGCGGTTCCGCATGCGGGGATGCCGCCGCGGGGGCGTCAGAGTTCTTTCCGATGAGCACGAATATTCGTGATTGGGTTAGTTACTGGGACAGCTCGCACTCCATCTATGTCAATGCGCGCCACGCGGACGTCCATTATCGCGATATCGCACGCGGGATCATCGCCTTAGTCCCTCATCGCAACGCGCGCGTGCTCGATTACGGCTGCGGCGAGGCCCTCCATGCCGACGCGGTCGCCGCGCAGTGCGGCGAACTCGTTCTGTGCGAGGCCGGTCCCAAACTGCGGGCGCGGCTCGAGCAGCGGTTTGCGCACGTGCCGAACATCACGGTGATTGCGCCCGAGGACCTGAAAGCGCTGCCGCCCGAGTGCTTTGACCTGATCGTCGCCAACTCGGTCGTCCAATATTTGAACCGCGCCAAGCTAGAAGTTTTGCTCGCGATCTGGCGGCTGCTGCTCGACCCGACCGGCCATTTGGTCGTCGCCGACGTGATTCCACCGGAAGTCGGCGTCATCAGCGATCTCCAGGCATTGTTGCGCTATGCGCTTGCGCATGGATTTTTTTTCGCCGCGCTCATTGGCGTGGCGCGCACCGCGGTTTCGTCCTATCGCAGCCTGCGCGCCGGGCTAGGCATTGCCCAATATTCCGAGGCGGACTTTCTCACGCTGCTGGCGGCGGCGGGCTACGTGGCCAGCCGTCTTCCGCGCAATATGGAACACAATCAGACGCGAATGGCGTTCGTCGCCAAGCGCGCCGAGCCTGCCATAGGCGCATCCACAAAGTGATCGCGGTTGATCAATCAAATTCCAGTGCGAACATATTGCTGACGTTTTGCCAAGCGAACGCGTTGTGCGCATCATTTGCGCCGGGTGATTCGATGCGAGGTGAAACACTGAGGTAAAATAATGCTGCCTGTGCGAATGGCCGTACTCGGCGCCGGTCTAGCCCTCCTCTGCGTGATCGCGCTAACGCCACATCGCTTGCTTCGCGCCGAAGGCGCGTCCCCGATCGCCTCTGCGCCGATCGCGCGCGTCGTTCCGAAAACCGTGATCGAACATGGGCGCGTGCGCACCGACAACTATGATTGGCTGCGCAATACCGAAGACCCGGAGGGGATCGCGTACGTCCAGGCTGAGAACGCCTATGCGGAGCGCAGCCTTCATCCGATCAAGCCGCTGATTGACGAGATCGCCGCGGAATTGCGCGAGCGCGAAGCGCACGAAGACGCGAGCGTGCCTTATCTCGACAACGGCTATCTTTATGAACAGCGCTTCGCCGATGGGGCGCAATATCCGGTGATCGTGCGGCGCAAGAATGCGCCGGGCGCGCCCGAGGAAGTGGTCTTGGATATTGCCGCGCTCGCCGCCGGCCATCCGTACTATCGCGTGAACCGCTGGGAGGTGAGCCCGGACGGCGCGCGCGTCGTCTTCGCCGTCGACCTCACCGGCGGCCGCCGTCACCGGCTATTCGTGCGCACCGTCGCGACCGGCGAAGTCGTCGACGAAGGAATTGTGGATGCTGCGGCAAGCTTCGCCCTCGCCGCCGACAGCGAGACTTTGTTCTACGTGCGGGCCGAACCGAAGACGGTGCGATCGCACGAAGTGTGGCGGCATCGGATTGGCGCCGATCCTGCGACCGACGTGCTTGTCTACGCGGAGCACGATCCGCAATTCGAGGTTTACGTTTTTCTCTCCAAGTCGCGCGAATTCATTCTGATCGCCTGCGACCAGGAGAGCACCAGCGAGATGCGCTATTTGCGCGCCGATCAGCCGGCGGGCGCGTTCGCCGTAATGGAGCCGCGGCGGGCGGGCGTGCGCTATTTCGCCAATCATGTCGCCGACAAGTTCTTCATCCGCACCAATCTTGATGCGCCCGATTATCGCCTGATGACCGCGCCGCAGGATAAGCCCGACGCCGCCCATTGGGTCGAGCTGATCCCGCACCGGCCCGGGCGCTATCTCTGGCGCTTCGAGCCGTTCAACGATTTCGTTGCGTTCGACGAGGAGCATGAGGGAGCGGTCTCGGCCCACGTTCTTCGTCTCTCCGATATGCGGGAGGTTGCGGTCCCACTGCCTTCTACGATCGGGGTTGCGACGACCGATTTCTTTTTCGGCGGATTTGGCGGCAACCGCGACCCGACGGCGCGCATGCTGCGTCTCCGCTTCACCGCGCCGCTGCAGCCGGAAAGCACCTACGATTTCGACGTGCCGAGCGGAACGCTGACGTTGCGCAAGCAAGACCCGGCGGCGCGCTGGTTTCGCTCGGACGCTTATCAGCTCGATCGCATCACCGCGACGGCGCCCGACGGCGAGCGCGTTCTGGTGACCCTCGTTTATCGCAAGGACCTGCGCCGGCCCGGCGGCAATCCGACCGTCTTGCTGGGCTACGGCGCCTACGGGTTCAGCTCACGACCGGTCTTCACCGCCGCCACCTTCAGCTTGATCGATCGCGGGTTCGTCTACGCCGTCGCCCATGTGCGCGGCGGCCGCGAACGCGGCGAGCGCTGGTATGCTCAGGGCCGCCTCTTGCACAAGCGCAACACGTTCACCGATTTCATCGCCGCGGGCGAAGCGGTGATTGCGCGGGGTTATGCCGATCGCCGCGCGTTGTTCGCGCAGGGCCGTAGCGCCGGCGGATTGCTCGTCGGCGCGGTCGCCAATCTGCGTCCGGAGCTGTTCGCCGGGATCGTCGCCGAAGTGCCGTTCGTCGACGTCATCACCACCATGTCGGATGCATCCGTCCCGCTCACCACCCTTGAATACGAGGAGTGGGGCAATCCGGCGATCGACGACCAATACGACTACATGCTGTCGTATTCGCCCTACGACAATGTCGAGCGCAAAGCCTATCCGGCGATGTTCGTCACCGCGGCGGTTCATGACAGCCAGGTGAGCTACGCGGAGGCGGCGAAATGGGTGGCGCGCTTGCGCGCGACCAAGACCGACGCCCGCGAACTTCTGCTCAAGGTGGACATGGGCGCCGGCCACAGCGGGCCTTCGGGCCGGCTCGGCGCGCTCAGGGAGACCGCCGAGATCAGCGCTTGGCTGGCGTCACAGGCCGCACGCGCGGAGCGGCAGTGACGTCGTAGGTTCTTTCTAGAAGGCCAACAGTTCGTCGAACGTTTGCACGGGTCCGCTTTCGAGCGGGAGCTGCCGTATGTGAGGATGCTGGCGACGAAAATGACCCACTGCAGACCAATGCGCACACCTTTTTATATCGTATCGCTGTGTCGGGTCCGCTCCTGAACCAAGGTCACGAACCCGGCACGCCGAGTGTTAGGAGCGCTTGAGCGAGTT
>JBAPYK010000222.1:0-19677 GCA_049284695.1 Rhodoplanes sp. | reverse complement strand
GGATCACATCGCGCTTTTCTCTGCGAATTTTCCGCTTGTGCCGTGCCCGCCTTACGGTTCGCTATTTCTCGTCGACGAGAACAAGCGCCTAGAAGAGATGCTCGCCATCAAGAACTTCTATCAGACTTGCGGCGTCGAAACCGCCTCGTCATTTGATGACCTGCCTGACCACATCTGCGTCGAACTGGAGTTCATGCAGCTCCTGTGCTTTCGCGAGCACGACGCGAACGTCGATCGTGATTCGTTGGCGGTGACCAAGACGCGACGCAGCCAAGCCGAGTTTCTCGACCGCTTTCTGCTGCCGTTCGTTAAGCGATTGGCCGAACTCGCGGCCAGGACGATGCCGGACAACCCCTACACCCCTCTGCTCGATGCCGCGCAGTTGCTCACCGCGCTCCATCGGTCGGAACTGAGCGAGCACGCGCCAATGTCATTGCCGCGGGAGAGCCTGTCATGAAGACCGCCGTCGCGCTTACCCTTCTTGCCGGCATCGCCGCCGGGGTCGCCGCCGATGCCCTCGCGCAAACAACAAAGCCGGGCAATCAAGCGGCAACCCCTTCACAAGCAGCGAAGACCAAAGCGACGAAGGCTTCACCGACGCAGACGCCGAAGGACGCCGTGGCGGAAACTGCGATGGTGGGACCGCGCCTGCCATCGTATGAAAAAGTGTCGGTGGCGCGCGGAGAAAAGGTGTTCAACGAGTACTGTGCGGTTTGTCACGGCCTGTATGGTAAAGGCGACGGGCCACGCTACGCGTTCTTCCCGGATGACCAGTACATCCCCGATCTGTCGGTGGCCGACTTTGTTCAAGGCCGCGATCAGGAATTACTGCAAGGCATTCGCGAGGGCTTACGGCGGATGGACGAGCCGCTGATCGTCATGCCGCAGTTCAAGTACATCCTGTCGGACAATGACATCCAGAGCGCTTTGGCTTTCGTCAAGACATTGCCGACACACCCGAAGAACCGAAAGTAAAGTAGCGGTTCATCAATCTAAGGCGGCGGCGCGACGGGCGCCTTCCTGAGCGGGACGCCGCGTCGATCGGCTCCTTGGCATATCACGTTGACTCCGGAACCGGGCGACAGGAGCGCTATAGAGGGACAACCGGACCACGTTGGGATATCGGGAAGACCGTCGCCAACGAGGCGTAGTGCTAAATCGCCGGCGGTCGCAGTCCTGCCGATTGGAACGAATGGCAGGCGGCGAAATCATAGGCCAATAGCGAACGAGTATTGCCCATCTTCATCGACCGTGGCGCGCCAGCTAATAGACTGCTCCATCTCGCTTTTCTTCCATCCATTATAAATTACCCCAGACGAAAATGCGTTTTTAGTCTGGGTTTTAGTCTGGGGATTTTTTTAACAAGCCCAGGCGTGAAGTTAGAGGTGGCAAGACATCCGTTCGCGAGTACAGCCAGGGCGAAGCACAATTGACCATGTCCAGCGCCTCATGCTCGACTTCGCTCGGTGTTTTCTCTCGGAGAGCTGGTGCTCCGACCGTTATGTCCGAACCCGATCGAAATCGCGGCGAGGACGAGGCTTCGGCGGCGGAGAGCAGCGGTCCGGAGGCGGAAGCGGAACGTCCGCGCGAGATCATCCATGTCGACATGGACGCGTTTTACGCGTCGGTCGAACAGCGCGACAATCGAGAGCTCAGGGAGCAAGCCCGTCGCCGTCGCCGTCGGCGGGGCGCGGAAGCGCGGCGTGGTCGCGGCCGCGAGCTACGAGGCGCGCAAGTTCGGTGTCCGGTCCGCGATGCCTCAGTCACCGCGCGCCGGAAATGTCCTGAACCTGATCTTCGTGAACCGCGCTTCGACGTCTTGGCACGGATTTCTGTTTCATCTTCGCTCCTTGATGGGCTACGATGAGCCAGTAATCCTCCCATCCTCAACCAACCCAATCTGCCTCATGAGTGTTGACGAGGGACACAGCCGGATCATGGTGTCCAACCTATATTTTGCTCTGAATGATCATGGTTTCGACGGCCTTCGTAATGAAGGTCTTCGGATTGCCGATGCAGAATTTCGTCAACTTTTCAATATCGACAGACCTGATCAATAAGAGGGGAAGATGAAGACACAGATGTCTCATACGCGATCGACAGGCGAACAGGCGGTATGGCAGGCTCTCGAAGATCAGCAGAAGGTGATACGGGGCCAACACCTGCGAAACTTGTTCGCGGATGATCCGGCGCGAGGCGAGCGGATGACGGCGGAGGCTGCAGGCGTCTTCCTGGATTATTCAAAAAATCTCATCGATGACAAGACGCTAAGATTGCTCGTCGAGCTCGGAGAACAATCGGGGCTGCGCGCCAGAATCGATGCAATGTTCCGAGGCGAGAAGATCAACATCACGGAAAACCGGGCGGCCCTGCACGTGGCGCTCCGTGCGCCGAAGGGAACGTCCATCGTCGTCGACGGTAAGAACGTCGTGCCGGAGGTTCATGCCGTGCTCGACAAGATGGCGGCGTTCGCTCACCGCGTTCGCACCGGCCAGTGGACGGGCCACACTGGAAAACGCATCCGCAACGTCGTCAACATCGGGATCGGCGGTTCCGACCTCGGACCGGTGATGGCGTATGAGGCTCTGAAGCATTATAGCGATCGCGCCATGCTGTTCCGGTTCGTGTCCAACATCGATGGCACTGATCTCGTCGAGGCAACACACGATCTGGATGCAGCAGAAACCCTCTTCATCATTTCTTCGAAGACCTTCACAACGTTGGAGACGATGACCAACGCGCATAGCGCGCGGGATTGGTCGCTCGCCGGTCTCGGCGGCGATGCTCAAGCAGTTGCCAAACATTTCGTCGCTGTCTCGACGAATACCGAAAAAGTCGCCGAGTTCGGTATCGACACCGCCAACATGTTCGAGTTCTGGGACTGGGTCGGCGGGCGCTACTCGATGGATTCCGCCATCGGCCTTTCCACCATGCTTGCGATCGGCCCGGATCACTTCCGAGCGATGCTGGAAGGGTTTCATGCGGTCGACGAACATTTCCGTACCGCGCCATTCGAGCGTAACCTGCCGGTGCTCATGGGTCTCCTCAGCATCTGGTACAACGACTTCTTCGGCGCGCAGACCGTCGCAGTGCTGCCGTACGACCAATACCTGAAGCGATTTCCAGCCTACCTTCAACAGCTGACGATGGAGAGCAGTGGCAAGCATGTGACGCTCGCCGGAACGCCCGTGGACTACGAGACCGGTCCAATCTACTGGGGCGAGCCCGGAACCAATGGGCAGCATTCCTTCTATCAGCTGATCCACCAGGGCACCCGGCTCATACCCTGCGACTTTATCGCGTTCGGAAAGGCGCTCAATTCGCTCGGCCGCCATCACGATTTGCTGCTGGCAAACCTAATCGCGCAGACCGAGGCACTCGCCTTCGGGAAAACATCCGAGCAGGTAGAGGCCGAAGGCGCGCCCGATTGGCTGATTCCCCACCGTGTGTGTGAAGGTAACCGGCCGTCCAATACCATCCTGATGGATCGCCTAACCCCGGCTGCGCTGGGAAAACTCGTAGCGCTATACGAGCACAGCGTATTCACCCAGGGGGCGATCTGGAACATCGACTCGTTCGATCAGTGGGGCGTCGAGCTCGGAAAGGTCTTGGCCGCGCGTATTATCCCGGAGCTCGAGAGCGAGACCGAGCCCAAGCTCGGTCACGACGGCTCGACCAATAATCTGATCCGCCGGTACCGCAAGCTCAGGGACGCAACGTGACGACTAATGCAGTCACGCTTGCTCCGTCAATCCTCTCGGCCGATTTCGCCCATTTGGGCGATCAGGTGGCCGACGCTGAGTGTGCCGGAGCGGACCGGATCCGTGTCGACGCGATGGATGGGCATTTTGTGCCCAATTGCTGTTCCAGACCGAACCATCACTCGGCGCGGTCGGCGCGGTGTCGGTGCGGATGGGAAACACCCGCTGGCAGGCAGGTTTTGATCCAGTCCCGATCAAAGAGGTCAACCCGGATGAAGTGAAGGGCTGTCACGGGCTGCCCTTAGGACGGCGCGCTAGCCACCGGCGGTCTCCTTCCATTGCGCAAGGTCAATGCCCCGCGCGCACCACTGGCAGCTCTACCCCAATTTCTGGACCAACCCGAGCGGCAGCCGCCACGGAAGGATCGTGCCATTAGGGTGCATCCATTGTTCGCGGCGAGATTGATCGCTTTCGGCAGATGGACAGGCATCATTCGTGGTAGGCTTTCTTTCCGCTTGGGAAGCGCCCATGCTCAGTGTCGCTGCGCGATCTGCACAAGGTTGCCGCAAGTGTCGTCGAAGACTGCGGTTGTCACAGGACCCATCGCGACAGGCGGTTGAGTGAAATTGACCCCCAGCTTTGACAGCCGGTCATGCTCTTTTCGTACATCGGCGACCCCGAACGATGTGCAAGGAATTCCATCAGCGAGCAGCGCAGCCTTGAACGGCTTCGCGGCCGGATGCGCATCAGGCTCCAACAGGAGTTCGACGCCATCAGGTGCTTCGGCTGATACAAGCGTGAGCCAGCGGTGCGCACCCATCGGAATGTCGTGCTTTAGCTTGAAACCGAGAATGTCCCGATAAAAGCGCAACGCCTTTTCCTGGTCATCGACCAGAACACTCGTCAGCACGATCTTCATGAGCGTCGTCTCCAGTTGCACTCTGCACTTCAGTGATAGCTTTTAACCAGACCTTCCAAGCCGTGCGGATTGGGTCGCGAACGAGAAAATGGTATTTGCTTCGCCAGCGCCATTCCACGCGGAGGAGGCCCGCTTGCTCCAACACCGAAAGATGTCTCGATAGTCCTTGCCGGGAGAGGCTGGACTGGTGCCAGGTGATCATTCGGACATGGAGCTCGAACAACGTCTGCCCATCGCGCTCGGCGAGTTCGTCGAGCAGCCGACGCCTGGTAGCGTCCGAGAGCGCATGAAACAAACGGTCGAGGTTCATGCGCGCTGTTTAGACTACTGCGCGCTCTCATGCAACAATCTTGTTGCATGACAAGTCGGCACGTTTCCAGCGCGATGCGAGAGGCATTCGCGCTAACTCGGAAAGCTAAACGAGCGAGCGTATCGTGCCGAGTAGCGTCATCGGCAGAGGTGCGAAGTCGCCGCCAATTCTCTAAAGTTCGCGACATCCGGAGCCGTCATTCCGCAGACCTCTACTTTCGTGGGGCATTCATGAAGGAAGTCGTTGTGATCGGCGCCGGCAAGATAGGCGCCACCATTGCCAGCCTGCTTACCTCTACGAACGATTACCAGGTAATCCTAGCAGATCGCTCGACGGAGGCTCTTGGTCGCTTCGACCGAGAGCAGCGCGTTCGCATCGCGCGTACAGATGTCGAGGATAGCTCGAAGTTAATTGATCTGCTCAATGGGCAATTTGCTGTGCTTAATGCAGCCCCGTTCCATTTGACGACAATCATTGCCGAAGCGGCCCGAGCGGCCGGCACGCACTATCTCGATTTGACTGAGGATGTTGCGAGCATGCGCCGTGTGAGAGAGCTCGCGATTGATGCCAATACAGCCTTCATCCCCCAATGCGGTCTCGCGCCAGGCTTCGTATCCATCGTGGCCTTCGACTTGGCGAAGCGCTTCGAGGTGCTCGACAGCGTTAAGCTGCGCGTCGGCGCTCTACCTCAGTACCCATCCAACGCGCTCAACTACAATCTGACCTGGAGCACGGATGGCGTCATTAACGAATACTGCGAACCGTGCGAGGCGATCGTTAATGGCGTGCGGCGCGAGGTCCAGCCGCTTGAGGAGCGGGAGGAATTTTCGCTCGATGGCGTCGCCTACGAGGCGTTCAACACCTCGGGTGGGCTGGGGACCCTTTGCGACACCCTCGAAGGGAAGGTACGCAATCTAAATTACCGCACGATTCGGTATCCGGGTCATGCAGCAATCATGCGCGCACTTCTCAACGATCTGCGCCTGCGCGACCGTCGGCATGTGCTGAAGGATATTTTGGAGCACGCGGTGCCAACGACACTGCAGGATGTAGTAATTATCTTTGTTACCGTCAGTGGCCGAAACAAAGGCGAGTTAGTCCAGGAGACATACGCCAACAAGATTTACAGCCGCGATGTGGACGGCCGCACATTGAGCGCCATTCAGATCACGACGGCTACTGCAATTTGCACCGTGCTCGATCTACTCGTGACGGGTCAGCTGCCGCAGAGCGGATTCGTCCGACAGGAGGACATCCCGTTGAAGGTTTTCTTGGAGAACCGCTTCGGCCAACTGTATGCCAAGCCGGATGCGCGTGTTCCGTACCACCGTTTCGGGGGGTAGGGGCTTCAAAGTCCATGCGAGTGGCGCCAGACGGAGGGCGTGTACTGTGAAATTCGACCATTCAGCAATCGGCGCCTGATGCCCGTTTCCCCTCCAAGAGCGGCGAAGATTGCAGAAATCTGACAAGGCCTCGAACGTGCCATCTGTATTAAGGTGCATAACGGGTGAAGATAAAGTCGCGAGCTTTGGCGGGCTCGTGGCAGGAAAAGCAGGTGTTGTGCACCGCCTCGTCGGCGGGTTTGCCGTCGTCAAATTGAGCGAACCCCCAGCCGCCGGTCGAGGCATATTTTCTTGAGTCCTTGACCATAAACTGAACCCCGTTCTTGGGTGGCCCGGCCACGAAAGATTGAGCGCGGCCAAAGGCTTTGTTGTTTTCCTCCGACGGGACGTAACTCCAGGCGAGCCGGGCTATGATTGTGCCGTCCGGGAACGGAAGCTTCCCTTCCCGGTAGGCTTTGATCGCTACGTCGTTGCCCAGAATGGCGCGCAAATCGTTGAGGTTTCCTTCTTCGTGGGCCACGGAGATCAACCGCCAGTCGCGGTATCCGGGCGGGATTTTAACTCCGAAGATCGGGGCGGCCTCTCCATCGGCCTGTCCAGATGCGGGGCCCATATGGGCGACCACGCCGGCCAACGCTCCAACAGCAACCAGCGCGAAAACAATCCGTCTCATACGGTGCTTCCTTGCGTGATTGTATCCTAAGCGCTCGGTCTACTTTACCTCAATCACCCGATATTCGCGAGCGCAGTCGGTCAGACCGAATAGTGCCAAGACGCGACTAAGCGTGACGCTGGAATCCTTCTCCGGCAGGGCGATAGGTTGCCGGGTTCAATTGGCAATTCTGTTTGGCGCACTAGCGATTTCCGACGCCACACCACTTTCACGGATGATCTTCTGGATTCGCCGTTCGCTCTCAACGAACGCACGCGCTGCGTCGTTGTCGAACATCTCGTGGGTTTCGATCTCGTCGTCAGCGACGGGCGTAATCGCGAGGTCGGTGTATTCATATCGTTTCGGATTGCGCTTAATGCGAAGATAGATTATTCGCAGTCGGAGATAGATCGCTAGCCAGCCAAACGTTTTGCGCGCCAACTCGGAGAAATATTTGGGGTAGAACACCCAGATCGTTTCGATCGGCAAACTTGGTCGACGGTCCCGGCGGGACTTGAGACGCAGCAGCCCGCTCTCGACCGGATGACAATTTTCAAGCTCGAAGGACGCCTTGAACCACGTCATCACGAATAGGACATTCCCAAAAGCACGAAACGCGGCGGCGCGGCGCATAACTCGTTCGCAATGCTCGAAAGAATAATACCGTTTCCAACACTCCTGATAGGCGTAGGCCCATTCCTCTTTTGACATGCGAGGATGCGCGCAAGTGATGTGATGAAGGTCGTATTTGTTGAGGTCCGGGTCCATCCATGCGCCGGCTCTGAAGAGTTTTTGATGGTCCTCGGACCCCGGCAGTGGCGTTAGGTAGTGGATTTCAAGCACATCGATCGGCAATTCCCTTTTTAGCACGTCGAGGTCGTTCAGGATCGATTCGGCCGTATCATTCGGAAATCCGGTAATGTAGCCCGCGTAGACAAGTATGCCCGCCTTCTGCCACTCCAGCAGCATCTTGCGATATTCGGTGATTTTGTTCTGCTTCTTTTTCGCGGCCAGCAGATTGGCCGGGTTGATGTTCTCCAATCCAATATAGACCTTCTTCACTCCGGCCCGCCGGCATTTCGTAATGAAGTCCGGCAGTTTGTGGCACATCGTGTCCACCTGAATGATGAGACTGAGGTTCATCTTCTCGACTTCTCGCAGATAGATCAGGCGATCGAGGATGACTTCCCAGTCTTTGTTGCGTGCAAAATTGTCATCGGTGATGAAGAACCGAAACACTCCTTGGGCCATGTTGGTTCGAACGATCTCTTCGATATCGTCCGGAGTGCGACGCCGCGATCGGCGCCCCTGTACATTGATGATGGTGCAGAACGAGCATTGGTACGGACAGCCTCTCCCTGCGTCGAAGCTGGTCGTGGCTCCCCCGGTGCGTTTCAGGCGTTCGCGCTTGAGTATCGGCAGCGGTGCACCATCGATGCCCGGCAAGTCATTCATGTAGTTGTACAGCGGTTTAAGATGGCCCGAATGAGCGTTGCTCAAGATCTCTTCCAGGCGGCCCTCCGCTTCGCCCGCGAAGATCGCGACGCCCATGGCCTGGGCCTCGCGTAGCGATGGGTCGTCGCCATCGATCATCGAGATTACCCCGGACACATGAAAGCCACCGATTGCGACCTGAATCCCGTTCGCGCGCAGCGGACGTGCGATGTCGAGCGCGCGCGGCATCTGGTTCGATTGAACGCCAACCAGCATTACGATGCCAGCGTCGGCCGCCGTAATGAGCGCCGCAATGCGCTCCGGCCGTATCCGCGTATTGGCTTCGTCAAGGGCGTGGATTTCTATATCGACGTCTTCGCCGAGCGCATTGCGCGCAGCACAGTCCTCGGCAATGCCGTAAAGAGAGGCGAGAGAATTTGAGGGAATCGCCGAGCGGAACCAGCGGATCGGGTAACCGTCGTCGCAGTAATGAGTCGGCTTTACGAGCACGAGGCAGAACCGTTTGGAGGCAACGGACGGTGACCCAGGCGGCATGACGAGCGCTCCGCAGTTTGAGGGAGACGCGGACCTTATCATCTTTCCGCGCAAGTTCCCCAATCAGATCATCTGAAACCGGATTGTTCCGCCCTACCGGCCCGTAGGGCCGCCCCCGGCTACTCATCTATGGCGTGGTTCGGGCTCTCCCGGTTTGGGTCATGAGCGCGGCCATCGCTTGAGCGCGATCGTGACCAAGTCCTTCCCGCTTCCCGGAACAGCCGGCGCGGATCGCCACCCTGCTTAGCGACCGGTGTGCCGCTCGCAGCGCAACAATATTGGTCAGTGCTGGCCAACTCCAGCATGCGCATGCTCCGAAAGTTGGTCACAACGGCGGACCGCAGGCCGATGCCGGCAGCTTCCACGTCGAGATGGTTCCGGACGGCTCGGTGCTTCACGTCTACCTGCGCGATCATTCAGACAAGGCGATCAGCACCGAAGGCTACAAGGGCACGGCCGTCCTTGTCATCGAAGGCAAGGCGGAGCGCATCAGCCTCACGCCAGACGGCGAGAACAAGCTCAAGGGAACCGCCCCGACGCCTCTTCCCGCCGCACCGAAGGGCGCTGTCCAGATCACCACGCCCACAGGCGGCACCGTGCAGGCCAAGTTCAAGTAAATCCAACGCTCGAGTGGGATTCCAAAGGGGGTCATCATGAAAAAGACGATGAAACTTGTGACGACCGTCGCGGTCATAGGCATGTCGAGCCCCGTATTGGCGCAAACTCTAGAGGAGCATCAGCGGCACCATCCGGGTAGCCCGGCAGCGCAGGCGCAAGCGACGCCACCACAAGCGCCGGCGCCTGCTCAGCCCCAAGCGCAGCCGCAGCCCCCATCACAGCCGCAGTCGACGCCGCCAGGCTTCATGGGACAGATGATGCAGGGCATGCCCGAGCAGTGCCGCGCTACCATGCAAAGCATGCCGCAGAACTGCATGAGCATGATGGAGCAGATGATGCAGGACCGAATGCGCCAGGGCGGCATGGGCCAAGGCGGCATGATGGGCGGCATGATGGGCGGCATGATGGGTGGCGGAATGAACCGCGGCCGCATGATGGGCGGCATGGGCCAAAGGGGGCATGATGCGTGAAATGCCTGGTCAGTTAGCCTTCACCTCCGAGGCGACCAAAGCCTATCTGGCCGCTGTCGACAAATCCGGCGCTCGGAGCCCGTGAAAGGCTTGGGCCTCATAGCGCCACGGCGAAGCAATAGTGCCCATCTTCATCGACCGTGGCGCGCCAGCAAAGCGACTGCGTCGTCTAGCTTATTTCCATTCGTTACGAATTAGCCCAGACTAAAGTGCGCTTTAGTCTGGGTTTTAATCTGGGGATTTTTTGACATGCGCAGGCGTGGTCATAGCTGGAAGATATCCACTTTCGAGAGCTACCCGAGCGAGGGCACAATTGACCTGCCAAGTCGCTCATGCACGCCCACCCCACAAATCCATATAGAGTTGGTGTAGGTTGCGTCGACCGTTTTGGTCGGTTGGGTTTAGCATGAGCCGAGCGGATGCCGTGCGCTTCGAATTGATCGATCAGATCTCGATTCCCTCTCCGACGGCAGCCGTCAACGAAGATGCCGCTGGCGCGACAGAAAGTGCTGCATGGGTTATCGACGGCGCAACCGGGGTTTCCGACCTGTCGCCCTTGGTCCCGGGGCTAACGGACGCCGCTTGGCTCGCGGCACAACTGAACAAGAGGCTTCGTGATACTTTCGAGAACGCCGCGGTCGAACCCTACGCGGCCTTGGCTGAGATCGATGCCGATATCAGGGCTACGTTCAGCAGCTCTAATACCAGCCCGGAACGATCGCCGGCCGAGCAACCGACTGCGGCCTTTGCCTTGTCAGTGTTACGTGGCGATGTGGTACACCTGATCGGTCTCGGGGACTGCCGGATCATCGTCGAAAACCGCATCGGTGAGATTGAAGAATTCGATCCCTCTGAGACGGGACACGCCGAGGCCATGATCATCCAGGAGCGACATCGGCTGCTCGGGGCCTATCCCGACGAAGACCCTTGGCCACGCCTCAAGCCGTTTATTCGATCGCTCCGCCAGTTCGCAAATGCCGCAAACGGATATTCAATCGTGCATCCGACGCTCAGTTGGCATTCACGAGTGAAGCGCCAAGTCTCCAACGCCCAAACAATCCGGCACCTACTCGCAGTGAGTGACGGTCTGTACCGTTTGGTTGATGTCTTCAAGGCATATTCCCCAGGCCAACTCTTAACGAGAGCGGTGAAAGACGGACTAACGCCGCTTTGCGCACAACTTCGCGACCTGGAAAATGCCGATGATCGCTGCGTCATCTACCCTCGTGTCAAGGCGTATGACGATGCAAGCGCTGTTTTGGTGAAGCGTTCGTAACGCCGTGAGTGGTGTGCTGAAAACCTGGGCCGTCGTTAATATCTGAGAACGCGCCACAAATGGCCTCGTGCTGCGCGCAGCCTCGTCTTCCCCGACGTCGGGGGCCGCGCTAGGCGTGCTTGCCCGCCAAACGGGGCGAGCGGAGGGATTTCAGATTCGAGACGCGATCGTTGTTGGCGTAGTCGCGCAGCTTGCCGAGATCATGCACCTGGACGTGCGCGGAATGCACCTCGACGCCGAGCGGCCTGAGCTTGGCGAAGGCGCGCGACAGCGATTCCGGCTTGAGTCCGAGGCGCCCGGCGATCAGCACCTTATCGTAGGGCAGCGCAATCGTGCAGCTGCCGTGGTCGACGCCAGCCAGCGAGACGAGGAATTCCGCGACCCGTTGCACGCCGGTTTGCGCCTTGAGCTGCTCGACCTGATAGACCAAGTTGTGCAGGTGCTGCGACGTCGAGGCGATCATGGCGAGCGCGATGTCGGGCATGGTGCGGATGCAATTGACCACGTGACTGGCCGGAATCCGCACGATCCTCGCCTTGCTCACGGTCTCCGCCGTCGCCGGATAAGGCTGGCCGGTGAACGCGACGGCTTCGGCGAAACTATCCCCTTTTGTGAACAGCGAGATCACCGCTTCCTCGCCGGACAAAGTGATGCGGTAGAGCTTTACCCAGCCTTCGATCACGATGAAGAAAGCGTCGGCAGGATCGCCCTGGCGAAACACCGTCTCGCCCTCGCGCAGGCTCAGCACGGTGGCGGGGGCGATCAGGCGCTCGACCATCAACGGGCTGAGGCCGTGCAGGATGTTGATGCGTCGAACGATTTCCAGATCGTCGGCGGTCGGCGTCGTTCTCATGCCTAGCTGTGAGCGCAAAAAACGCGCGGCGTCAACGGCAAATGGAAGGCCATCGCGGGCGCCGGAGGCGGGGCGCCGACGCGGGCAGCGCCGACCGCACCCGCCGGATCGCCGCGCAATCCCCTCCCCGCGTGCGGTGTGAGGGGAAACCGCAAGAGTCGCTCAATGGCTCGTCCCGTCGGAAAAAGTGATCTTGTTCCACACATTGTACTTGCCGGAGGGGCGCGACATCGGAATGCGCTTGATCTCCGCGAAGGTCGCGGCGTCATAGATCACAAGCGCCCCGTCGCTCTCCCAGATCGAGACGAGGACGAACCGGCCGGTCCGATCGAACTCGACATGCGCCGCGGTCTTGCCGGGGGTGGGCGTCACCGTGCGCACCACTTCGAGCGTGCGCTTGTCGATGATCGCCAGGGTGTCCTTCGCCTTGCCGAGCATCGCGTCGGTCCAGGCAAAGGGGGTGTTCTCATGGCTGCGCATGAAGAAGCCCGGGCCTGGCGTTGCGATCATCTTGATGACCGACCAATCCTGTAGGTCGATGACGCTGACCTTGCCTTCCTTGAGATGCGGCGTCGCGAGTACCGGACGGCCGTTCCAGGTCCAGGCTATGCCCGAGCCGAGATGCGGCAGGCCGGGCAGATCGAGACGCTTGATATCGCGCCCGACATTGAGATTGACGACGATTGCCGTGCCGTCGCGCGCCGAGCCGATCAGATGGCGGTAGGGCGGATCGAAGAAGAAGTCGTCGAGCGGCTCCGGGACCTCGATTCGGCGCAATGCGAACAAACCCTGCGCGGAAGGAAGGGCCTCGACCATGCCCTTCTCGTGCGAATGCACGAGGCCGGAATAAACCGGCGGCGCGTCGGGATCGGTCGCGATTTCCCAGATTTCCGGCACATCCTTGAGCGCGGCAATGAAGGAGTGGCGCGGCATCGCCTGATAGACAGCGGAGACGCGCGACGACCGGCCGTGCCCGTCTTTGACCGCGAAGATGCGCTCCACCGAAAGATCGTCCGCTGACAGGATGACGAGGCTGTGCGGCAGATAGTTCGCCACTGCGATGTGCTTGCCGTCGCGCGATATCGCGATATTGCGGGAGTTCACCCCGGCGCGGACTTCGGCAAGTAAAGTGAGCGACCACAGATCGTATTTGGACACCCAGCCGTCGCGCGACATGAAGAACACATAGCGCCCGTCGGACGTGAATTTCGGACCGCCATGCAGCGCGAAACGGGTTGGAAAGCGCGCCAGCGGCTCGAAACGGTCGCCGTCGAGGATGGTCGCGTGGTGATCGCCGGTCTCGACCACGACGAAGAGATTGAGCGGGTCGGCCTGATACGTCGGAGCTGTCAGCGCCGGGGCAGTTGCATGGATAATGCGGCTTGCGGCGATCTCGCGTTCGCCCCATTGCGGGAGCGCAGGCAAGGGTGAGGTGATGAATGCGGTGAGCGCATCGATTTCGGCGCTGCCGAGCGTTTGCACGAAGCCCGGCATTTGCGTTGCTTCGCGACCGGAGGCGATCACGGCGGCGGCCTGCGCTCCCGTGAGTCGTCCGAGGTTTTCCGGCAGGAGCGCCGGCCCCTGGCCGCCGAGACGGTCCGCGCCGTGACAGGACGCGCAATGTTCGCGATAAAGGGCCGGCGTGTCCGGCTCGGCAAGCGCCGCGCCTGTGAGCGTCATCACGGCCGCGAACGCAAACGCCCAGTCACGCGCTGAGCGGCGCTTCATGGCGCGACCCCCGGAACGGCGTAAGCGTCACTTGGCGGCCGCAATCGGCAACGCCGATCTCCGCATCGGTGAGATAGCAGCCGGGATCCTCAGCCCAGGGATCGCCACTGATGCGCATCGCGCGCACGCGCGTATTGCCGCCACACACGTCGAAATAGGCGCAGGCGCCGCAGCGTCCGCCGATTGTGCGCGGCCTTTGCTTGAGGCCGGCCATGATCGGGTCGGAACGATCGCTCCAGATCGCCGAGAACGGCCGCTCCTTCACATTGCCGAGCGTGTAATGCCACCACATCGTGTCGGGATGAACATTTCCGAGATTGTCGATATTCGCGATGTTGACGCCGGAGGAATTGCCGCCCCATTGCGCGAGCTTCGCCCACAGACTCCGCACGCTGGCAGGCGCATGACGCGTCGCCCAATGCAGGAGATAGACGGCGTCGGCGTCGTTGTTGCCGGTGACGGCCTCGAGGTCGACGCCGCGCTTAGCCCAGGCCCAGGCGCGTTCGATCAAAAGATCCATCGCGACGCGCGTCGTGTCCCATCCGGCGTCGTCTTGCCGGTTCTTGTTGCCGCGCCCGGCGTAGACGAGGTGGGACAGATAGAATTTCTGGAAGCCCTCGCGCTCGACCAGGTCGAGCAGGGCCGGAAGCTCGGCGGCGTTGTCCTGCGTCATCGTGAACCGCACGCCGACCTTCACATCGCGGCGGCGCAGACGGCGCAATCCCTCAAGCGCCGCCGCATAAGCGCCCGGCTTGCCGCGGAAGCGATCGTGCGTCGCCCCGATGCCGTCGAGCGAGACGCCGACATAGTCGAAGCCGACATCGCGGATGCGATCGGCGAGCGCATCGTCGATCAGCGTGCCGTTGGTCGAGAGGCCGACATAGAAGCCCACGCCCTTGGCGCGCGAGGAAATCGCAAAAATATCGCGCCGCATCAGCGGTTCCCCGCCCGACAGGATCAGCACCGGCACGCCGAAGGCCTTCAGGTCGTCCATCACGTGGAGCACCTCAGCCGTAGTGAGTTCGCCCGGGAAATCGACGTCGCCCGAGATTGAATAACAATGCTTGCAGGCGAGATTGCAGCGGCGGATCAGATTCCAGATCACGACCGGCCCCGTCGGCCGCCGCGCGAGCCTCACCGGCGTAGGCTTCAGAATTTCGCGCAGATAATGGGTCAGTCGGAACATCGCCGAATGCCTTTGTTTACGCCGCGATACGCAGGCCGGTCTTTTTCAGGATGCGAGTCGAGTAGAGAACCTCGTGAGCGCGCGCCGCGTCGCCGATCAGCGCCGCGATGCGGCCGACCTTGTCTTCGACTTCGGCGCGCGTGCGTCCATGCGCCATGGCGAACAGGTTGTAAGGCCATAGCGGAAGGTGGCGGGGCCGCTGGTAGCAATGGGTGACGAAGTCGAGCGCGCCGACCATGGCGCCAACCTCCACGATCTTCTCGTCGGCGACATCCCACACCGACATGCCGTTGGCGGAAAAGCCGAGCGCGTAATGATTCGGCACGGCGCCGATGCGGCGGATGGCGCCGTTCGCGAGCATGCGCTCAAGCCGCGCGATCACCTCGGCCTCGGTCGTGCCGACCATCTCGGCGACGACGCGGTAAGGCTGGGCGACGAGCGGCAGGCCGGCCTGGGTCGCGGCGACGATGCGGCGATCGAGGGGGTCCAGCATTCACACCTCCACGCGGAAGCCGACGAAGAATTCGTTGAGCTTCGGCATGCGGTGCACGGCGATGCCGGTTTCCGCCTCGATTGCCGCGGCGACTTCTTCGATCCGCTCCGGCCGCTCGGCGGTAAGCACGAACCACATATTGAGCGCATGCATGCGTTCGTAATTATGGGCGACCTCGGGATGCGCATTGACCTGGCCCGCAACGGCGTCGAACCGCTCGGGCGGGACTGCCATCGCGCACAGGCACACGTCACCGCCGAGCGCTTGCGCGTTCCACAGCGGGCCGAAACGGCTGAGCTTGCCTTGTTCGAGGAGCCGGCGGAGCCGGGCGATGAGCTCGTGCTCGCTCAGGCCGAGCGCCTCTCCCGCCGTCCGGAAAGGACGAGGATCGAGGGGGAACCCGCCCTGCAGGCCATTGATGACTGCCCGATCGACTACGTCCAACCCATCCATCAGTTCAGCCTTCCGCTCGCAGCAAGTCCCAGCCGGGAGAAGACCGCTCCTCGCTGCTTGAAGCAGCGCGTGGAAAAAAGCACCGCTCGATCGGAATACGATGCGTCTGCGATCGCGTTGAGGTCGTCGACGATCGCGAGCGCCTCGGCACGCGACTTCGCATGCACCATGCAAAAGAGATTGTAGGGCCAATCCGGCGGGCTGCGGCGTCGGCGATAGCACAGCGTAACGCGCGAATTGACCACCATGCGCGCGGCGACCGCGTCGACGGTCGTGTCCGGCACGTCCCATACCGCCATGGCGTTCGCGGTGTATCCGAGCGAGCGATGACGCACGATGCAGCCGAGCCTACTGATCACCCCCGCCGCGGCAAGCGCGCGAATGCTGTTGATGACGCCGATCTCGTCGCCGGCGACGGCGTGGCCGACCTCCCGGTAGGGACGCGGGGTCAACGGCAGCCCGTCTTCAATGGCGGCCAGCACGCGGCAATCGTCGCTGGTGGGCTGGTAGTCGATGCGGCGCGCCCCCACGCGCTCGGAGCGCCGCACGCCGCCGAGCGGGAAACCAAGATCGAGGTGATAGGCCTCGACCAAAGGAAGGTCGATCACGGGAAGGTCGGCGGCCTGCTTGACGCGTTCGATCGTCTGCCTGACCGCGCTGCGGTCGGGTCCGGTCACGACGAACCAGAGATTGAACGGGTGCTCGCGTGCGTAATTGTGATTCACCAATGGCTCGGCGTTTACGATCGCGGCGACGGCTTCGAGGCGAGACGGCGGCGCGCGCATCGCCACGAGCGTGCTCGCGCCGACCGAATGCGGTCTGACCACAGCGCCGATGCGGGTGAGGACCCCCGTCTTGATCAGGCGCTCGAACTTGGCGATGGCCGCGCTCTCGTCGAGCCCGACGGAGCGGCCGACGGTTGCGAAGGGGCGCGGCTCGAGCGGGAAACCGCGTTGCCAGCGGTCGATCAGCTCGAGCTCGGTCGCGCTCGGGGTCATTGGCCGATCCTCGTCGCGCGTGCGGTGAAGAAAATACCGGAGGGCTTTTTGGCTGCGATCTCGCCTTTCTTGGCGAAGGTCGTCGCGTCGTAGACGACGACACGGTCGTCGTCGCGCACCGACACCCACGCCTCGTGGCCGCGCGGGGAGAACTCCATGTGCAGCACGGCCGGCCCGGCGCGGAAACGATGCACGACCTGTAGCGTCGTCGTATCGATCACATCGATGGTGTCGTTGCGCGGGTGGGCGAAATTAACCCAGACATGGCGGCCGTCCGGGCGAGCGACCGCAAACACCGGTTGGCCGTGCGTCGCGGCCCGTCCGACCTCCGCGAAGTTTTTCAGGTCTACCGCAATCAATTCGTGGCGGCCGACCGCCGGGACAAGCAGCCTGTCGCCGCTCGCCGCCCACCCTTCGAAATGCGGCATCTTGTAAACGGGGAGCTTTTCCTCGCCGCGGCCGTAGCCGTCGAGGATCCGCCGTGCGGAAAGCGGCTCCCGCCACAGATCGACATGCACGACCCCGTCCTCGCCGAACAGGCCGACGAGATAGTGCCGCCCGTCCGGCGTGACATTGCCGTCATACGGCAGAGCGCCGATGTTCGTCAGCTTGGTCAGCGCCGGCGGCCCTTCGACGGAGAAATCGGCAATCCAGATTTCGCCCGCGTCATAGAGCGCATAGGCGAAGCGTCGGCCCGGCAGGTCGACAAGGCCGACCGTCTTCGATGTCTTTCCGTTCGCTCCGATCGCTGGAATGTCGGCGACGAGGTCGAGCGTCTCGGCGTCGAACACGCGCACGCCGCCGGGCTCGTAGTTCGACACCGCAACCAAGGCGCCGTCATCAGAGATGGCGCCGCCGATTGCATTGCCCGCCTGGATGACCCGCTTTGCGATCCTCGCCGTAAGCAGATCGACCTTGGTCAGGCCGCCGTCGCGCCCGAAAACATAAGCGAAGCGTTGATCGCGCGAAAACACCGCTGACGCATGGCTGAGATCGCCCAAGCCCTCGACGCGCGCAAGCGCTATGCGCTTCGTCGTGTCGACGATCACGATCGACCCCGCCGCCCGCTCGACGACGATGCCGAGATCGCCGGTGCCGCGCAGCTCGTTCGCGGCGAGGGCGGCGCTCAGCGTCGCGAGCAGAAGCGCGAGCACCCAGAGCACGGCACGCATGCCTCTCCCCGCCTGCGGGGAGAGGCCGAATTCCGCGCGTCCAGCGCGGAATCCGGGTGAGGGGGAAGCAGGACGAATCGGCCCCTCACCCCAACCCTCTCCCCGCAAGCGGGGAGAGGGAGAACGGGCGCTGCGCCAAATGCAATGGCTTCGCCCTACGGGATACGGGAACAAGCTTTGCCAGCTGCGTCGCATCACTTCAGCGCGCCTTCTTTGAGCATGTCGGCGATGAGGCGTGCTTCCGTCTCGGTCAGGAGCGGCCGCCATGGCGGCATCGGCGTGCCCAGCACGCCGTCCAGGATGATGGCGGCGACCTGGTCGCGATTCCATTGCGCGAGGCTTTCGGCCGTTAGCGGCTTGCCGAGCCCGCCTTTCAGAGTGAGCCCGTGACAGGAGCCGCAATCCTGTCGGACAAGATCGCGAAGGCGCACCGAATTGTCGGCCGCGACCTCCTGGCCATGCGCCGAAGCCGCGCCAATAGCGGCGGCGAGCCCCGCGAGCGAGCAGAATGCGGCGGCGCTAAGCAACGGCCGCCGCGCCGGATCCCGTCTCATGCGCATCCAGGTCCAACTCCGTGGCAAGCGCGGCGACGCGGCCGATGATGAACAGCGCCGGCGTCGCAAGCTCGGCTTCGCTAACCGCACGCGGCAGATCGCCGAGGCATGTCCGCAAACGCCGCTCGCGCGGCGTCGTGCCCTGCGAAACGGCGAGCACCGGCGTCGCTTGCGGTAGCCCGAAAGCGATCAGTCGCGCGGTGATCTCCTCGAGATTGGCAAGGCCCATATAGACGACCAGAGTCGTGTCAGGATCGGCGAGGCTCGCCCAATCGAGATCGAGCGGTTCGTTCGACTTGCAGTGACCGGTGACGTAACGCACGCTGCGCGCGAGCCCACGATGCGTGAGCGGAACGCGCGCCGCCGCCGCGCAACCTTGGGCGGCGGTGACGCCCGGCACGACTTCGTAATGAATGCCGGCCCGCTCAAGCGCGGCCGCTTCCTCGCAACCACGGCCGAAAATGAACGGATCGCCGCCCTTCAGGCGGACGATCGTGCGTCCCGTGCGCGCGAGCCGCACCAGCATGTCGTTGATCTCGGCCTGCGGCACGCAATGATGGCCGGCCTGCTTGCCGACATAGATGCGGGCCGCGCCTTCGGGAACGAGAGCGAGGGTTTCCGCCGCGATCAGCCGGTCATAAACCACGACATCGGCGCAGCCGATGATGCGGGCCGCCTTGAGCGTGAGCAGTTCTGGATCGCCCGGTCCGGCGCCCACGAGAAATACTTTTCCAACGCTCATCACGATCGTCCGACGTTTTCTTGACTTGCTGGGAGCGGAAGGCGACGCGCCGGTCGAGCCGCCTCCGCTGTCGTTTGCGTCAGTAAATATCGTTACGCGTGTTGTAGACGTTGAACTTGCCGGTCGGCGTCACCAGCCGCTTGTCGCGGATCACGTGCTTGAGCTTCAGCGTCTTGTCGTCGACCACCACGATCGCCGACTCCTGGTTCTTGCCGTTCCA
>JBAPYK010000221.1:0-7682 GCA_049284695.1 Rhodoplanes sp. | reverse complement strand
TCTTCGCCGCCATGGAAAGGCTCGGCAAGCCTATCTGGATTCATCCGGCGCGCGGCGCCAACCATCCCGATTATCTCTCCGAGACGAAATCGCTGTACGAAATCTGGTGGACGTTCGGCTGGTCCTACGAGACCGCCGCCGCGATGGCGCGGCTTGTCTTCTCCAAGACGCTCGACCGCCATCCCAACCTGAAGCTGATCGTGCATCATTTCGGCGGCATCGTGCCGATGCTCGAAGGCCGCATCGGGCCCGGCTGGGACCAGTTGGGCGTGCGCACCTCGGACGAGGACTATCAGGCGCTCAAGCGCAGCCTGAACAAGCGGCCCCTCGATTATTTCAAGCAAGGCTTCTACGCCGATACGGCGGTGTTCGGCTCGGATGCGGCGACCGTGTGCGGGCTTGCTTTCTATCCGCATGATCGCGTGGTGTTCGCTTCCGACTGTCCGTTCGACCCGGAAAAGGGACCGGGCTATATCCGCGAGACGCTGCGCATCCTCAATTCGCTCGACCTCGGAAAGGACGAGCGCGAGCGCATCGGCTTTCGAAATCTCGAGAAGATTACCGGCAAGACCTTCGTGTTGTGACGGCACCCTTTGCCGCAGCGTCTCCGATATGAATTCTGCTTCGCAAAATCCTCCCCCGTAAAAACGGGGGAGGGGGGGCTTGCATCAATGAAATGCCCCCTCCACCGCCCACGCAGCAAGCCTGTGCAGGCTGCGCAAGCTTGCCTGCGGGCGGTTCCCCTCCCCCGCTATGCGGGGGAGGATGAATGAGCCGCTCGTCGCGATCGTTAGAAACCTCGCCCGCCATCTGCTAGCCTTCGGCGCGATGGATGCCGCGCGCCCGACCGACACGCCCGAGACGCCCGCACCGGCTGACGCCGTTGCGCCAAAGGACGCGAGCCCGCGCAAATCCGGCGCCGACGCCGGCCGTCCGACGCCGATGATGGAGCAGTATATCGAGATCAAGGCCGCCAATCCCGACTGCCTGCTGTTCTACCGGATGGGCGATTTCTACGAGCTCTTTTTCAATGACGCCGAAGTGGCGAGCCGCGCGCTCGGCATCGTGCTGACCAAGCGCGGCAAGCATCTCGGCCACGACATCCCGATGTGCGGCGTGCCGATCGAGCGCGCCGACGAATATCTGCACCGGCTGATCGCCCTCGGCCATCGCGTCGCCGTCTGCGAACAATTGGAGGACCCGGCGGAGGCGAAAAAGCGCGGAGCGAAGGCGGTGGTGCGCCGCGACGTGGTGCGCCTCGTCACCCCCGGCACGCTCACCGAAGACTCGCTCCTCGACGCCAAGCGCAACAACTATCTCGTCGCCATCGCGCGCGCGAAAGCCTCCGCTGTCGATGACGACGGGCGATTCGCCCTCGCCTGCCTCGACATATCGACCGGCGAGTTTCGCCTGACCGAGTGCGACCGCGCAGGGCTTTCCGCCGAGATCGCCCGCATCGAGCCGGGCGAGGTGATCGTTTCCGACGCGCTCTATGGCGATCCCGAGCTTGCGCCCTATCTGCGCACGCTTCCCGCCGTCACGCCGCTGCCGCGCGACGTGTTCGACGGCGCGAGCGCGGAGCGCCGGCTCGCGTCCTATTTCGCCGTGGCGACTACCGAGGCGTTCGGCGCGTTTTCTCGGCTCGAACTCATCGCGGCGGCGGCCTGCGTCACCTATGTGGAGCGCACGCAGATCGGCAAGCGCCCGCCGCTATCGCCGCCGGCGCGGGAAGCGGCTGGCGCGACCCTTCTCATCGACGCGGCGACTCGCGCCAATCTCGAATTGATGCGCACGCTCTCCGGCGAACGGCGCGGTTCGCTCATCGCCGCGATCGACCGCACGGTGACGGCGGCCGGTTCGCGCCTGCTGGCGCAGCGCCTCGCCGCTCCGCTCACCGATCCGCAGGCGATCAACGATCGCCTCGATGCGGTCGCCTGGTTTGTTTCCGATGCGCTGCTGCGCGGCGAGGCGCGCGAGACCCTCGCCGCAGCGCCCGACCTTGCGCGCGCGCTCTCCCGCCTCGTGCTCGGACGCGGCGGCCCGCGCGACCTTGCCGCGATCCGCGACGGGCTCGCGACCGCGGCTGCGCTTGGCAAGCGGCTGTCCAGTGCCGAAACCGCCCCGGAGGAAATTGCGCAGGCAATCGCCGCCTTGCAGCGCCCGGACGCGACCCTCGTCGCCTCGCTCGATGCGGCGCTCGCCGACGAGCTGCCCTACTTCAAGCGCGACGGCGGCTTTGTTCGCGCAGGCTACGATCCCGCGCTCGACGAGACGCGCGCGCTGCGTGACGAAGCCCGCCGGGTGATCGCGGCGCTGCAGGCCCGCTACGCCGAGGCGACGGGAATCCGCAGCCTGAAGATCCGCCACAACAATGTGCTCGGCTATTTCGTCGACGTGACCGCACAGCATGGCGACAAGCTGATGAGCGCGCCGCTCAATGCGACCTTCATCCATCGCCAGACGACCGCGGGCCAGGTGCGCTTCACCACCACCGAATTGAGCGAGCTGGAGGCGAAGATCGCAAGCGCCGCCGACCGCGCGCTCGGCCTCGAACTCGAGATCTTCGACCGGCTGTGCAGCGAGATCGTGGCCGCAGCCGAGGCAATCAAGGCCGCCGCCCGCGCGCTCGCCGTGATCGACGTCGCCGCCGCGCTCGCGACGATCGCGGTCGAGCGCAACTATGTCCGGCCGCAGGTCGATGCAAGCCTCGCCTTCGATATCACGGGCGGACGCCATCCGGTGGTCGAGCAGGCGCTCGCGCAGGACGGCGCACCGTTCGTCGCGAACGACTGCGATCTCACCCCGCCTGCGGGCGAAGCCGCCGGCCGCATCTACGTCGTCACCGGGCCCAACATGGCCGGCAAATCGACCTATCTGCGGCAGAATGCGCTCATCGCCGTGCTCGCGCAGGCGGGAAGTTTTGTGCCGGCGGCGCGGGCGCATATCGGCGTACTCGACCGGTTGTTCTCGCGCGTCGGCGCCGCCGACGATCTCGCGCGCGGACGCTCGACCTTCATGGTGGAGATGGTGGAGACCGCCGCGATCCTCAATCAGGCGGGATTGCGCGCGCTGGTCATTCTCGACGAGATCGGACGCGGCACCGCGACCTTCGATGGGCTCTCCATCGCCTGGGCCGCGGTCGAACATCTGCACGACCAGAACCGTTGCCGCGCGCTGTTCGCCACGCATTTCCATGAACTGACCGCGCTCGCGCACAAGCTGCCGCGGCTGTTCAACGCGACCATGCGGGTGAAGGAATGGCACGGCGACGTCGTGTTTCTGCACGAGGTGGTGGCGGGCGCAGCCGACCGGTCTTACGGCATCCAGGTGGCGAAACTCGCAGGCCTCCCCGCCGCGGTGATCGAACGCGCCAAGCTCGTCCTCGCCGAACTGGAAGCGCAGGACCGCGTATCGCCGGCGCAGCGCCTGATCGACGACCTGCCGCTGTTTGCGGCTTCGCGTCCTCCCACGCCGGCGCAACCATCGGACCCCGCGGTTGACGCGGTGCTCGCCGCGCTCGCTTCGCTCAATCCCGACGACATGTCGCCGAAACAGGCGCTGGAAGCGCTCTACGCCCTCAAGCAGACGGCGAAGAAGCCGAGTTAAGGCGCGTCATTCCGAGGCATTGCGAAGCAGCGAACCCGGAATCCAAACTTGCAGAGAAGTAGATTCCGGGCCCGGCCCTCATCGGGCCGTCCCGGAATGACTGCTCAGCGGGTATTGCCAGCAAGCGCATTTGCGAGCCGCTGCCAGGTTTCTTCATCGCCAGGCAGGCCGAAGCGCAGCCAGGTCGGATGCTCGGCAAAGCGGCGCACCAGAATGCCGGCGCGGCCGAGCATTTCGTATGTCGCCGCTGCGGCTGGCGTTTGCGCCAGCCGGAACAGCGCCGTGCCGCCGACCACCTCAAGCTCCGCAGCGGCAAGAAGTTGGTCGAGCCGTTGCGCCGCCTGCGCCAGCCGAAGCCGTGTCGCGTCGATCCAAGCGGTATCCGCCAACGCAATCGCGCCGATTGCGATCGCGGGGCCGGAAACCGCCCACGGACCGAGGGAAGCCCGCAGTCGCGCCGCGATATCCTCGGCTGCAATTGCAAAGCCGAGCCGCACGCCCGCGAGCCCGAAGAATTTGCCGAACGAGCGCAGCACGACGATGTTGCCGCGCAGGACTCCACCTGCGAGACTCGTCTCCGGTGCTTCGACATCGATAAACGCTTCGTCGACGACGAGAATGCCTGCGCGCTTCCCTAATTTCTCCGCCAGCGCCAGCAAGTCAGCCGTCGCCAACAACCGGCCGTCCGGGTTGTTCGGGTTGACGACAATGGCAAGGTCGGCATCGCCAAGCTGGTTCAGTTCCTGCACTTCGATCACGCGATGACCGGCGAGCGCCGCCGTGCGCGCGTGTTCGGCGTAGGTCGGACCAAGGATCGCAACCTGCCCCGCAGGCTTGAGCGCGGCGACGAGAGGCAGAAGGCTTTGCGTCCCGGGCGCGGCCACGACGCGGGCGGGCGACGGCGCCCCATAGGCTTTGGCGGCGGCGTCTATAAGCCGAGCGAGCGCATCGGCCTGCGGCAGGCGTTCGAACAATGCCGGCGGCAGGTGCGGGAGCGGATAAGGATAAGGATTGATTCCGGTGGAGAGGTCGATGAAAGGTTCGGGCGCGCCCGGAAACAGACGGCGCGCGGCGGAAAGATCGCCGCCATGTTCCAGCGGTTCGGCCGCCTGAGAGTCCATGTCCGTCGCGCTCGCTTTTTTTGCGTTGATTATTGAGCTGATGGTCGGTTACCCGGATCGGCTCGTGCGCGCAATCGGTCATCCCGTCATCTGGATGGGGAGGCTGATCGCCCTGCTCGACCGCGCGCTGAACCGCACGCCTGCGTCATGGGCCGTTTTTACCCGCGCATTGACCACCTCCCTTACCCTCCCCCGCAAGCGGGGGAGGGAGCGGAGCGGAGCGACGCGGGAGGGGGGTGCGGATTGTCGGGTCAACCCCGGCGATGACGAGCAATATGGAACAGATTCGCGCCTTCCCGGCGTTTTTGCTCTTCTTATTCTGCTCACCGTGGTCGGCGCGGTCGCGTTCGTGTTGCAGAGCGCGCTGTTGCTGCTGCCGTTCGGATTCATCGCCGTTGCGCTCGCGGCAAGCAGCCTGATTGCCCAGCGCAGTCTGTACGATCATGTCGCGCGCGTTGCGGCGGCGCTCGAAACCGGCGGGGTGGAGGCCGGGCGCAGCGCCGTATCGCATGTCGTCGGCCGCGATGTCGCTGGGCTCGACGAGGCAGGCGTCGCCCGCGCGGCGATCGAAAGCCTGGCCGAGAATTTTTCCGACGGGGTCGTCGCCCCCGCGCTATGGCTCGCCGTCGGCGGGCTGCCCGGCGCTGCGCTTTACAAGGCCGTCAACACCGCCGACAGCATGATCGGCCATCGCACGCCGCGGTACGAAAAATTCGGCTGCGCGGCGGCGCGGCTCGACGATCTCCTCAACCTGCCGGCCGCGCGGCTCTCCGCTTTGCTCCTCGTGGCGGCGGCCGCTCTGACGTCCAGCGCGGCGGCCGCACGTGCATGGCAGGCGATACGGCGTGACGCGCCGCGTCATCGCTCGCCCAACGCCGGTTATCCCGAAGCGGCGATGGCCGGCGTACTCGGGTTGAAGCTTGCCGGCCCGCGCGTCTATGGCGGCGTCGCTGTCGATGATGCGTTCATGGGCGACGGCCGCAGCGACGCGACTGCGGCGGACATCCGCGCTGCGCTCGCCCTCTACCGCCGCGCCGACACGCTGCTCATCGCGATTATCGGCGCGCTCGCCGCGGCGATCATCGCGCTAGCGTGAGCAGCCGGTCGAGATCGACATGGCGGGCGAGGTGCTCGGCGAGGCGGTCGAGCGTGTCCTCGACTTGCGTCTCATAAGCGACCGACGCGCCGCCCGCGGCGAAACGCGCGAGCCACGCCGCGCGCTGGCGATCATCCGCAAACAGGCCGTGGACGTAAGTTCCGATCACCCGCCCGTCGGCGGAAACCGCGCCTTCCGGCGATCCATCGGCAAGCCGCGCGAAGGAGCGCGCGCGATCCGGTCCCTCGGTCACGCCCATATGCATTTCGTAGCCTGAAAACGGCGCGCCGTCGGCGCTTGTTCCCCGCACTGGCTCCAGGCGCTTTTCGTCCGACAGCGTGGTCTCGACATCGAGCAGGCCAAGCCCATCGCAATCGCCCGGGGGGCCTTCGATGCCGGCGGGATCGCGGATCACGCGGCCGAGCATCTGGTAGCCGCCGCACAGCCCGAGCACGGCGCCGCCGCGGCGCAGATGCGCAGCGATGTCGATGTGAAAACCGGCGTCGCGCAACGCGGCGAGATCGGCGATGGTCGCCTTCGATCCCGGCAGGATGACGAGGCCGGCGTCGCCGGGCAGCGCCGCGCCCTTGCGCACGCGAACGAGATCAATGGCGGGTTCGGCGTCGAGCGGGTCGAGATCGTCGAAGTTCGCGATATGCGGCAGGATCGGCACCGCGACCCGCAGCCGCGCCTGCGGTTTCGGGGGGCGCGCGCAGTCGAGCGCAAGCGCATCCTCCGCCGGCAACAACCGCGCGTCGGGAAAGAAGGGGATGAGCCCCAGCGCATCCCAGCCGGTATGACGCGCGACCGCCGCCGTGCCGTCGGCGAACAGCGCCGGGTCGCCACGGAATTTGTTGACGACGAAGCCGCGGATAAGTGCGGCATCGGCCGGATCGATCACCGCCTTGGTGCCGACCAGGCTCGCGATCACGCCGCCGCGGTCGATGTCGCCGATCAGCACCACGGGCGCATCGGCGGCGCGCGCAAACCCCATATTGGCGATGTCGTTCGCGCGCAGATTGATCTCCGACGCGCTGCCGGCGCCTTCGATGAGCACGATGTCGGCTTCCGCCTTGAGCCGCGCGAAGCTGTCGAGCACGGCCGGCATCAGCTTTGGCTTGATCGTCTGGTACTCGGCGGCCTTGGCGGCGCCGTAGACGCGACCCTGCACCACGATCTGCGCGCCGACCTCGCTCTGCGGCTTGAGCAGGACCGGGTTCATGTGCACGCTTGCCGTTGTCCGCGCGGCGCGCGCCTGCAGCGCCTGGGCGCGGCCGATCTCGCCGCCGTCGCCGGTGACCGCGGCGTTGTTCGACATGTTCTGCGGCTTGAACGGACGCACCGCGAGCCCGCGATTGGCGAAAGCGCGCGCGAGACCCGCAACGATCAACGACTTGCCGACATCGGACCCGGTGCCTTGGAACATGAGCGCGCGGGCGGTCATGTGCCGCGCCTTGCGGACGGCAGCGCGCGGCCATCGGGTGCAACGGCGTCATCCTCCCCCGCAAAGCGGGGGAGGGGGACCATGCGCAGCATGGTGGAGGGGGCAACCGGGGAGGCAACTCTACTTGCCCCTTCCACCGCCCTACGGGCGGTTTTCCTCCCCCGCGTCGCGGGGAAGGATGTGGATCGGGATTCGGAGCGAGGCAAAAGCGCATTCCGACCCTCTCCGAGAGACCGCGCAACCGGCCTATTGCCCACTCTCCCTGCGAGCCGGGAAGCGCATCAGAACTCGATGCCGGGCTGCGCCTTCACGCCGGCGGCGAAGTGGTGCTTCACCACCGTCATCTCGGTGACGAGATCGGCCGCCGCGATCAGCTCCGCCTTGGCGTTGCGGCCGGTGACGACGACATGCAGCC
>JBAPYK010000220.1:0-10111 GCA_049284695.1 Rhodoplanes sp. | reverse complement strand
CGAGCGGCTGGCCACGACCAGTCACGCACGGCAGCGCCAGCTGCGCCCCGGCCTCGGCGAAACGCTGCATCAGCGGCCGCGGGTCGAATTCGCTGCGGATCGGAATGTAGCCGGAGACGATCATGGAAGGTCTCGTCTCGACAGGCAGCGGTCGCGCAGCGACGGCGTTTGCGGCGGCGCTGCAGCTTTCGGCGGTCAGCCCGTCGCGTCGCGCCAACGCCAGACGGCGCAACGCGATCTTGTCGTTATCGAGAGGGGCGGAATGCGCCATCGGCGAGGTAGGCCGTTTAAGAGTGGAGCCGCGTGAGCCGTCGGGGTATCGATCCCGGGTCCCCTACCAAAGTAGGTGGGCGCCATTTGTCCGAGCCCACGGGCTCGGTCAGGGACAGCTCCCTTAAGGATCGATAAGGCCCCGGGGATACTGACCCCAAACGCGCTCCGCAGCCCCGCGTCCCAATGTAATGCCTAGGGAGCTTGCCCGCCACACCCAGTGAGCGAGATCGTCAGCCGCGCCCGTTGGTTGATGGCGCCCGGCGCCTCATCCAGCGGGAACCTCTTGGCCATTGCCTGGCGCGTTGAGCGCCGCCGCCACGCGCTCGATGCGCTCCGCCGCGGCGTTGAGCGCGGCGATGATCGCTTCGTTCGTCTTCTGCGCATGATCGGCAGACGCCGAGCGCGCCTGCTGCAGCTCGGCGAGATTTTCCTCGAAGCGGCGCATCCTTTGCATCGCCTCGGCAAGTTCATCGGAGATCAGCAGCGCCGCCATGACCGTCAGGCGCATGTCGCCGATCTCGCCGAAGCTCGTCCGCAATCGCGCGATGCGTTGGTCGAGCTCGTGGGCAAGGCGCGCCAGATGGTGCTCCTGGCCTTCGTCGCAGGCCATCCGGTATTGGCGGCCATTGATTGTAACGCTTACATGAGGCATGGCCGTTCGGCGCCCATTACTCGCGCCGGCGTCAACGCTCGCCGGCAATCACTGCGCGGATCGTTTCCACCGCCGCATCGAGCCGTTCCGCAACGGCGCGATTGGCCTCCTCGAGGCGGTGCGCGCGGGCGACCGAATGGTCAAGCTCGCTGGCGAGCCGCGCCCGGTCGATCCCGAGACTATGAACCTGATCGGACA
Organism: Rhodoplanes sp.; assembly: GCA_049284695.1. Classification (GTDB taxonomy): domain Bacteria; phylum Pseudomonadota; class Alphaproteobacteria; order Rhizobiales; family Xanthobacteraceae; genus Rhodoplanes. The sequence goes on along the minus strand of JBAPYK010000220.1, from coordinate 8,988 downwards.
AGTCGCCACGCTCGCGGTCCCGGTCGAGCCGGTATTCGACCGCTTCCTCCAACGCCTGCAAGGCGCGTTCAAGTCGGGTCGTCGCCGCTTCCACGGCGGTCATTTCCGTCATGTCCACCCCTCAAGGCCGCCCGCAAGCCGCGCCCCAAAACCGTTTAACCGCAGGCAAATGGAACGCGAAGCTTACGTGGTTTTTGCGGCCCGTCAATCGATCAGCCGACAATCCAAGACTTCGCTGCGTTGACACCGGGCCGCCACATGCCTAATCAGTCCGCGACTTCGATATCCGAGGCTTCTCGGCAGCCGGCGCCCCCGTAGCCGGCCGGCTAGTCCTCGATCCTGCCCGATCTCCCGGCGCATTCGCGGCCGAGGCCCGCTCCCGCCGAAGACACGAAAGCCGATCGCTCAATGATCTCCCGCGCCCAACACGACCGGATGGCGAATGCGATCCGCGCACTCGCCATGGATGCCATTGAGCAGGCGCAGTCCGGTCACCCGGGATTGCCGCTCGGCGCGGCCGACATCGCCACCGTCCTCTTTACGCGGGCATTGAAGTTCGACGCCTCCGACCCGAACTGGCTCGACCGCGACCGTTTCGTGCTGTCGGCCGGCCATGGCTCGATGCTCCTCTACGCGCTGCTTTACCTGACCGGGTACGAGGCCGTGACGATCGAGCAGATCAAGCGGTTCCGCCAGCTCGGATCGCTTACCCCCGGCCATCCTGAGGTGGGCTTGACGCCGGGCGTGGAGACGACGACGGGGCCGCTGGGGCAAGGATTGGCCAACGCCGTCGGCATGGCGATCGCAGAACGCCACTTGGCGGCGGAGTTCGGACCCGAAATCGTCGACCATCGCACCTACGCCCTCGCCTCCGACGGCGACCTGATGGAAGGGATCAGTCACGAGGCGATCGCGCTGGCGGGGCATCTGCGGCTCAACAAGCTCATCGTCCTCTACGACGAGAACCGCGTGTCCATCGATGGGCCGCTGCTCCTGACGGACTCGGTCGATCAAGTCGCCCGGTTCAAGGCGGCGGGGTGGGCCGCGACCCGGATCGATGGCCATGATCCGGCCGTCATCGCCTCCGCCCTTGCGGCCGCGCGCGCAAGCGACCTGCCCAGCCTCATCGCCTGTCGTACGATTATTGCGTTCGGAGCGCCGACCAAGGCCGGCACCGAAGGCTCGCATGGCGCTCCGCTCGGCGCGGAAGAAGTGGCCGGGACGCGCGTCGACCTGAACTGGCCGTACCCGCCCTTTGAAATCCCCGAGGATATCCTCAGCGCCTGGCGTGCGGCCGGACAACGGTCCCAGCCCGTTCACGATGCGTGGGCGCGGCGCTACGCCGCCATGCCGGCCGATAAGCGGACGGAGTTCGACCGTCGCATCAAGGGCGAAGTGCCGCGCGAGCGACTGCAAGCCGCCGTGCACAAAGTTAAGGAGAGGCTCGCCGCCGAGCCGAAAAACATCGCGACGCGCGCCGCCTCCGGCCTCGCATTGGAGACGCTCGTCCCGAATTTTCCCGAACTGGTGGGCGGATCGGCTGACTTGACCGGCTCCAACAACACCAAGGTGAAGGGGATGCCGGTGCTCACTGGGGCGTTCCCTGGCGGCCGCTATATCCACTACGGGATCCGCGAACACGCCATGGTCGGGGCGATGAACGGGATGGTCCTGCATGGCGGCATCGTCCCCTATTCCGGGACGTTCCTTGTCTTCTCCGATTACTGCCGCCCCTCGTTGCGGCTTGCCTCCCTGATGCATCTGCGGGTCATCCTTGTGATGACTCATGACTCGATCGGCATCGGCGAGGACGGCCCAACGCACCATCCGGTCGAACAGCTTGCCGCGCTGCGGGCGATCCCCGGCCTGCAAGTGTTCCGTCCCTGCGACGCGGTTGAAACCGTCGAGTGCTGGGAACTCGCGCTGCAATCGGCCAACCGCCCGAGCATCCTGTCGTTGACGCGACAAGCGATGCCGCAGCAGCGCACCGGCTTCGACGCCGACAACCGGTGCGCGACCGGCGCCTACGAACTGATCGCCGCTGCGGGCGGCAGCGCTGAAGTGTCGATCTTTGCGAGCGGCTCTGAAGTCGCAATCGCGGTCGCCGCGCATCGCTTGCTCACCGACCGCGGCATTTTAGCGCGGGTGGTTTCGGTGCCGTGTTTCGAGCTGCTTTTTGATGCTCCGGCCGAAACGCGTGACGCTATTATAGGCGACGCGCCGGTTAGGGTTGCGGTCGAGGCGGCGGTCCGCCAAGGATGGGACGCGATAATCGGCTCTGATGGCGCATTCGTCGGGATGCGGGGGTTCGGCGTCAGCGCTCCCTACCAGGAGCTCTACAAGCACTTCGGGATCACCCCTGAGAAGGTGGCGGAGGCTGCGTTGACAAAGCTCAACCAACGGTGAAGGAATCGGCCGATTTTGACGGTGGTTCTGTCACACGAATAGCGGTTCACGTTGAATAAATTGACAAATCGCGCTGCCTTTTGGGCGCACACAAGGAGAAGAGCATGGCTGTTCGGGTTGCTATCAACGGGTTCGGGAGGATTGGTCGCCTCGTATTGCGCGCCGCCGCTGAGGCGGGACGCAAGGATGTTCAGTTCGTCGCCATCAACGACCTCGGGCCGGTCGAGACGAATGCGCATCTGCTGCGCTACGACTCTGTGCACGGCCGTTTTCCCTTGGACGTCAAGGTCAGCGGTGACTCCTTCGATTTCGGCATGGGCCCGGTGAAGGTGACGGCGATCAGGGATCCCGCGCAATTGCCCTGGAAGGACCTCGGCGTCGACATTGCGATGGAATGCACCGGCCTGTTCACCGCCAAGGAAAAGGCGAAGGCGCATCTCGCCGCGGGCGCCAAGCGCGTGATCGTTTCGGCGCCGGCCGACGGCGCCGACCTCACGGTCGTCTATGGCGTCAACCATGACAAGCTGACCAAAGACCATCTCGTCATCTCAAACGCCTCCTGCACGACCAACTGCCTTGCTCCGGTCGCCAAGGTGTTGAATGACGCGGTTGGGATCGAAAAAGGCTTCATGACCACGATTCACGCCTTCACGGGCGACCAGCCGACGCTCGACACTTTGCACAAGGATCTCTACCGCGCCCGCGCCGCGTCGCTGTCGATGATCCCGACCTCCACCGGCGCCGCCAAGGCGGTCGGCCTCGTGCTTCCGGAACTCGCCGGCAAGCTTGACGGCGTCGCCATCCGGGTGCCGACCCCGAACGTATCGGTGGTGGACCTGAAATTCGTCGCCAAGCGCAAGACCACGAAGGACGAGATCAACGCGGCGATCAAGGCGGCGGCCGAGCAGCAGCTCAAGGGCATTCTCGGCTACACCGAGAGTCCCAATGTTTCGGTCGACTTCAACCATGACCCGCGTTCCTCGATCTTCCACATGGACCAGACCAAGGTCATGGACGGCGACCTCGTGCGCATCATGTCGTGGTACGACAACGAGTGGGGCTTCTCGAACCGCATGTCCGATACGGCGGTGGCGCTCGCGAAGCTGATCTGATTGACGCCGTCGTCTCGCGGCGCGCGGCGCAAGTCGCGCGTCCGGGCGCGATGGAGCGGGAAAAAACGTGTCTCTCGGGGCGTGCCGGCGCGACGCGCCGCATTGCCCCCCTTTGCTTAAGGTGGACATCATGGCGGGGTTTCGCACACTCGATCAGGCCGACGTGAAGGGCAAACGGGTATTGCTCCGCGTCGACGTCAACGTGCCGATGGAAAACGGCAAGGTCACCGATACGACCCGCATTGAGCGGGCCGCCGAGACGATCACCGAACTCGCCGACAAGGGCGCCAAGGTGGTCCTGCTCGCTCACTTCGGACGGCCGAAGAAGGGGCCGGAAGCGAAGTTTTCACTCAAGCCGGTCGCGGAGACGATCGCCGAGGTGATCAAGCGTCCGGTCGGTTTTGCCGGCGACTGCATCGGCCCGGAGGCCGAGAAGGCCGTCGCCGCAATGAAGGATGGCGAGATTCTCTGCCTGGAGAACACCCGCTTCCATCCGGAGGAAGAGAAGAACGTCCCGGCTTTCGTCGACGCGCTCGCCAAGCTCGGCGACATCTGGGTCAATGACGCGTTCTCCGCCGCCCATCGCGCGCATGCCACGACCGAGGGGCTCGGCCACAAACTGCCGGCCTATGCCGGACGCACCATGCAGGCGGAGCTCGACGCGCTCACCCGCGCGCTCGAAGCACCGCAGCGGCCGGTCGCCGCGGTCGTCGGCGGCGCCAAGATTTCCGGCAAGCTCGACCTTCTGGGCAATCTGCTCGACAAGGTCGACGTGCTGATCATCGGCGGCGGCATGGCCAATACGTTCCTCGCCGCGCAGGGCCATCCGGTCGGCAAGTCGCTATGCGAGAACGACCTGATCCCGACCGCCAAGGAGATCATGGAAAAGGCGAAGAAAACCGATCGCGAGATCGTCCTGCCGACCGACGTCGTCGTCGCGCAGAAATTCGAAGCCAACGCGCCGTCGCGCACCGTCGATCTCGACAGCGTCGGGCCGGAGGATATGATTCTCGATATCGGACCGCGCAGCATCGAATATGTCGTCTCGCTGCTGGCGCGGATGAAGACCGTCGTCTGGAATGGTCCGTTCGGCGCTTTTGAGATGCAGCCCTTCGACAAGGGAACCATGCAGGTCGCGGCGGCGGCCGCCGATCGCTCGGCAACCGGCCGGCTTGTCACTGTCGCCGGCGGCGGCGATACCGTGGCGGCGCTCAATCAGGCCGGAGCGGCGGACAAGTTCAGCTATATCTCCACCGCCGGCGGCGCCTTCCTCGAATGGCTCGAAGGCAAGGCCCTGCCGGGCGTGGAGATTCTACGGGTGAAATAGCCCCTGGCGTGCGCGGCTGAAAGCGGTTGCGCACGCTTGATCGAACGATCCGGTGCGCCGCAGTCGCGACAAGGATGTGCGAAGCGAATGGGTTGTGCTGAAGGTCCGGGATTCGCTCGGGGAGAGCCACGCATTAGCGCACGGATGGCCGAACAAGACTGAAAGTGACCGCCAATACGGCGGCCAAGAAATGACGCTCATCACACGGAGGTTCCCAATGAACGCCAAACAGCACGAACGCATGCGCACCGGAAAGGGCTTCATCGCGGCCCTCGATCAAAGCGGCGGCAGCACGCCGAAGGCCCTCAAGCTCTATGGCATCGACGAGAGCAAGTACAAGGGCGAAGACCAGATGTACGACATGATCCACCAGATGCGCTCGCGGATCATAACCAGCCCGTCCTTCTCCAGCGACGGGGTGCTCGCCGCGATCCTGTTCGAGCAGACCATGGACCGCGACATCGCCGGCAAGCCCACCGCCACCTATCTGTGGGAAGAGAAGGGAATTGTTCCGATCCTCAAGATCGACAAGGGCCTCGCCAGCGAAGCGGACGGCGTGCAGCTGATGAAGCCCGTCCCGGACCTCGACAAGCTCCTCGAGCGTGCCGTCAAGAAGGGCATCTACGGGACGAAGGAGCGCTCGGTTATCAAGGAGGCCAACCCAGCCGGCATCAAGGCGATCGCAGCCCAGCAGTTCGAGTGGGGCAAGCAGGTTCTGGCGCACGGCCTCGTGCCGATCCTCGAGCCCGAGGTGGACATCAAGTCCCCCAACAAGGCCGAGTGCGAAAAGCTCCTGAAGAAGGAGCTGCTCGCCGGCCTGGACGGACTTAAAGAGGGCCAGCAGGTCATCTTCAAGCTGACCATCCCGAGCGAACCCGATTTCTATGCCGATCTGATCAAGCACCCGAAAACGGCGCGGGTCGTCGCTCTGTCCGGTGGGTACAGCCGGGAGGAAGCCTGCGAGAAGCTCGCTAAGAACCACGGCATGATCGCTTCCTTCAGCCGTGCGCTGACCGAGGGCCTGACGGCCCAGCAGAGCGACCAAGAGTTCAACACGATGCTGAAGGGCGCGGTCGGCAAGATCTACCAAGCCTCCATCAGCTAGAGCATTCTCCGGCGAAGTGGACGCCGGTTCGCCGCAGAAAATGCGATCAATTAAGGAGAGATAGAGCAAATTCCGATTCCGAACGGAATTCGCTCTAGTCGCGAGCATGTGACGAGCCGCCGCCTGAGCGACTTGGGCGGCGGCTCTTTTGCGTTCTCCCCAGTTCCTTTGTCCTCGGTTCCGGTTTCGCATCGCTTGCGGCAATTGGGTGTCTACCGCCGCATACGGGCGCTGATGCATCAGATCATTCGTTGGACATGCCGGCAGATCCGTTTGCTGCTGCCCAGCACGATGGGGGCCTGCCCCCTTTCCGCCGAATTGCCCGAGCATGCGGGGGTTCATGGCGGTTCGGAAAACGACTACAGTCGCGGCGCGGCCTCCCGCACGGCTCTATCTCGTTACGCCGGCGGTGAGCGATGCCGGTCGCCTAGCCGATGAGCTTGCGGGGCTTCTTCCCCTCGCCGATATCGCTGCGACGCTCGTGCGGATCGAGCTTGCGGCAGAGCGCGCTATGATTGACACGGTGAAACAGCTTGCGCCGGCGGTGCAAGCGGCTGGAGTGGCGCTCCTCGTGGCCGAACACGCGGATATCGTAGCGCGGGCAGGCGCCGATGGGGCGCATCTCACTGGCGTGGATGCCTTGAAGGCGGCCCTGCCGAGCTTGAAGCCAAACCGCATCGCCGGGGTCGGAGGACTGCGCTCGCGCCATGACGCCATGCTCGCGGGAGAGGCCGGAGCCGACTATGTGATGTTTGGCGAGCCTGGCCCGGATATGCGCCGCCCTCCCCTCGACGCGGTGATTGATCGCGTGGCCTGGTGGTCGGAGGTATTTGTGATCCCTTGCGTCGCCTATGCCGCAAGCTTGGAGGAGATCGGCCCGCTCTGCGCCGCGGGGGCGGATTTCACCGCGATCGGCGACGCCGTTTTTGCCGATCCGCGTGGCGCCGCCGCGGCACTACGCGAAGCCGTGGAGCGACTTCACCAGGCGGAGGCGCTCACATGAGACGCGGCGGCCCAACGTCCAGCATTGTCATCTGCGCCACCGTCCTGCTCGTATCGGCGGCTGCCGCGCAAACCCCGCCGGCTGCGTCGACGCCGCCGCATTCACCGGCCGCGCCCAAGCCGGCTGCCCCAAAGCCAGCTGCCCCAAAGCCAGCTGCCCCGAAAGCGGCGGCGCCTAAGCCAGCCGCGCCGAAGCCCGCCGCGCAGGCTCCCTCCAAGCCGGCAGCACCCCAACCCGCCGCTCCGGATGCCGCGAGCGCCCCGGGCCGCTCCGGCCAGCAGCCCGATCTCGCCTACGGCGCGTTTCAACGCGGCTATTTTCTGACCGCGTTCCATGAAGCCACCAAGCGGATCAACGCGAACCAAGATCCCAAGGCGATGACCCTTTTGGGTGAACTCTACGCAAATGGCCTCGGCGTGCCTGCCGAGGACTCGAAGGCCGCGGAGTGGTACTCGCTCGCCGCGGCGCGGGGCGATCCCGAGGCGATGTTCGCCCTGGCGGTGTTGCGCTTCAACGGGCGCGGCGGGCCGCGCGACCGCGACGAGGCGGCGCGCCTTCTCGCGTCTGCGGCGAAACTCGGCCACGCCGCCGCCGCCTACGATCTCGGATTGCTTTACCTCGATGGCCAGCAGTTCCCGCAGGATTTCGCGCGCGCAGCCGAGCTGTTCCGCAGCGCAGCTGATGCCGGCAACGCCGAAGCGCAATATGCGCTTGCATCGCTCTACAAGGAAGGGCGCGGCGTGCCGAAGGACCTCAAAGAAGCGGCGCGCCTGCTTGAGCTTGCAGCGGTCGCCGAACTTGTCGACGCGCAAACGGAATACGCGATCGCTTTATTCAACGGCACGGGCGTCGCCAAAGATGAGGCTGCGGCCGCCAAACTGTTCCACCGCGCCGCGGTGCGCGGCAGCCCGATCGCGCAAAACCGATTAGCACGCCTGTTCAGCGCCGGCCGCGGCGTTGCGGCCGATCCGGTGGAAGCAATCAAATGGCACCTGATCGCCAGGGCCGGCGGCGCGGGCGACGCCTATCTCGATGAATTCGCCGAGAAGCAAACGCCCGAGGTGCGCGCAAACGCCGAGCGCGCCGCCCAGCCCTGGATCAATGTGATCCGACTGTCGCGATCCTGATCGATCCTCCGATTCCGCGCATACGGGAGTGGCTTCCGCGCGGCGCAACGTGTAAGCAAGCGCCGACTTGCCTTCCGCCGTATGCTTGGCTCGTCCCGACAAAAGCGCCCGGCGCCGATCGAGCGTCGCCCTCCACGGCGAGAACGACGCTTAGCGGACGCGCCACGACGGCATGCCAAGCAAGATCGGACATGATCGGACTTCGCCATGCTGCGTTCTGCTTTGCTCAATGTCATGGTTTCGGCCGCCCGCAAGGCCGCGCGCGGCTTGCGGCGCGATTTCGGCGAAGTCGAACACCTGCAGGTATCGTTGAAAGGTCCGGCGAATTTCGTTACCGCCGCCGATCGGCGCGCCGAGGAGGTTCTGCACGCGGAGTTGTCTCGGTCCCGTCCGGGCTACGGATTTCTTGGCGAGGAAGGCGGGCTGCAGCCCGGCACCGATGCGACTCATGTCTGGATCGTCGATCCGCTCGACGGCACGACGAATTTCCTGCACGGCATCCCGCAATTCGCGATCTCGATCGCGCTTGAACGCGAAGGAACGATCGTCGCCGGCGTGATCTACAATCCGGTGAACGAAGAACTGTTCATCGCCGAACGGGGCAAGGGCGCGTTCCTCAATGACCAGCGCCTGCGGGTGGCGGCGCGGCGGCGGCTCGCCGACGCGGTGATTGCGTGCGGCCTTCCGCATCTCGGGCGCGGCGACCTCGCGCTGTTTCGCCGCGAGTTCGCCGTCGTGCAGGAGAAGGTCGCGGGGCTGCGGCGGTTCGGCGCCGCCTCGCTCGATCTCGCCTGGGTCGCCGCCGGCCGCTTCGATGCGTTCTGGGAGCGCGATCTCGGGCCTTGGGACATGGCGGCTGGGCTTTTGATGGTGCGCGAGGCGGGCGGCTTCGTCACCGATCTTGACGG
>JBAPYK010000219.1:0-3314 GCA_049284695.1 Rhodoplanes sp. | reverse complement strand
AGGGGATCGTGACCAAGGTTCGCAGCCTGAAGACAGGGGAGAGAGTAGGGGGCGTCCCATTTACCCGGGGACCGCTCGCCTACCTGCTTCGCAATCGGTTCTACATCGGAGAGGTCGCCTTCAAGGGCGAAATCCTCAGGGGCGAACAACCGCCGATCATTGGTCGAGCCCTGTTCGATGCCGTTCAGGCCAAGCTGAATGAGCAGGCGACTAACCATAAGACCAGCAGGATGCAATCCGAGGCGGTGTTGGCGGGCCGCATCTTCGATGACCGCGGTAACCGCATGAGCCCGACCCACGCGCGCAAAGGCGGCGTCAAATATCGGTATTATCTTTCCTCCGCCCTGCTGCAGGGCACAGCCGAGCGTGCTGGGTCGGTGCGCCGGGCGCCGGCAGCTCAGATCGAGGCGCTGGTAGCAAAATCAGTTCGAGAACGTCTCGCATTGTCAGAGCCAATGGATGACCGGGCCATCATCAAACGTCATGTCGCGCGTGTTGAGGTTCAATGAGAGCGATTGATTGTCGAACTTGCTGGAGCGGATGCAGTCCATCGCGAATGCGCTATCCAGATTCCTTGGCGGAAGGCGACGGGAAAACGGTGCCGTGAGATTCTTGTGCCGGAGGGAATGCCACCTCAGCACGCGCGTCCGATCCGCTCCGAAACTCGCACCCTGTTGGTCGCCTCGATTGCCCGCGGACGCCGTTGGCTCGAGGAACTTACCTCTGACGCAACTGCAACTGCACAAAGCATCGCGGAACGCGAGGGCTGCAGCGTCCGCAAAGTGAATATGACGATCTCGCTCGCCTTTCTCGCACCCAATCTCGTCAAAGCGGCTATTGACGGCCGACTCCCTCACGGCATGGGGGTTGCGCGCCTCGCCGATTTGCCGGCGGAGTGGTCTCGGCAACACCGGATACTCGGCCTTCCTTCGCCGTAAGCGCTACATTCGAACCGAGTCTCTGTCATGGCCGTCTCCGTTTCCGGGGAAACGGGATTTTGGCCCCGGAGACAAACCGCCAAAGTTGGCCGCGCGACTTCAGATGAACCGTCTCCGGGGTCCCGGGACTGCGCCAGAACCCCGCCAATTGGGCGCTTTCCACGAAAAACTGGGAAATCTCCCATAGGGCGGGAATGCGTGGTGGGCCCGGCAGGACTCGAACCTGCAACCAAGCGGTTATGAGCCGCTAGCTCTGACCATTGAGCTACGGGCCCGATAGCGCGTCGAGCGCGCCGACGGTAGCAGCGCCCCCGGAGGCGCACAATATTAGCGCGGCGGCGCGCGTCTCGTTTACAGCCGCCGCCGCAAAAGTCGCTCCCGCAGACGTGTGTGGGCCGTTCGCCGCCGGGCGATTCACTAAACGGCCCGACTCTGTTAGCCTGACAACAAACGAATCACCTGCAGCCAGTGCGTGCGTATCGCGGGCTTCGTCATGGGACGAAACATCGCGATGCGACGGGTGGCGATTCTGTCTCGCGAGGCACGAAGATGCTTCTGACCTTCCGACTTTTTGTCTTCGCGGCCGGCTTGGTGATTGTGGCTTTGGCTGTGACCACGCGCGGCCTGGTGCCGGAGCCGGAGGCGCGCACGCGCATTGGCGAGGTGCCGAGCGTGGGTCGGTCGCTCGTCCAGCAAGCGATCATTCCGCCGGCTTTGATCGAGCGCCGGTCGGTTGACGCCGAAATCGGGCCAGTTGGGGAGCTTCGAGGAACGCGCGACTCATCCGGCCCGGCGGCCGAGGACGCGCTGATAATCGGTTCCGCGGTGGGCGGGATTGCCCAAGCGCCGCCCGCGACGGAGCAAATGCTTGAACGTGAGGCGCCAGGGTCGGCGCAGGCTGCGCCTGCCACGGCGCCTGTCGCGGCACCGGCGCCGGCGGAGCCGGTTCGTGATGATGACGCGACCGCGCCGGCTCGATCCGCGTCCGGCGCTATCGAGTCGCTGTTCGTGGCGCCTTCGCTGCCGTCGCTCGCCGCGCTTAGGCCGTCGGCGTCTCCCGACTTGGACGAACTGGCGGAGGCGCTAAACCCGGCGGAGGCACCCGCAATGGCTTTCGGTGTGGAGCCGGAAACCGGTCGAACCGGCAAAACCCCCGCGCACACGGTGCGCGACCTCGACCGACTATCAAGCCTTCCTGCGGACGCGACAGCTTCGGACCGACCGAGCAAGAAGACGAAGAACGTCAGGGCCTCCAAACGGAGAGTTACCGCGCAGCACGTGAGGCGCTCGACTGCCGACAAATCAGAGCGGAAAGTCGCCAAACGAACGCGCAAGAAAGTCAAAGTCTCTCGTCGGGCGACGCCTGCGACGCCGGAAGCCGTCGCGCCTGCTACGGGAGCAACATACGTCGTCCAAGGCGTGCCTCAGACTTATCAATACTTGTACGCCGTTCCGTTACGCCCGCACGTCGTTGCGCCTGGGTGGACCTCGGTGCGCTGACGCACGCCGGCGGCATGATTAGTGCTTGGTCGTAACTCGAATTCGGCGGCACGGCGCAGCCATGCGTTTTGGTCATTCCTGGGTTGCGGAAATAGCGGGCACCTTCCGGCTGGCCGATCGTTAACTAACTTACCTACTGCCGAGAGAGTTAGGAGCAGATCGCCATGCCACATCATATTCCCGTTAGAGAAGTGGCCCGCGCGAATCTCGCGATCGCTTTGACGCTGGTATGGAGCGGCGTCGCCGCCTGCGTCGTCGCCGCCGTCGTCTACGACGTCGGCCGCTGGCTGGAAGCGTGGTGACGCGCAGCGTCGCAGCTTGATAAAATCATAAATTGCGACAATCGCCGGCCACCCAGCTTTCGCTGCGATGCAACATCAATGTTGCACCGCAGCATACTGCGGTCGCACTGATAACGCGCGGCCCGTTAGGACGACAGACCCTTGTTCGGGGTCTTCACGCTTTCCATCGCTGTCTTGGTGGCGGTCTCGCCCAGGTCTTTCACCTGCTCGCTCAGGACCTGCATCTGCGACTGAACGAACTCGGTCTGCATCCGGACCAGTTCCTGGATGTCTTTGGCCTGGACGATTTTTTGCGCGAACTCGAACGCCGACAAGACGTTACGCTCGGCGAAGGTCATCGCCTTCTTGCTGATTCCCTGCGCGCCGACCTGGCTCGCTTTCACCCGCTCCTCGAAGGTCGAGACAGCTTCCTGGGCCGCCTGCATATAATTATTGAAGGCGAGCTTGGCCTGCTCGACGCTTCGTTCGGCGACGGCCCGCATCTCGTTGGGGATTTCGAAGGGCGGCGTCGTTCCCTTGATCATGATACTCTCCTTTGAGCTGGCGGACCCGATGCCCGGCCGCCTTCTATTTG
>JBAPYK010000218.1:0-1903 GCA_049284695.1 Rhodoplanes sp. | reverse complement strand
TCGTCTGCCGCGAGATTACCGAGGGCGAAGAACCGACGGAAAACGTGACGCCCCTACGGTCGCAGCAACCGGACCGGCAGAGCGGCACGGGCCGCGCCAGGCGCTAAATGGCCGACCCTCGCTCCGGCACCGGCCCCGTGATCAGAAGCGTCGAGTTCTACAACATCGAACTCGCGCCTCTCGCGGATGGCAGGGTCTACGTCGCGATGTTGGCAACGACGGTCGACGATGAGGAGCCGCAGCTTCTCACGCAAGAGATCGCGTGCGACACCGTGGCGACGATCGCCGCCCGCGATTCGAGGCGAACAACCATGAGCCGTCGGCAATCCCGACGGCTCTCCTTTTTGGACGATAGTGCAAGGCCGGCCGATTGCTGCGGTCGCTGGATCGATCAGGATGATAGACCGCCCTTTTTTGAGATGCTGTCCATCGAGGCCTTGCTAATGGTATTACCCATGTCCTTCACCTGCTCGCTCAGGATGTTCATCTGTGATTGAACGAACTCGGTTTGCATCTGGACCAGTTCCTGAATGTCCTTAGCCTGAAGAATCTTTTCGGCGAGATCGAAGGCCGAGGAAACGTTGCGCCCAGCGAAGCTTATCGCCTTATCGCCAATCTCGTTCATGTCGGCCTCACTCGCCGTAAACCGATCTTCGAGCGCGGAGACTGCTCCCTGAGCCACGCGCATAAAATCTGCAAAAGCGCTTTTGGCATGTTCGATCCTTTGCTCAGCCACGGCACGCATTTCGTTCGGAATCTCAAGCTGTGGGGTTGAGGTCATGGCGCTCTCCCTGCATTAACGAGGATTTATCAGATGTTTGGCCACTCAGCCCGCGCATTGTTTTGGATACACTGGCCGATTTTGCGCCGCGGTCCGCGGCCGCCGGTTCTCTTGGAAAATCGGTTGACCGAGGAGTTTTGCTAAACCCCCTTCGATAACTGCAAACGCTCGACGATCGGAACTGTTCCGAAAAATTTTAGCATAAATTTTTCACATCGGATCAGATGAATTTCCACGTTTGCATGATGCTGCCAAGCCATGTGTCGAGCTCTTTGTAAGTGATCACTTCGTAAAGGTAGCCGCCATGGATGAACCACACCTCGCGCCAGTCGCCGGCGCTCGTCTTCTTCTCGAACCCCAATCCCCCACTCCGCAACCCCATGTGATCGCCGCGCTACAATAGCGTCAGTGGCTCCGTCCCGTACGCCGGCATCCGCCCTCGGGTGTCGGCCAACTGGACGGAGAAATCCATGACTGCTCTTTCACACCAGATGCTCGACATAACGTAGTAGCGAGGGCCTCGATCCCAGCAAAGATACACAACGAGCGGAGAGCAGGGTCAACAGCGTGAGCAAAAACGCGCGCTCGTATGGATCGACTGAGAAGTCCGGCGACACTTTGATGCAATAGAAGTAGAAAAAGCCGGCAAAGGGCACCGCTACCAGCGCCACCTGCACTCCTCCCGAGGCTGCAACTGTCAAGAGACTACCGAGGAGAACCGGCCCAAGCATATTGAACCGCAAGGGGCGGGCCTTTGGTGCCTGCCATACCTGCGTGCATTTCCGCCGCGGCCAGTCGCCGAAATGGCCGTACCACTGCGCTTTGCTGGACGAACCCCTCTCTCAGGCCGACAGCCGCGCCATATGCGTCGAGCAGGAGCCGGCGCCCGCCTAGCCGGGCAGTGATCGTTTTGAAGCGCGTCAGCTATAGACGGAATTCCAATCGCGCTGCTCGAAGGCGGCGAGATATGCTTTCTATAAAGCCATTGCGACATAGGGCCAGCCTCCAGGCCGATCCGCTCAAGTTCGAAACCGAGCCCGCGGAACCAGGCGATCAGCGCCTCCGGTTCACTCGCAATCTTCTGCTCCCGCATGATCTTGCCTGCCCCGTCCACCACGCAAA
>JBAPYK010000217.1:0-12433 GCA_049284695.1 Rhodoplanes sp. | reverse complement strand
CAAGCGCGCGCGCAACGATCAGTCGGCGCCGCGGGGCTCGGGCGAACGGCGGCGGGCGGAGGATCAGCTCGCCGATGCCGAACGGGCGTTTGCCGATGCGCGCACCGCCTTCGACAAGGCGGCGGCGGACCGGCGCAGCGGCGGCGGTTCGGAGCAGAATTTCAACGCAGCGCGCGCCGCATTTGAAAGTGCGCAGGAGCGCCTGAACCAACAGAACGCCGAGCTGCGTCGCATCAAGGCGGATCCGGACACGCCCTTGCCGAACCGGACCGAGGGCGAACTCATCGTGGCGCGCGCTGAATTGACCTTGGCCGAAGTCATGCTCGAGAAAACGCGAATTCGCGCGCCGATCGCCGGAACCGTGCTGCAGGTCAACGGCAAGGTCGGCGAGGTCGCGACCCCGTCGCCGGATCAGCCGCTGGTGTTGATGGCCAATGTTTCCTCCCTGCGCGTGCGGGCGGAGCTCGACGAACGGGACATCAGCTTGGTTCGCGTCGGGCAGCCGGTCGTCGTTCGCGCCAACGCCTTTCGCGGACGCGAGTTCGAGGGCAAGGTCGCCTCGATCGCCCAGATCGTCGGACCGGGCGGAAACACCGCGCGCGGGCCGCGCAAATTGACCGATGTGGACGTGGTGGAAACGATCGTCGATTTGCCCGACCCCGGGCCGCTGAAAATCGGCATGCAGGTGGACGTGTATTTCCGCAACGACGGTGCACAGAGCAATTAACGTCCCGCCCCTTGTCGCGCGCCACTCGCTGTTTGCAGACGAGTGGAATAACCTTATTAAATTACCCGCGCCGCCGGAGCGTTGGAATTGCCGCAAGTTGCAACGACGCCAGCGCGCAAGCGAGTCAGCAAAGCCTAGTCTAATACCGGCTATCGCAATCAGTAACTCGTCATACGCGGGCTTGACCCGCGTATCCATCTTTGAAAAGCACCGCCATTTCAAAAAGATGGATTGCCGGGTCAAGCCCGGCAATGACGGTTCGTATGGGTCAAAGCCGATGAAGGTTGGTATAAATCGGACACGGTGAGGTCCGGGGAAAACCCGCGGGACCATCTCGCATGCCGGGGCAAGATCAAGCATGATTCATCCGATTCGGCTCACGGAGCGTGCGAGGCATGACCTTTCCCCGTCAACGCGATCTATTCCGGGATGAGGAGCAGGCGGAGTTGTTCGGCGACGACGCTCCTACGCCGGAATATCGCGCCGATCCCGATGAGGTTCGCGCCGAGCTGTACAGGATTCTGGCGGAAGCGCGGGCGGCGCAGAAACTGCCCTGGGAGCCGAAACGGGTTCGGCTCTATCGCACCATTTTTCCCCAGATGACGAACTGGCTGCCCCAGGAAGAAGCCGCGCAATTGTGCTTCGAATTCGAGACGGAGCTGGCGCGGCTGGAGGCGGCCTGAGGCAGAGCGAATCCCGCGCTGGCGGATTCGGTATGGCGTCAGCGCCTATTGAACGGCCAGTTTCACGCGCGGCGCCCGTCACGAAAGTCATATCATTCATATTCTAAGCTCGCGCTGAATTGTGCGGGAAAACGCAACAATGGCGCAGAGCAATCCGCCGTCGCCGGGTCGCGAGCCGGTGCGGGCGAATTCGGTTCAGGGCTATATCGACGAGTCGCCGCTATGGGCCGACGGGACCACCGCGCCGCCGTCGCGGCTGACCGAGATGCAGCAACGGATCTGGTGGCTCTCGGTCGCGGGCAAGTTCTTCGAGGGTCTGGTGGTGTTCCTGACCGGCGTCGCCCTGCCGCTGATCGCCAAGGAATACGATCTCACCGAGGCGCAACACGGCATCGTCGGCGCCGCCAGCCTGTTCGGCATCCTGATCGGCGCGAGCGCCTTGGGCGGCCTGTCCGATCGCTTCGGCCGCAAGCCGATGTTCGTGTTCGAGATGGGACTATTCATTTTCTTTCTCGTGCTGATCGTTTTTACGCAGAATTTCATCTGGCTGGTCGTCTGCCTGTTCGGGATGGGGCTCGCCCTCGGGTGTGATTACCCGACGGCTCATCTGGTGATTTCCGAGAGCACTCCCACCCACAGCCGCGGCAAACTTGTGCTCTCCGCCTTTGGATTCCAAGCCGCCGGCGCGCTCATCGGAACCGCGATCGGTTACCTCATTCTGGCAAACGATCCCGAGCTGGAAGCGTGGCGCTGGATGTATGCGACCGCCATCATTCCGGCGGTCCTCGTTCTGCTCGGACGATTTTTCATCACCGAGAGCCCGCATTGGCTTGCGATCCGCGGGCGGGAACGCGAGGCGGAGAACGAGATCCTTCGGCTGCTCTGGCGGACGCCGCGCTATCCGCACGAGGTGCGCCTGACCGACGCGACCGGCGTTCACAAGCGCAGTCCCAAAGGGAGCGGCTATGCCGCGTTGTTCCAGCCGCAAAACCGGCGCGCCACGATTCTCGCGTCAGCGCCGTGGTTTCTGCAGGATCTCGGGACCTACGGCATCGGTATTTTCACGCCGACCATTCTGGCCGCTGCGGTCGGGCACAAGCATGAGAATATCAGGAGCGTGGCTGATCTCATCCACAACGACCTGATTGCGGCGAAAGGCGCCGCCATGATCGACCTCTTGCTTCTGGCCGGCGTCATTGTCGCCGTTCTGTTCGCCGACCGGGTTGGCCGAATACGCCTGCAGGTCCTCGGCTTTATCGGCTGCGCGCTGGGACTGTTCATCGCGGCGCAGTCCGTCGCCTACGAGGGCAGCACGAAAATGCTGCTCATCTTTGCGGGATTCATGCTTTTCAATTTCATGACCAATCTCGGCCCGAACGCGCAGACCTATCTCATTGCCGGCGAGGTGTTCCCAACCGCCATCCGCGCCAAGGGCGCGGGCTTCGCCGCTTCCGTCGCCAAGATCGGCGCCTGCACCACCGCGTTCCTCTTTCCCATCCTGCTCGTCGATCTCGGCACGTCCAAACTTCTGTACATTCTGGTCGGCACGTCGCTGTTGGGCGCGATCCTAACCTGGGCGTTCCGGATCGAGACGGCGGGCGTCAGCCTCGATGCGATCGGGGCCGGGACCGAAGCGGACTCGCGGGTCGGCGCCGACTTGCAACCAGCCGCGCCGCTGGCGTGGGCGCCGGCCGATAATCGGGCTGCGCCGCGCGAATGATAAACGCCGCGCCGCTCGGCCGCTGCCTCGCCAGGCAAGGACTTTCCGCGCCGGGCGTTACGTAGGGACCCATGCGAGGCGCGGGATTTGTCGGCCCAGGGTCAGTGCACATCCGCCCAGGCCTTCAGCGGGCGCAACTGCGTCGATCGTTTATGCTTATGCGTTTCCATGCGCCGCAGCACGTTGTCGAGCACGGCAATGCCTTCGTGAATGAACGGGCCCTTGTTCAGCATCACGCATTCGGCGCGCTGCGCCATGGCGGCGTCGGTGAACTCGCCGCGCGACGGCATGCCGCGCTTGACCAGGCTCTCCAGCACCTGGGTCGCCCAGATCACCGGCACATGCGCCGCTTCGCATAACCACAATATCTCTTCCTGCACCTCCGAGAGGCGCTCGTAGCCGACCTCGACGGCGAGATCGCCGCGCGCGATCATCACCGCAAAGGGATTGGCGCCGGCCGCCTGCACGATCAGGTCGGGCAGGTTGTCGAATGCGAGTTGCGTCTCGATTTTCGCGACGATCGGCATTGGCGGGCGGTCGGGCCGGCGCTTGATGATTTCGCTCTGCAGCAGCGCGATGTCCTTGGGCTCCTGCACGAAGGAATAGCTGACGATGTCGGCGTGCTCGCTGACGAAGTCGAGGTTTTTCAAGTCGTCGGGCGTCAGCGGCGAGAGGCGCAACGCCGTGCCGGGAAAGTTGATGCCTTTCTCCTTCTGCAAGGGTTGTCCTTCCGGCGGCGTCCGTACGACGCGCATGACCAGGCCGTCGTTGCGCACTTCGTCGATCACGCCCTGAATCAGGCCGTCTTTGATCGACGCTGCGGCGCCCGCCGACACCTGCGTCATGACCGACGGCATCGTGCAACTCGTCTGGAAGTCGAACTCCGAGTTTTCCGTGGGTTTGCCGAAGGCAAGAAAGATGCGGTCGCCGGCGCCGACAGTCTTGCGGTCCGGCGGCGTTATCACGTTGCGGGTGCGGATCTTGGGGCCGGCCAAATCCATGAGCACGAGGCAACTGCGCCCGTTCGCCCGGGCAGCTGAGCGCACATTGGCGATCATGGCGGCCCAAACCTCAGCGTCGTCATGCGCGCAATTGATGCGGGCGCAGTCCATTCCGGTGAGCACGAGGTTTTCGACATGCGCCGGGTCTTCGGCGGCGTGCTTAGACAGCGTGACGAGGATGCGGGTCTCGCGACCGGCCGGCCAGGGACCGAGCACCGCCTCGGAATGACGGTGCAGCATGTCCTCGCCAAGCCGAAAGTCCTTGCGCTGCGGCCGCAGCGGTTCGCTGTTCGTGTGGCTGATCAACTGCAGATTGGCGATGATCGCGTTCAGGGTCGGCATCACGCGGGCCTCACAACGGGCCAGAGAGGCCACCCCCCAGGGCGCCAGCGCCGCCTGCACCGGCCGGAGGTCGATACGGCGCAAGGCCACGTAGTGCGCCAGATTCTCGGCGCTCGCGCGAAAATCGTCGCGCCGAAGCATCGGCTCCCACCGGCGCATCAGCTCCGCGGCTTCCGCGACCACGGTGTCGCGAATGCGCGTCAGTTCGTTCAACAGCTCTTTGGGATCGTCGGCCAGCATGTGCTCCCACCCGTGAGGACGTGCCGAAGCAATGTGGAGGCCGCTATGACATGGGTGTGACGGTTGGCGCCCGGACTCAGCGGAAGCCGAGCGGCTCACGTTGAGCGTGCAATGCGCCGGGCCATGGATAATCCTCGCGATGTCTATTTCGTTCTTGTATTGTTCTCACAGTTGGATTATCGTTGTCGCGCTTTTTCAGATGGGGGGCATGCGATGACGCGTTGGCTCCGGATAGTGATTTTCGCGGCGTGGGTCGGCTTGGGACTCGTTGCCGCAAGCCCAACGGTTGCACAGGACCAGCGGCAGAACGAGCCGGGGAAGTTCGATTATTACGTGCTCGCGCTTTCCTGGTCGCCGTCATATTGCGAGGCGAGCGAGGAACGACGGCCGGAGCGGCGTCGGCCCGACCCGCAATGCGGGCCGCGCCCCTATTCTTTCGTCGTCCATGGGCTGTGGCCGCAATATGAAAACGGGTTTCCCGAGTATTGTCAGGTCCCGGCGCCGCGCCTCAATCGCGACATCGTCGCCGCGATGCTGGACTTGATGCCGAGCCCGCGCCTCGTATTCCGTCAGTGGGACCGGCACGGCGTCTGTTCCGGTCTCCCGCCCAGCGGCTACTTCGACGCAGTGCGCAAAGCGCGCGCGACGATCAAGATCCCGGCCGAATTCATCGACTTGAAGGCGCCGCTCACGGTGACGCCGGCGGAGGTGGAGGACGCTTTCGTAAAGGCCAATCCTGGTCTTGCGCTGGAGGGTATCGCCGTGCGTTGCGACAAGCGGCGCCTGCGTGAGGTGCGAATCTGCCTCACCCGGGAATTCCAGTTTCAGGGGTGTCCGGAGGTTGATCGTCGAAGCTGTCGGCGCGAAAGCCTGACCATGCCGCCGGTCCGGGGCGGATAATTCCGCGACAGCGGCGCGGCGCGCGAGAACTGCTCGGCCAAGGATGAATTGAACGCGATTTGCAGCCGGCCTTTTCCGACGCCGATAGCTCCGCGCTCGCCTGCCGGGGAGCGCGGATGAACTATCGCCACGCCTTTCACGCCGGAAATTTCGCCGATGTGTTCAAGCATGCGGTGCTTGTCCGCATGCTCCTGCATCTGCGGGAAAAGCCGGCGCCGTTCCGTGTGATCGACACGCATGCGGGGGCAGGGCTTTACGATTTGACCGGGCCGGAGGCGAGCCGCACTGGCGAATGGCGGCATGGAATAGAGCGCGTGCGCGCCGCTCCGCTTGCTCCCGAGGCCGCTTCGCTGCTTGCGCCCTATCTTGAGGCGATCGCCGCGTTCAATCCAGGCGAAAGGCTCGTGCGTTATCCGGGCTCGCCGCTTCTTGCACTTCGCCTCATGCGGGCGCAGGACCGGCTCACCGCCTGCGAACTCGAGCCGTCGGCCAGTGCCGCGCTCGAACGCGCTCTCGCAGGCGATCCGCGCGCGACGGCGGTGGCGATCGACGGCTGGGTTGCGCTCAATGCCTATCTGCCGCCGAAGGAAAGGCGGGGGCTCGTGCTGATCGACCCGCCTTTTGAACAGCCGGACGAGTTTTCGCGGCTGGCGCACACGATCGTGAAGGCTTGGCGCAAGTGGGCGACCGGCGTCTACATGCTCTGGTATCCGATCAAGGATCGGCGCGCCGTCGGGGCCTTTGCAGGCGCTTTGGCGGCGAGCGGGACGCCGAAGATTCTACGGGCGGAGCTCGCCGTCGGCGCGGGCGCCGGCGAACTCGAGGCAGCCGGACTGGTGCTCATAAATCCGCCGTGGCGGCTCGCCGAAGAACTGAAAATCCTGCTCGATCCGCTCGCCCGCGTTCTCGTGCGCGGCCCCGGCGGCGGGTATCGCCTCGATTGGCTGCGAGGTGAAGCTTAGGATGATTCCACTAGGGCGGTGCGCGCCCTCTTGTGGACCGCGGCCTCTATGTTAGTCTTTACTGGGGCTTTGGCGTTCCATCCCTGCGGGAAGCGATGGAGCAAAACGAAGCGGATGAAGGCCGATGCTCCCTCGGTCTGCCGATGCAGCCGGGCCGTCGCGCCGTGAGGGCCGACGGTAAGCGTGGGATTAGGAGCGTCCCGATGGCAATGGGCGGTACGGTCAAATTCTTCAATAGCGAGCGTGGCTACGGGTTCATCAAGCCGGATGACGGCGGCCGTGATGTCTTCGTGCACATTACCGCGGTGGAGCGCGCGGGACTTAAGACGCTCAACGAAGGACAGCGCATTACCTTCGATGTGGAGCCCGACAAGAAAGGGAAGGGGCCAAAGGCCGTCAATCTCGTCGTTTCCTGACCTTTCGCCTTCGCGCTTCGCACGTCCGTATATTGGAACGCGCGTAGCGCCCGCTTCACCGCGCGGTCGACTGGAAAAGCAGCGCTGACGGATGCCGGCTTTCGCCAAGTTGGCGTACGGCGTAAGCGTGCGCCGCGAAGAAATTACGGGCGACGGCGATGGGTCACAGCGCGGGCTCAGGCAGGCCGGCCGCCCTACAGGCTGCGCTCAGCGTATTCAGCATCAGGCAGGCGATCGTCATCGGCCCGACGCCGCCAGGCACCGGCGTGATCGCGCCGGCCACTTCGGACGCCTCGGCGAAGGCGACGTCGCCGACCAGCCGGGTCTTGCCGCCATCGGCCGGGACGCGGTTGATCCCGACATCGATCACGGTCGCCCCCGGCTTGATGAAGTCGCGTTTGACGAATTCGGGCCGGCCGATCGCAACGAAAAGCAGGTCGGCGCGGCGGGCTACCGCGGCCAGGTCGCGCGTGCGCGAATGAGCGACCGTCACCGTGGCGTTCTCGGCGAGCAACAGGTGGAAGAGCGGCTTGCCGACGATATTGGAGCGGCCGATGATCACCGCTTCCATTCCGGCGAGCGACGGATGGACGGACTTGGCAAGCCTGACGCACCCAAGCGGCGTGCACGGCCGCAGCCCGGGCAGGCCGGTTGCAAGCAAACCGGCCGTCAGCGGATGGAAGCCGTCGACATCCTTGGCCGGAGCGATCGCTTCGATCACCTTTTGTGGATCGATCTGCGGCGGGAGCGGGAGCTGCACCAGAATCCCGTGCGCCGCAGGATCGGCGTTGAGTTCCGCCACTTTCGCCAGCAGATCCCTTTCGGAAACCGTTTCAGGCAATTTGTGGAGCGAGGAGCGCATGCCGGTCGCGGCGGTTTTCGCCGTCTTGTTGCGGACGTAAACCTCGCTGGCCGGGTTGCTGCCGACCAGCACCACCGCGAGCCCCGGTTCGAGGCCATGCTTCTTGTGCAACCGCGCGACCTCGGCGCCGATCTTTGCGCCGAGTTGGGCGGCGATGGCCGTTCCATCGATGCGCCGCGCGCTCATGTCGCCTGTCCCCCCGCAAACGCCCCGAGCGCGGTCGCAAGCTCGGGTCCGGTTCCGCTGATCCTAACCCTCTTGATCCGCGCGCTCTCGCCCGCGGCGATCGTGATCCGTCTCGGGGCGACCCGCAACGCCTTGGCGAGGAGCGCGATGAGGGCGGCGTTGGCGGCGCCATCGCTCGGCGCCGCGCGCACCCGGGCCTTCAATACTGCGCGGCCGTCGGCCAGCGTTTCGACGCCGTCGATCGCATCGCTTCCGCCGCGCGGGGTCAGTCGCACCGTGACGATGAGGCCGTCGTCGACGATCGCCCACGGCGCACAGCGGTCCGCTGATCTCAAATGAAGGCTCGGGCGATATTTGGCAGAATGACCGATTGAATGAACACAATGATCAGGATGACGATCACGGGCGAGACGTCGATGCCGCCCAGATTGGGCAACAGCCGCCGGATCGGCGCCAATACCGGCTCGGTGATCCGATAGAGGAATTCCGCGATCATCGCCACCGCGCCATGGCGCGTATTGACGACATTGAATGCAACCAGCCAGCTCAGCACGGCGGCCGCGATCAGGATGTAAACATAGATTGTCAGCAAATAGCTGATGAAGCCTAACAGTTCGAGCATGGCGGGTTCTCGGGTCCGGACTAGTGAGGTTTAGCCATCCCGCCGCGGTGCGGCAAGCGTCTCAGGTCCGCGGTACGGTTTGGCGCGGGCGTACGGTCGCGACGCATTGTCGCCCTGACCACGCCGGCGTGGGCCGCTCGGCGGGTCAGAGATAGCTCCACCACCATTCGCGCCGGCGCTGCTTGATCGCGGCAAACCACCGGCAAGGTGGATAGAGCGCGATGACGACGAACAACCATACGCCATAGACGCCCGCGAGACTCATGCCGTACCCGGCCGGCTTGCCGGAGAACGAGCCGAAGAGCCACGAGGCGTCGCCGAACACCGCCGCCGCGAAGACGATCGCCAGCGCGTGGATAAGAAAAATATGCACGACATAATAGAAAAACGGAACGCGGCCGAAGATGATGAGCCAGCTTGCCACGCGTCCGCGCGCATCGGTAAAGGCGGCGAGCAGGATAAGCGCCGGCCCCAGAGTCATCATCAGGTAAAGCAGCGAGGGCGGATATTTCTCGCAATTGACGAAGGATAGCGCCATCGCGAGCGCGCCGTTTTGGCCCTCCCACGCCGCCGGATCACCATAGAGGTTGGTGGACCGCAGCAAAACAAAGCCTGCCGTGAGGGTAAGCCCGAGGCTAATGAGCCAGCGGCGGCGCGTCGCCTCATCGAGCTGCATCACCGGGCCGAACGCGTAGCCCGCGGCCATCACGCCCGCCCAGGGGATGAGCGGATAAAGTGCAAACAGCCTCGTCCCGTTGCCGACATGCAGTAGGCCGGGCTGATGCACCAAGTTCCATACGAAACCGGCCGGGCCGAATTGCTCCGCGAGAACGCCGTCGAGCAGATTGTGCCCGGCAATCATCGCTAATCCAATGCCGGCGATCGCCCAGCGCGGCAGAAACACGAGCCCCGCCAACACCACCATCGATGCGCCGATCACCCAGATCACCTGGGCCGTGAAGTGGGTGAAATCGAAGTTGAAAGTCCAACCCAGGCGCACGATCGTGAACTCGACCAGCATGAGCCAGAAGCCGCGCGTCAGCAAAAAGCGGCTCACCGCGCCGACGCTGCGACCGCGCGCGCCATAGAGATAAGCCGAGAGCCCCGCGAGAAAGATGAACACCGGCGCGCAGAAATGGGTAATCCAGCGGGTGAGGAACAGCGCCGGTTCGGCGACGTCGCGCGGATTGGCGCCGCTCGTCCCGAAAAAGTCGCGCGTGTGATCGAGCGCCATCAGCACCATGACGAGGCCGCGCAGCAGATCGATCGAGTCGAGGCGCTGCAGGCCGACCGCGCTCTGCGCCGGGCTATGTTGACCCGCAGCGCCGGCGAGAACCGTCGCGGCGCTGTCATACGCCGTAAAGCGGGGCACGGTCATCATTGCCTTCCTTGCGAGCCAGGAGTCTTTAGAGGCTCGAACCAATCCGCCGTCAACCGAAGGGGCGAAGCCGATGAGCGACAGCGAGATCGATGCGGTTCGTGCACTGCTTAGTGCGAAGCCGAGGCCCGCCGGTTTTGCCGAGCGGCGTCAGCGCATCGACGAAGTCGGCTCGGTCTGGCCCACCGCCGCCGACATCAGGCTCGATGCGGTTGATCTTGATGGTGTTCCCGGCGAATGGTCGATCGCTCCGGGGAGCGATCCCGCGCGTGTTCTGATGTTTTTCCACGGTGGAGGTTATTGCTCCGGCTCGATCCTGAGCCATCGCCGGATGGTGACCGAGGCGGGCCGGGCGGGCGGCGTGCGGACCCTGTCGGTCGGCTATCGGCTCGCGCCGGAACATCCGTTTCCGGCGGCGCTGGAGGACGCGACGACGGCGTGGCGCTTCCTCCGTAAGCAGGGCATTGCGGCTAACAACATCGCGATCGGCGGCGATAGCGCGGGCGGCGGTCTTACGATCGCCCTGTTCAATCGCCTGCGCGAATCCGGCGAGGAGCTTCCCGGCTGCGGCTGGCTGGTGTCGCCGTGGACGGATCTCACGATGTCCGGCGCGACGTTCGGCGCCAAGGACACAGTCGATCCATTGATTCACAAGGACTATCTTCAGGAACTTGCCGACGCCTATGTCCCCGCCGGGATGGACCCGAAGGATCCGCGCGTCTCCGTTCTCTATGCCGACCTCAAAGGCCTGCCGCCGCTGTTCATCCAAGTCGGTTCGGACGAGACGCTGCTCGAAGACGCCACGCGTTTTGCCGCCGCGGCAGGCGCGGCCGACGTCTTCGTCACGCTCGAAATCTGGTCGCACATGATCCATGCATGGCCGCTGTGGAACGCGCGTCTCGAGCCGGGGCGGCGCGCGCTCGCCAGCGCGGGCGCGTTTATTCGTCGGCACTTGTGAGCGACACGAACGCCGCTAATCGAACACCACGATCTGCCGCACCGCTTCGCCTCTTTGCAGGCGGTCGAAACCTTCATTGAGGTCGTCGAGGCGCAGGCGATTGGAGAGCAGCCGGTCGATGGGAAGGCGACCGCGGCGAAACAGCCCAAGATAGCGCGGCAAATCGCGCAAGGGCACCGATGTGCCGATATAGCTGCCCTTCAGCGTGCGTTCTTCCGCGACCAGACTGACCGCCGGCACCGGCAGGACCGCGTTCGGCGGCGGAAGGCCCGCCGTGACCGTCGTGCCTCCGCGCCGGGTGATGCGGTAGGCGAGTTCCAGCGCCTTTACCGAGCCCGCCATTTCCAGCGCGAAATCGACGCCGCCGCGGGTCGCCGCGCGAATCTTGTCCACCACGTCGGTATCGCCTGCTGCAAACTGATCCGTGGCGCCGAGCTGACCGGCGAGCCCCAGTTTTGCCGGCGAGAGATCGACGGCGACGATGCGCTCGGCCCCGGCCGCAATCGCGCCGAGCAGCGCCGCAAGCCCGACGCCGCCGAGCCCGACCACGGCGACGGTCGAGCCCGCGGTGATGCGCGCCGTGTTGACGACTGCGCCGACCCCGGTCAGCACCGCGCAGCCGAACAAGGCCGCGTTGTCGAGGGGGAGATCGGGGTCGATTTTGACGACCGAGCGCCGCGAAACGGTCGCGTATTCGGCAAAGCACGACACGCCGAGATGGTGGTTCAGCGGAACGCCGTTGCGTGAGAGGCGTCGTGCGCCGGACAACAAGGTGCCGTTCGTATTTGCGACCGCCGCCGGCTCGCACAAAGCGGGGCGGCCGGTTGCGCACGGCTCGCAATGCCCGCAGCTCGGCACGAATACGAGCACGACGTGATCGCCCTTTTTCAGGTCGTCGACGCCCTCGCCCAGCTCCTCCACCACCGCGGCGGCCTCGTGGCCCAACGCCATCGGCGTCGGCCGCGGCCGGCTGCCGTCAATGACGGAAAGGTCCGAGTGACAAAGACCGGCGGCGGCGATTTTCACAAGCAGTTCGCCGGGACCCGGCGGCGCCAAGTCGACCTCGGAAATCGACAGCGGCTTCGAAACGGCATAGGGCGCCGGCCGGCCCATCTCCTCCAGGATGGCAGCGCGAATCTTCATGGCAGCGACCTCATTGCTTTGCGTTGGAACTCGTCACCACGCCGCGCTCGATCACATAAAGCGTATCGATCAAGTCAGCGGAGTGGACATAGTCGGATTCAGACAAGAGTACCGACACGCCGGTTGCGCGCAGCGCCGCGATCGCTTCGACGATCCGGCGCGCGAGCGCCGGCGCAACGCCTTCGAACGGTTCATCGCATAGAAGCAGCCGCCGGCCGCAGGTCAAAGCGCGAGCAAGCGCGACCAGTTTCTGTTGACCGCCGGAAAGCTGCGAGGCGCGGCGCGCGGCGAAT
>JBAPYK010000216.1:0-8784 GCA_049284695.1 Rhodoplanes sp. | reverse complement strand
GGCCCGATCGTTATGCAGGGTTCGCGCATCTGGCGATGCAGGACCCGCGCGCGGCCGCCGACGAACTCGAGCGCTGCGTCAAAGACCTGAAGTTTTGTGGCGCAATGATCAACGGCCATACCAATGGCCAGTATCTCGATGCTCCCGAGTTGTTTCCGTTCTGGGAGCGCGCCGAGGCGCTCGGCGCTCCGATCTACTTGCATCCGGCCGATCCAGCGGCGCCGTTTGCAGTGCTATCCGGCTGCGACGGACTCAAACGCGCCACCTGGGAATGGGGCGTCGAGACGGGTTCGCACGCGCTGCGCCTGGTCTTCAACGGACTGTTCGATCGCTTCCCGGGCGCACGACTTGTTCTCGGCCATCTTGGCGAGACGCTGCCCTTCCTGCTGTGGCGCTTCGACAGCCGCGCCAAGCTCTATGGGCTAAAGCTGCGTAAGCGTCCGTCGGAGTACATTCGCGAGAACATCCTCGTGACAACCTCCGGCATGTTTTCGGCAGAGCCCCTTCACTGCACCATCGATGCGCTCGGCGTCGACCACGTGATGTTCTCTGCCGATTATCCGTTCGAAGCAATCGAGGAGGCGGGCAGCTTCATGGACACGGTATCACTTGCGGATGACGTGCGCGCGGCGATTGCCTGCGGCAATGCTGAGCGCGTGTTCGGTTTTCCGAAGGAGTCCTAGCGTTCTCGGTGGGCCGGGGATTAGCGCGCCGAGAAGTACGACAAAGTCAAGAAAACAGGAGCGGCATAGCTCGGTGTCCGCTCCAAACCAGGGAGAAAGAAATGGATTTCGTGCGCAGCCTGAAGGCGATTGCCGTGGCTACCGTCACTGCGCTCGCCTTCGCCGCCCCCGCAAGGGCGCAAACGACAGAGCTCAAAGTCTCGCACTTCCTGCCGCCTAATCACACCTTTCAAAAGGCGATGGAGGCTTGGGGCGAGCAGCTTGAAAAGGAATCCGGCGGCAAGCTCAAGCTGCGCATTTATCCCGCAGGACAGCTCGGCGGTGGACCTAACCGCCAGTTCGATGCCGCCCGCAACGGCATTACCGACATCGCGATCAGCCTGCACGGTGCGACGCCGGGCCGCTATGCCACGACGGAGCTGGTCAGCCTTCCGTTCGTCCACCCTTCGGCAGGCACGGACAGCGCAGTAACCTCGAAGCGTTTGACGGAATTGGCGCCGAAGTATCTTGCGAAAGAACATGAGGGCTTGAAAATCCTTTGGATGGCGGTGACACCGCCGCTGATGTTCCATTCCAAATCAAAGATAGCATCGGTCGACGATTTTAGAGGCGTCAAAGTCCGCTACGCGGGCACCCAGTTCAAGAACCTAATCGACTCGCTTGGCGCCGTACCGCTCGCAGTGCCGCCGCAGGAGACCCAGGACGCACTCGCAAAGGGGATCGTAGACGCGGCGACCTTTCCTTACGAAGGGGCGGCAAGCTTCGATATCGGGACCGTCGCGAAGAATACGCTGGAACCGGGCGTCAGTTCGGCAAGTTTCGCCGTTGTAATGAATCCTGCGAAGTATGAGTCGCTTTCTCCCGAGCTCAAGGCGCTGATCGACAAGACCACCGGTCCCGCTGCCGCAGAAAAATTTGGAAAAATGTGGGACGAGGCGGAGGTGAGCGGTAAGAAAAACCTTCAGTCCAAGGGCGTCGAGATCACGATAATGCCGCCGGCCGAGCTCGCGAAGATGAAAAAGACATTCGCACCGCAGATCGACGAGGCGATCGCGGACGTCGAGAAGAAAGGTAAGCCGGGCCGCGAGTTCTTCGAGGCCTACACCAAGTAACGCATCGCGTGGGCGCCGGCTTCGCGCGGTTCGCGGATCGACGCCCTCGAACTTACCGACCTTTAGGGCGGTCCGCGCGGGAAGCTTTTCCGGGGCGATCCGCGCGCGGCCTGCACGCGAACCGGAGCGCAAGTCCAAGATGACTCCTGATCGCGCCGCCAACCCCGAAGACGGTCCCATCCTGCGGTTGATCGAGCGCCTGCAATGGGCCCAGGTGCGGATCGCGGCCCTGGCGCTCGCGGCGATGATGCTGGTCACCGTCGCCGACGTGTTCATGCGCTACGTGTTCAACAGCCCGGTGCGCGGGTCCTATGAAATCGTCGAGGCCACTCTCATCGTCTTCGTGTTTCACGGCATGGCCGCGGGCTTCTTCCGACGCGCCAACATCGTGATCGATCTCGTCGACACCTTTGCCGGCCGACGTATCACAGCGCTGCTCATCCGCTTTTCCGATCTCTTGTCGATCGTTGCCCTCGCTGTTCTCGCCTGGGCGATGACCGGCCCCGCCTGGCAGGCCTACGACTATGGCGACCGCAAGCTCGAGCTCGACATGCCGATCTATTACCTGTGGATCGTCGCGCTGATCGGTATAGCCGGAACGCTTGTCTGCGCGCTCGGCGTGCTGCTGGCTCGCGCGGCGACGCCGCCGGAGCGGGGCCACTGATGTCTCCGCCGTTCATCGGCCTTACCGGCGTTATTGCGCTCTTTGTCCTTTTATTCGCGCGCGTACCGGTTTGGGTGAGCTTGGCGCTGGTCGGATTCTTCGGCAATGTCGCGCTGTCCGGTTGGCCAGCAGCCTTCGCGATCGCCGGCACGACGCCATTCGATGTCGGTTCAAGCTATACGCTGTCGGTCATCCCGCTATTTGTATTGATGGGCGAGGTCGCCTCAGGAACGCGGCTCTCGTCGGACCTGTTCGCGGCGGCCCGCGTGATCCTGTCCGGTGTGCGTGGCGGCCTTGCCGTGGCGACGATTGCCGCCTCGGCCTGTTTCGGCGCGGTTTGCGGATCCTCGGTGGCGACCGCCGCGACCATGACCCGCATCGCGCTGCCTGAAATGCGCAAAGCCGGCTACGACGACGGCCTTGCCACCGGCTCGCTCGCCGCCGGCGGCAGCCTCGGCATCCTAATTCCGCCGTCGATCATTCTGGTGATCTATGCCTCGATCGCTGAACAATCGGTACCGAAGCTGTTTGCCGCCTCGCTGTTTCCCGGGCTGCTTCTCACCGCGCTCTACATCCTGGTCGCGACCGCCGTGGTGCGCCTTTGGCCAGACCACGCGCCTAGCCTGGTCAAGACATCGGTCGCAGAAAAGTTCGCGGCGCTCGCAGGCCCATGGCAATTTCTCCTGCTGTTCACCGTCACCATCGGCGGAATCTATGCCGGCGTGTTCAGTCCCACCGAGGCGGCGGCTATCGGGGCGTTCGGCGCAATCCTGATCGGCGTGCTCGGCCGCCGCATCGGCTGGACCGAACTGATGCAGGCGGTCGAAAGCTCGGTCATCATCAGCTGTCTTTTATTCGTGATCATCATCGGCGCCAATCTGTTCTCCTTCTTCATGGTGCAAACGCATCTGCCGGCGATGCTGGCGCAAGCCGCGCGGACCGCCAATCTCCCCGACCTTGTCGTGATGGCGCTGATCATCGTCGCCTATGTCGTCATGGGATGCTTTTTGGAAGGCATCGGCATGGTGCTGATCACCGTGCCGGTCTTCCTGCCGATCGTGACAGGTTACGGCTATGACCCGATGTGGTTCGCGATCATCGTGGTCGTTGTGGTCGAGGTCGGCCTGATCCATCCGCCGGTCGGCATGAACCTGTTCGTGATTCAGGCGCAGGCGCCGGAGATCAAGATCACCAGCATCTATCGCGGGATCTTGCCCTTCCTGATCGCGCCGTTGATTTTGATCGTGCTGCTGTTCGTCTTTCCGCAGCTGGCGCTCTGGTTTCCCAAAATTCTCTACGGGTAAAGCAACGACATGCCGACCGCCACAAACGTCCTGGTTCTCGACGCCTACGCGGAAAAATACGCGCACGCGCTCCGCCAGCAATTCCCCGGGATTACGTTGTTTCCAACCCCGCGGCTTGAGGCGCTTGCCATCGATCTCGCTGATGTCGACGTGATGATTGCGTTCGGCATCGTCATTAATGACGACCTTGTCCGGCGGGCGGCCCGGCTTAAATGGATTCAGTCGCTGGCGACAGGCGTCGACCACTTTCTGCGTTGCCCGTCCCTCAGGCGGGAGACGGTGCTCACCAGCGCGCGCGGCATTCACGGACCGGCGGTCCGCGAAGCCGTGCTCTTCATGATGCTCGCGCTCAGCCATGACGCGCCCCGGCTGTTGCGCAATCAGGCGGAACACCGCTGGGATCGCAGCAAGCCGCGCCCGCTGATCGCGCGCAAGACGGCGGTGGTCATGGGCACCGGCGTGAGCGGAAGCGCGGCCGGCGCGGCGTTGCAGGCGCTCGGCATGCAGGTGATCGGCGTGAGCCGCACGCCGCGGGTCGAGCCGGGATTCGACCGCATCGTCGCGCTTGACGCGTTGCGCGAGACGGTGCGCACGGCGGATTATCTCATCAACATCATGCCGGGCGGGCCGGCCAACGCTAACCTGATCGGCAGGGACGTCTTCGCAGCGATGAAGCCGAGCGCGTTTTTTGTCAATGTCGGGCGTGGCGAAAATGTCGACGAGGCGGCGCTGATCGAGACGCTGCGGGACAAGCGCATTGCCGGCGCTGCACTCGACGTATTCGCAACCGAACCGCTTTCCCCGGACAGTCCGTTATGGAATCTGCCGAACGTGATCATCACATCGCATATCACCGGTCTATTCGACGAATACGAGGATTACGTCCTGCCGCTCATTATCGAGAACATGCGCCATTTTCTTGCCGGCGAGCCGGAAAAGATGCGCAATGCTGTCTCACATTGAGCGGCTCCTCGTCACACAGGGTTTTGGCCCGGAGAGCGCTACATGATACCGCCTGAACAGCGCATGCTTACCCATATCTCAACCGCCGAACTCGAGCGTCGCTGGAGCGCGGTTCGCCGTGAAATGGCCGCGCGCAGCATCGATGCTCTCGTCGTCCAGTCGACAAACGACTGGCTCGGCGGTTATGTCAAATGGTTTACCGACCTGCCGGCCACCAACGGTTATCCGCGCACTGTGATCTTTCACGCCGACGAGCCGATGACGGTGATCGAGATGGGACCGATGGGAGGGAGGCGCGCACTTTCGGGAAATGACGGCCTGCATCGAGGCGTTGCGGACATGCTGCACACACCGTCGTTCCCCTCAATCTGCTATACCGATACTTATGATGCCGATCTCGCGGTGACCGCGCTCAAGCGCCATGGCTACTCTATCGTGGGATTGGTTGGTCACGGCGCACTGCCGCATGCCTTTGTATCGCGGCTGGAGACGGCGTTAGCCGGCGCCACTTTCGTCGATGCGACCGAGTTCGTCGATCGCATCAAGGCGATAAAGAGCGCGGAAGAAGTCGCGCTGATCAGGCGCACCGCCGAACTGCAGGATAAAGTCTTTTCCGCAGTGCTCGGTTTTGTCCGTCCGGGGCTTCGCGATATCGACGTTACGGCATTCGCGCAGGCCGAAGGACAGCGGCTCGGCAGCGAGCAGGGCATCTTTCTCGGAGGCTCGGCGCCGGTCGGCGTGCGTTCGCCCTTCATGCCGCGCTTTCTGCAGGGACGCACGCTCGCCAAAGGCGATCACCTCTCGCTGCTGATCGAAGTCAACGGGCCCGGCGGCTTTTATACCGAAATTGCGCGCACGATCGTGCTCGGCAGGGCGTCGAACGAACTCAGGGACGGCTTCGAAACAGTGCGCGAGGCGCAGTCCTATTCGCTGAGTCTGATCAAACCAGGCGCGCGTTGCGCCGACATTCATCGCGCCCATAATGAATACATGGAGAAGCGCGGCCTGCCGCCCGAGTTGCGACTTTATGCACATGGCCAGGGTTACGACATGGTCGAGCGGCCATTGATCCGCTCCGACGAGACGATGACGGTCGAGGCCGGCATGAATCTCGCCGTGCATCCCGGCTACGAGACGCCATCGATCTTCGCCGTTATTTGTGACAACTACCTCGTCGAGGAGGGCGGTCCGAGCGCCTGCTTGCACGCGACGGCGAAACAGATTTTCGAGGTATGAGGCGATTACCGCGCTTGGGTGTAATGCTATAGGCCCGACCGCGCCGTGCGCGACTTCGTTCATGCCGAGATGCGTCTGCGCAACATGACAACTAGCGGGCTGATATATCTGCGCCGCTCGACCTCCACGCCGTGCAATCCTGACGAAGGCGGAAAATTTTCGACCGGTCACGCGCGACATTACCGGGCGGCGTGATCGGCGGCACGTCCGACATCAGGTGATGATGACCTTGTTTGTCTTCTGGCTCATGACGGTCCTTCGTCTTACGCCAGAAATTCTGAGAGAGGGCGTCCCCATCACGCCGGTGGCAGCGGCAATAAAGCGTGAATAGTCTGGGTGGCATCGCCGATCAATGCAGGAAACGCGATCAGCAGAAAAAGACAGCTGAGCATGATCAGGACAAACGGCAAAGCGCCCGCGAAAATCTCGTTGATGCCGATGCGTTCATCATTGAGCGTGCTCTTGACGACGAAGACCGACAGGCCGAAGGGCGGCGTCAGGAGGCCGATTTCAGTAGCGATCACGGTGACGATGCCGAACCACATGCACCGGGAAGCTAGTGAAAAGCTGGTAGGTATCGAGGCCCGTGCCGCCGAGATAGACTTGGTCGTTGTTCGGCCAAACTTCGCCCATGGCCGGGATCTTGTCTTGCAGGTCGGCAATGATCTTCACTACGCCTTTGATGTCGCTCATGCCGAACGGCGTGAAATAGCAGACATTTTGCAGCGGCACGTCACCGGCATGGAAAATGGTGCCGACGATCCCGAGGTCGGCAAGACCATCCCGCAGGGCGTCAAGCTCGCCTCCGATCTTGGCGACGGTGCCGCCATAGGCTTCATTCCATTGGATGCTGACTTTGCCTCCGGCGGCTACCAGGCGTTTATCGACTTCAGGAATGAAGAATTTCTGCAGCTCCTGCACCCACAGGAAAACGGGGGGATGACCTGCAGAAACGGTGAAGCGAAACTGTTCGGCGCGCGCGGCCGAGGTTAGACCGCCAAGCGCGATGGTTGACAGCCCACCCAACATGGATCGTCGCGTGAAACTCGTCGATGCCGCCGCGAAAACTTGGCGGCGATTGAAGGGAGAAAACCAGTTGCCAAAGGTCATCGCCGGCGTCAAATTCCAAAACGGAATCGAGGTCGTCAAAACGCCGGCTCACCACGCCGCCTGATCAACCTCGTCACCCAATCTCCTGCATAGCTCACTGGCTCAACAGATTAACGTGGATGTGGGTTCGATCGCAGTTGCGATTAAGGACATTGTACTCGGTTGGTGGGATCGCGCCACCGATGCAGAGCGCAGACGTCTAAAGTCCAGTGTTGCCTCTGTCAGCGCGCGTATGAGCCGGATCGCTGCGATGAAGCAGAGCCTCGCAGATTTCTTGCAAGACAAGCCAGCGCTTATGTCTGAGTTTCCATTAGAACAAAGAGTGGTGGCAAAACGAGCACTGAAAGAACTTGATAATTCCACACGTGTTTGAAGGACAATTGATTTAAGTCATTGATTGCGTTTACATTTATCAATGATGCGGGGCAATAGCGAGCGAGCGGGCGACGGCATGGCCGCGCCTCTGCCGCGAGCGCGGTGCTGCAAGGAATTTGCCCGGCCACCCGTCGGTCTGCGTCCGATCATGTCATCGCGACCGCGTTCTTTGACCTCAACACGTGAAGCGCGCCCGTAATCAGCGGATCGACGCCGCGCTCGATATCGGACTTTTTGTTGAATAGCTCGATGTCGACCGGAACGCCTATGCCTTCGTAGCACACCATCTCGGCCGAGTAGTATACTTGGTACGATAAGCAATAGTCCCAGCCATTGGGGAGCGTCTTGTCGAGCGTATAGGAGAATATGCCGTTGGTGCGGTCGCCCATGATCGTGACGTGAGGCAGCTCTCTTATCGCCAGCGCAAAGGCCTCCCCTCCGCTGAAAACGGAATCGTTGGTTAAAAGCACGATCGGCCCGGTGAAGCATCGGTCACCTTGCGGTGCGAGGTACCAGGTTCGCAGGGGAGTAAAATCGTCCTTGCCCGGACCGATCTTCGTCCGTCTGTGGAAAGCGACCCGTTTGCGGTCGCAGAACCGGTTGATGATCATGATCGCAATGCTGTCTTCTCCGCCCGGGCAATTGCGGATGTCGATGATGAAGCCCTCAAGGCTGTCAAAGTCGCGGGCGATCCTGTCCAGAGCGGCAGTCAGCTTGCGCTTGCCAATGCCTTCCAGTTCGACGATCCGGACATAGCCAAATGACTGCGACCGGCCGTAGCGAAGGATACAGGCTTCGGTCTGTTTGGGCGGCCGGAAACCGTTGGCGACCAAAGTTTTTTCACTCGTCTTGAAGAGCCGCTTGATCTCCTGTTCCGTGAACTCCCGCTGGAATCTGGTCTTTTTCTCCGCGGTGAAACGTCGTTTCTTGCCGCCGATTCTGGCCTCCAGTTCGACATGCCCGTCATCCAGCGGGTCGATCATCCGGCAAAGAATATCGAAGAGCTCTTCGTCACTTGTTTCCTTCGTGACTTTGGGCCTGTAGGTGTCGTACTGCTTTTTCCAGTCGACCTTCCTCAGTTCGAAAAACGGATATCTGCTGTGGAAGGTGTTCCACAGGGCCTCGAAATTCTTTTCCGGGTCGCGGTTGCTCATCCGGCGGCGCTTTTAGCCCATCCGCAGCCAAACCCGGTGTCGCCAACGGCGTGAGACGCGCTCATGTCGATGAGATGGCCTCGTTGAATGCATGGGTCATGCATTTCTGCGCGCAAACTTGTGCATGCTGAGCATCGGCGCGCAAACGGCCGTTCCGACCCGCTCCATCAGGCCAGGCTTCGG
>JBAPYK010000215.1:0-21442 GCA_049284695.1 Rhodoplanes sp. | reverse complement strand
CGGATGTGGTCGGTCACGTCGCGGAAATGCGGGCGCATGATCGGATCGATCGGAAGCAAATTGGAATGCTCGAGCCTGCGGCAGACCTCGACCAGCGGGCCCGCGGCGTTGCGCAGGCGCAACAGATCGCGCCGCAACAAATAGAGCCGGTTGATGTCCTCGGAGGCGAGGCTCTTCACCAGCACTCGGTCCTCGATGCACTCGACCTCGTCGGTGATCGCATCCAGCACCGGCGCGTAATTGTCGACGATAAAATCGAGGATGGAGTAGAGGATATAGTCCTCGCCCTGGCCGAGCGCCTCGGGAGCCGCCTCGCAGCGTTCGCGCACCTGCGCATAGGAGGTGGACGAGCCGTGACGGACGCTGACGATATAGCCGCGCCCGACAAAGAGATGCGTCTCGCCGAAACCGATGCGGCTGTCCACC
The DNA here is from genome assembly GCA_049284695.1 of Rhodoplanes sp. Classification (GTDB taxonomy): domain Bacteria; phylum Pseudomonadota; class Alphaproteobacteria; order Rhizobiales; family Xanthobacteraceae; genus Rhodoplanes. The sequence continues at coordinate 21,016 of JBAPYK010000215.1, read as the reverse complement.
ATCTGGGCGGTCCGCGCCACGATGAAGAGCGTGTCGCCGTATTCCTCAAGCTTGGGCTGCTGGTGGGCGCGTTCGGCGTCCTCGATCGCGAGCGGGTGCAGGTTGAACTGCCTCTGCACGCGGACCAGCAGATCGCGTTTCGGCTCGTACAGACCGATCCAGACCACGTGGCCGGGGCGGCGCGCCCATTCGCCGGCGTCGTCGACGGCGATATCGACAAGCTTGTGGCCGGCGCGATAAACGGCCGAATTGACGAGGCCCGGCTCGGGCGTGAACGACCGGGCCGGGACACCAATTTGCGCCGGGTGACCCGAGAGCTGATCCATGTTCCCTCCGTCCGCCCCTACATCCATCCACCGGACCGCTTATCACATCCATCCCGCGCCCGGTGTAGCTCTTTAGAGGCAAGATTCGTATAAGGTTTTTTTGACCCCGCCGCGAACCTTACCAAGGTTTAATCCCACCGACAGAACGCGGTAAGGCTCAGGCCCCCATCTTTGCTCGGCGCTGGGGCTGGCCCGGCACAGCTTGAATAGAAATGGAGCTTGTCATGACTGAGAGCGAATCGTCCGCTCCCAAGGCGCGTAAAGCTGTTTCGGCGCGTCGTCTCGTTCTTCTCGCCACCGTCGGGGCGCTCGGCGCTGGCGCCTTGTTCGTCCAGCCTTGGGTCGGCGACGGCGCAAGGATTCCTGCGCTCACCTCACCCGCCTATGCGCAATCGGCGCAGCGGCCAGTCGGCTTTGCCGATGTCGTCGAGAAGGTGAAGCCCGCGGTCATTTCCGTGCGCATCAAGCGGGGCGTGGAGAATTCCTCCTTCAACATGGATGACGACCCGTTCGGGCAGGGTTCGCCCTTTGAATTCTTCTTCCGGCGCTTTGGCCAGGGCGAAGGCGGCGCGACGCCCAACATGCCGCGCCGCCCCCGCCGCAATCTCATGACCGGCCAAGGGTCCGGCTTCTTCATCTCCGCTGACGGATACGCCATCACGAACAACCATGTCGTCGACAAGGCCGAGCAGGTGGAGATCACGGCCGACGACGGCAAGACCTATACGGCGAAGGTGATCGGCACCGATCCGCGCACCGATCTCGCCCTGATCAAGGTCGAGGGCCGCAGCGACTTCCCCTTCGTCCGGCTCGCCGATCATTCGCCGCGCATCGGCGACTGGGTGATCGCCGTGGGCAACCCGTTCGGGCTCGGCGGCACGGTGACCGCCGGCATCGTCTCGGCGCGCGGGCGCGACATCGGCGCCGGCCCCTATGACGACTTCATCCAGATTGATGCGCCCGTGAACAAAGGCAATTCCGGCGGCCCGACCTTCGACGTCGACGGCAATGTCATCGGGGTGAACACCGCGATCTTCTCGCCTTCGGGCGGTTCGGTTGGAATCGCCTTCGCGATCCCGGCGGAGACGGTGCGCTCGGTCGTTGACCAACTCAAAGACAAGGGCGCGGTGACCCGCGGATGGATTGGCGTCCAGATCCAACAGATCAACGCCGACATCGCCGACAGCCTCGGACTGAAGTCGAACGACGGCGCGCTGGTCGCCGAGCCGCAGTCGGGGAGTCCGGCGGACAAGGCTGGCGTCAAATCGGGCGACGTGATCACCGCCGTCAACGGCGAGCGCGTCAGGGATGCGCGCATGCTTGCTCGGATGATCAGCCGGATGCCGCCCGGAACCTCGATCAAGCTCGATCTGATCCGTAAAGGCAAGTCGGAGACCGTTACCCTCACGCTTGGCGAGTTGCCGAAACAAAACCTGGCAAGTGCGGGCGGCGACTCCCGCGGTTCGGGGACGGAAGTTCCGAAGCTCGGCCTTACGCTCGCGCCTGCAAAAAGCGTCGCCGGCGGCGGTGAAGAAGGCGTGATCGTGACGGATATCGACCCCAAGGGCACGGCAGCCGACCGCTTCAAGACCGGGGACGTGATTCTCGACGTCGGCGGCGCCGCCGTCTCCTCGCCCGGCGACGTGCGCAAGGCGATATCAAGCGCCCACGCCGACGGCAAACACACAGTACTGATGCGGGTGAAATCCGGTCAGGGGGTGCGGTTCGTCGCGGTTCCACTCGGCTAACCCGACCGCAGTTCCGCCTGGCTGATCCAGTCGAAGCTGCCGTCGGCAACCGTCGCCCCCGCCCGGCAGCTTCGCGAGGGGCGGGCGCTCGCGCCCGTCCCTCACTCCCGGGTCGAGACCGAAAATCGGGGGTCGCATCGCCCCGGTTAGGCCAACGAAATGAGAGGCGGCGGTTTACTGCGGCCTCTTTTTCTTGCGGCGCCAGATTGCGGGAGCATCCACAAGAACCAAATAATTCGACGCCGCGCATAGGCAACTTGGCGCCGCGACTTGCGGTAATGGAAAACGAGGGGCAGGGTGTTCGCCGAATCCAACGTGAAGGTTGCGCGCACAATGCGTCTCTTGATCATCGAGGACGACCGCGACGCCGCCGACTACCTGGTGAAGGCCTTTCGCGAGGCTGGGCATGTCGCCGACCATGCGGCCGACGGCGAGGAAGGGCTCGCGCTCGCATCTCACGAACGCTACGACGTGCTGGTGGTAGACCGGCTGCTGCCAAAGCTTGACGGGCTTTCGGTGATCGGCGCGTTGCGCACCAAAGGCGTGTCGACGCCGGCGCTGATCCTGTCGGCGCTCGGCGCGGTCGACGATCGCATCAAGGGTTTGCGCGCGGGCGGCGACGATTATCTGCCCAAACCCTATTCATTCGCCGAGTTGATCGCTCGCGTCGAGGTGCTGGCGCGCCGCCATGGCGGGCGGGAGGAGACCGTGTACCGGGTCGGCGACCTCGAACTCGACCGGCTGTCGCACCGCGTGCTCCGCGGCGAGGAGGAGATCGTGCTGCAGCCGCGTGAGTTCCGGTTGCTCGAATATCTGATGAAACACGCCGGCCAGGTGGTCACCCGCACCATGTTATTGGAGAATGTCTGGGATTATCACTTCGATCCGCAGACCAACGTCATCGATGTGCACATTTCCCGGCTGCGCTCGAAGATCGACAAGGGCTTTGCGCACCCCCTCCTGCATACGGTGCGCGGGGCGGGATATATGATCCGTGACGGCGCTCGCTAAGCTCCTCCGCACCACGGCGTTTCGCCTCACCCTGGTCTATCTGCTGGTCTTCGCGCTGTTTGCGGCGTTCCTGCTCGGCTATTTCGCGCTCAATACCCGTCGGATGATCAACGATCAGATCGTGCGGACCGTCGACAGCGAAATCATCGACCTGACCAACATCTTCGAGCGCGCCGGCCTGCGCGGGCTGATGATCGCCGTCGACACGCGCGCGGGCAACCCGGGTTCGAGCCTGTATCTTATCACCACCGCCAACGGGGACGGGCTCGCCGGAAATGTCGGCTCGCTTGAGCCGGGGGTGATCGACCGCACTGGATGGATTGAGGCGGCTTATCGCCGGATCGAGCAAACGGACCAGGCGGACCATATGGCGCTGGTGCACGTGGTCCAAATGCCGGGCGGATTTCGTCTGTTGGTCGGTCGCGACCTGGACGAGCGGGAGCGGCTTTTCCGCATCGTCGCCATTGCCGGACGCTGGTCGGTGGCGATCGTGATCGTGCTCGGCCTCGCCGGCGGATTCTTCGTGAGCCGTCGCGTGCTCAGACGGATCGAGGCGATGGGCGACAAAGCGCATACGATCATGGCGGGGGATCTCTCCGGCCGCCTGCCGATCGCCGGCACCGGTGACGAACTCGACCGGCTCGCCGCCAATCTCAACGCGATGCTCGGACGGATCGAGGCGCTCATGCGCGGCCTCAAGGAGGTGTCCGACAATGTCGCCCATGACCTGAGGACGCCGCTGACGCGGCTGCGCAACCGCTGCGAGGCAGCCTTGCGCACCGCCAAGAGCGATCGCGATTATCGCGATGCGATCGAAGCGACGATCGAGGAGTCTGACGGGCTGATTCGCATCTTCGACGCGCTTTTGATGATCGCGCGCGCCGAATCGGGCGAACTGCGCGCCGGAATGATCCCGTTCGACGCCGCCGAGATCGCGCGCGACGTGGGCGAGCTGTACGAGCCGGTCGCCGACGAGAAGGGTCTCACGCTTCGCGTCGACGCAGCAACGCCGGCTCCGGTCACGGGCAACCGCGAACTGATCGGCCAGGCGCTCGCCAATCTGCTGGACAATGCGATCAAGTATACGGGCGCGGCCGCGGATCGCGTGAACGGCGTCGCCCCGGAGATCGTCGTTACGGCGCAGGCCCAGCCAAATCAGATCGTGCTCAGCGTCGGCGACCGCGGTCCTGGCATTCCCGCGGCCGAGCGCAGGCGCGCGGTCGAACGCTTCGTGCGGCTGGAGCAGAGTCGCACGGAGCCCGGCTCCGGTTTGGGTTTGAGCCTTGCATCGGCGGTCGCGCGGCTCCATGGAGGAGAACTGCGGTTAGAGGACAACGCGCCTGGTCTGAAGGCCCTCCTGATCCTGCCGCGGGCGGACGCGACGCGCGGAGCGAGCTGACGTGGCGGACATCGATGAACCGGACCTTCTCGCGGTCGCCGAGCAAGCCTTGGCGCGGCGGATCGTGCGCGTGCCGCTGGTCGCCGATCCCGCCGCGGCGCGCGCCGCCGTAGGCGACTGGCTGCAGTCGCTCAGCGCCGGCGCCGCCAGCCGGCCGATCGAGCGGATGATCGCCGATCACGCGCTGGTCGGGCCGTTGATCGAGGCGATCGCCGCCGGATCGCCTTTCCTGTGGGACTTGGTGCAGCGTGACCCTGCGCGCTTCGTCGCCCTGCTTGCCTGCGATCCGGCCGAGCGCTTGCGCATATGGCTCGCCGAGGCCGAACACAGGGTAAGCGTGAGCACGGACGACGCCGACGTCATGCGACAGCTGCGCCGGCTCAAAGCGGAAGGGGCGCTCCTCATCGCGCTTGCCGACCTTACCGGCGTGTGGGGAATCATGCAGGTCAGCGAGGCGCTGACCGAACTCGCCGATACGACGGTGCGGGCGGCGGTGCGCTACCTGCTCGGCGCAGCCGCGCGCCAGGGCCGGTTTCTGCCGCCCGATGCCGAGGCCATCGATGAGCAGTCGGGTTACGTCGTCTTGGCCATGGGCAAGATGGGCGCGCATGAGCTCAATTATTCGAGCGACATCGACCTCATCGTCTTTTTCGATCCGGCCGCGCCGATCGCCCCGGAGATCGAGCCTGGCCCGACCTTCGTGCGTCTGACCCGCAGCCTCATCAAGCTCCTGCAGGAACGCACGGAGGACGGCTATGTCTTTCGTGTCGACCTGCGGCTGCGCCCCGATCCGGCCTCGACGCAAGTCGCCGTCTCGGTTCCCGCCGCGCTCGATTATTACGGCAGCGTCGGCCAGAACTGGGAGCGGGCCGCCTTCATCAAGGCGCGCCCCTGCGCCGGCGATCTTGCGCTCGGCGACGACATCCTCAAGGAGCTCGCGCCCTTCGTCTGGCGCAAGTACCTGGATTTCGCCACGCTCGCCGACGTCCACGCGATGAAGCGCCAAATCCATGCCTATAAAGGGCACGGCGACATCGCGGTGGAAGGCCATAACATCAAGCTCGGCCGCGGCGGCATCCGCGAGATCGAGTTCTTCGTGCAGACGCAACAGCTCATTGCCGGCGGCCGCAATCCGCTGCTGCGCGGGCGCGAGACGCTGGCGACGCTCGCAAGGCTCGCTGAAGGCCAATGGATCGACATGCAGGCGAAGGCCGAGCTGACCGCCGCCTATCTTTTTTTGCGCGAAGTCGAGCATCGCCTGCAGATGGTCGCGGACGAGCAGACGCATACCTTGCCGCCCGACCGGGAGAGCCTCGACCGTTTCGCGCGCTTCGCCGGCTTCGATGGCCGCGACGCCTTCGCAGAGGCGTTGCTCGTACATCTCTATGCGGTGCAACGCCATTATGCCCGGCTGTTCGAGGACGCCCCGACGCAAGCGGCGCATCAGCGCGGCCTTGTCTTTCCGCCCGATCATAATGGGCGCGAGACCCTCGATAAGCTTGCCGCAATGGGATTTCGCCAGCCGGTCGAGGCTTCCGACACGGTTCGCCACTGGCTTGCAGGCGCGCCGCGCTCCCTGAGAGGGCAGTTCGCGCGCAGTCATTTCGCGCAGCTTGTGCCGGTGCTGATCGACCATCTCGCCCGCGCCGAGAATCCGGACGCGGCGATCGTCGCGTTCGATCGCTTTCTTAATAGCTTGCACGGAGGCGCAACGCTTTTCGCCCTGCTCAATCAGAATCCCGACCTCACCGCACTCGTCGCCCATCTGCTCGGCACCGCGCCGCGGCTGGCCGAGATCCTCGCGCAGCATCCGCAAGTCATGGATCCCTTGATCGAGCCCGCCTTTTTCGGCGCCCTGCCCAACGCCGAGATACTGCAGAACGAGCTCACGCGTTCGCTCGAACAAGCGCGCACCGACGAGGACTTCCTCGACCGCGTGCGGCTGTTCGGCCAGGAGCACATGTTCCTGATCGGGGCCCGCATCCTCTCCGGCACGGTGTCGGCAGAGCAGGCCGGCGAAGCGTTTGCAAGTCTTGCCGACGTGGTCATTCGCGCGCTGCATCGCACGACGGAAAAGACCTTCACGGCAAGCTATGGCCGCATCCCCGGCGGCGAGAGCGCGATCATCGCCATGGGCAAGCTCGGCGGGCGGGAGATGACGGCGAGTTCCGATCTCGATCTCATCGTCATTTACGACTTCGATGCCGCACACCCGGAGTCCGACGGCCCCCGCACGCTTTACGGCGGCCAATATTATGCCCGTTTCACGCAGCGGCTCATCAACGCCCTCACTACCCAGACCAATTACGGCCGTCTCTATGACGTCGACATGCGGCTGCGCCCCTCCGGCCGCTCCGGACCCGTCGCGACGTCGCTCGCATCGTTCCGCGAATATCAGCGCAGCGAGGCGTGGACTTGGGAGCACATGGCGCTGACGCGCGCGCGTGTCGTCTCTGCATCACCCGCCTTCGCCGCGCAGGTGGAACAGGCAATCCATGAGATCCTCCGCCTGCCGCGCGACGCCGCGGCCATGGCCGGCGATGTGGTCGAAATGCGCGCGGCGATCGCGACCGAAAAGGGCGATCAGGAGCGCTGGAACCTGAAATATGCCGCTGGCGGCCTGATCGATATCGAATTCCTCGCCCAGTACCTGCAGCTTGCCTATGCTTCTGAAACTCCCGCCATTCTCGACACATCGACGATCCGCGCGCTGGACAAGGCGGCGCGGCACGGCGTGCTTAAGACAGAAGATGCGGACGTGCTGCGTCCGGCGGCGCGGCTTTATCGCGACCTGACGCAGATCCTGCGCCTGTGTCTCACCGGACCGTTCGACCCGGACGCGGCCGGACAAGGCCTCCTCGGCCTGCTCACCCGCGCCGCCGACGTGCCGGACATGGCGACGCTTGAAGCGCACCTCGTCGACACGCAAGAGCGCGTGCGCCAGAGCTTCACCCGTATTCTCGGCGCTGCGACGTGAGGCCATCGTCTCGGTGAGCGCGCCGGCGGTGTGGGTTCCCGGCCGCGATCAATGGCGTAGGGCGCTCTCTTCCGTCGTGTGAAGGCGCACCGACGAGCCCCATTTGTATTCGGGCGGCTTGGGCGTGCGCTGCTTGTTGGGGATACGCAGCATGACGATGGTTCCCCTATTCGGGGTCGAGCGGATGCGCATGGTGCCGTGATGCAGCTCGACCAGGGATTTGCATATGGCGAGGCCAAGTCCAGAGCCCTGGTGGCTCTTGGTGAAATGGTCCTCGACCTGCTCGAACGGACGGCACAATTTCGACAGCGCCTCGCGCGGGATGCCAATCCCTGTATCGGCGATGGCGATGATCAAGCTGCGCCCTGAATTACGCGCATGCACCCGCACTTCGCCGCCTTCGCCGGTGAACTTGACCGCATTCGACAGCAGGTTGAGCACGACCTGCTTCAAGCCGCGCCGGTCCGCAGTGACCACGATGCCGGGCGCGATGCGCGACGTGACCGTGAGCGATTTGTCCTGGGCGCGCTTAGCGACCACGCGGATCGCCTCGCCCAAAATGCGGTCGACCTCCACTTCCTCGAGGTCGAGCCGCAATCGTCCCGCCTCGATGCGTGACATGTCGAGAATATCGTTGATCACTTCCAGGAGGTACTGACCGCTCTCGCGGATGTCGCGGCAGTATTCGTCGTAGCGGTCGACGCCGAGCGGCCCGAACAGCCGCGCCTCCATGATCTCGGAAAATCCGATGATGGCGTTGAGCGGCGTGCGCAGCTCATGGCTCATATTGGCGAGGAATTTCGATTTCGCCTGATTGGCTTCCTCGGCCCTGGTCTTTTCCGCCGAGTATTTCTCCGCGAGTTCGGCAAGCTCGCGCGCCTGCGCCTGCAAGGCCTGCTGCGAGGCGCGCAGGTCGGCGATCGTCGCCATCAGCCGGCGCTCGCCCTGGATGAGTTGCGCCTCGTGACGCTTGATGGCGGTGATGTCGGTGCCGACCGAGACGTAACCGCCGTCCTTGGTGCGACGTTCGCTGATCTGCAGCCAGCGGCCGTCGTCGAGCTGCGTTTCAAAGGTGCGCGCCCCGAGTATCGCCGAGCCGCGTTCGTTCACGATGGTGCGGGCGATGTGCTGTCGTCCCGCCGCGAGCACCGCCTCGTAGGAGGCTCCGGCGGCGATGGCCTCATCGGACAGGTTGTGCAGTTCCTGGAAATTTGAGTTGCACAGCACCAGCCGGTTTTCTGCGTCCCACAGCACGAACGCCTCGGGAATGGTTTCGATCGCGTCGCGCAGCCGCAGATCCGCAGCCACGGTCTTTTCGACCAGCGACTTCTGCTCGGTGATGTCGACCGCGATGCCGATCAGATGCAATCCGGCCTCGTGCGGCTGGCGGATGAGCTCGCAGCGCAAACGAAGCCACACCCAGTTTCCGCGCGTGTGGCGCATGCGGAAGGCGCGGTCGATCGACTGGGTGTTTCCATCGGCGAGTTCCGCAGCCAGGGCGTAGAGATCGGCGTCCTGCGGGTGAACGAGCTTGTTCACGTCGCCGAAGGCGAGGAGATCGTCGCGTGTCTCTATGCCAAGCATCGCGAACATCGACTGCGACCAGAAAATGCGGCCGCTCGCGAGGTCCCAATCCCATAGCCCGCAGCGCCCGCGATTGAGCGCCGTATCGATGCGGCGACGCACCGTGTCATGGATCAGATCGGCCTCGCGGGCGCGTGCGGCCTGCCAATGGAAGGCAAAGCCGAGAATCAAGACGACGAAGCCGGTTGTGGCGGAGAGCGTGACCGTGAGCGTCGTATCGGAGCGCCAGCGGGCAAGCGCCCGGTCGCTTGGCTCGATGATCGCGACGTGACCGAGCGGCGCCATCAGCGGGTGGATGATCGCGAACGCCCGAGTGCCGTCGGCAAGCTCGATTTCCCGCGCGGTGGCGCTGTGAGCAAAAGTGGAAAGCAGATGGTCGCGTCCGAAAATATCGACGAGCTGGCGGCCCGCGCCGTTTCTCACCGATGTTGCGGCCAGAACGATGCCGCTCGTATCGGAAACGATGATCTCCCTATTCCTGAATGGCGCGCGCCCGGCAACCGGCGCCACCGCATCCTGAAGCCGGCGCGCATCCGCCCGTTGCTCGCGCATCGCACGATCCAGCCGCTCGGCCAACTGGCTCGCCAGCAAATCGATCTCGTTGAGCACCGAGGCAACGACCTGCCGCCGGTTATCATGAACCTGCACGCCGGCGCCGATGGCGACCGTGACCAGGAACGTGATGATCAAGACCGGCACCGCGCGGCGCAGCGCGGTCTCGGCGCCGAGCAGACGCCGATAGGCCGGCTTGGCAATGGATTGAGCCAAGCCCTTGATGGAATCGGTACTTGTTGACGCGCTCGCTACGTGCGCGGGCGCCATCGGCTTGCCTCCTCAGGGTCCGTCTCTCTCCGGATTGACGTGCCGCATCGCTCCGAATGCGCGCATTGGAATCGAATCGTCTGATTCTGTCGAGAGACCCCGATTCACTTTCGCGGATCAGCGGCGTCTGCGGCGGTCACTTGTGCAAAAAGCGGCGGTTGACGCCTCTCCCACGGGCGCGGACCCGGCGTCGGCCTGCGTCGGCTTCGACCGCAGATCGGCGGCCGTAGCCTGCGACTCAGCGCGCATTAACTAAAGCTTTTTCCGGTGCAGTGAGAATCGGCTCGCCGCGGAAAATGCGGTCGCGATCGAATATCAGCGCGAATTCCGGCTCCGCCAGAACGGAATTGGCCCTACGCGGCGGCGAGCGAGCGGTCCACAATATCCTTGAGGTCGCGCGACAGGGCGGAGGCGGCGGCAACACGCCGAAGCTCGCTTTCCGCTCTTGTGCGCCGCACCGGCTCGAGCGCGCGCCAGCTACGGAACGCGGTCATCAGGCGCGCGGCGACTTGTGGATTTCTGCCGTCGAGCGCGAGCACCGTGTCGGCAATGAAGGCGTAGCCCGCTCCGTCGGCGCGGTTGAATTGAGTCTGATTCGCCTGGGCGAACGTGCCGATAAGCGCCCGCACCCGGTTCGGATTGGCGAGCGAGAACGCCCGGTGCGCCGTGAACTCCTGGATCCGCGTCAGGGTTTCCGCCTCGGGAATCATGGCCTGCAGGGCGAACCACTTGTCGACGACAAGGGGATCGGCCTCGTAGCGATGATAGAAGTCCTCAAGGGCCGCTTTTCGTTCCGGCGTCTCATGGAGGCTCAAGGTGGACAGCGCCGCCATTCGGTCCGTCATGTTGTTGGCGCCGTAGTATTGCCGTTCGGCAAGGGCAATTCCCGCAGCATCGCCGCCGGCGGCCAACAGGTCGAGGCAGACGTTCTTCAACGCCCGGCGGCCAGCGCTCGCCGCGTCCGGGCTGTAGGGGCCGTCATCATGCAAATCGATATGGGCGGATCGCAAGCTCGCCTCGAGCCCGGCGCCGATGGCGCACCGCAACGCTTGCCGGGCGAGGAAAATCGCGTCGGGATCGACGTCGCGGATGAGATCGCGCGCGATGTCGCCTTCGGAGGGCATGGTCAGCGCCTGCGCGACAAAAGCCGGCTCGAGCCGCCTATCGGCGAGGATCGCCGCGAGCGCATCGATGAGCCCGCCGTCCTGCCGTATGGCGCCGCCCGCGCGCACCGCCCCGACATTTTCGATGAGGAGCGCGGACGCGAGCGTCTGCACCGCCTGCCATCGATTGAACGGATCGCCGTCGCGGGCGGCGAGAAAGCGCAGTTCATCGTGCGACAAATCGGCGCTGATCTTCACCGGCGCGGAGAAGTTGCGGTTGAGCGAGAGTGCGGGGCGCGCGGGAACTCCCACGAACGTAAAGTTCTCCGCCGCCTGAGTGAGGGTCAGCACTCCGCGCGGCAGGGCGCGCCCGTCGCTCAGAACAAGCGGCAGATCGTCTCCCTCCGGCCCGACGAGCCCCATGGAGAGCGGCACGACCATCGGCGTCTTGATCGGCTGGCCCGGCGTCGGCGGAACCACCTGGGCGATCTCGAGCGAGAGGGTTTGCGCATGCGCGTCATGGCCGGTCGCGACAACGAGTTCCGGCGTGCCCGCCTGGCTGTACCACAGCATGAATTGCCGCAGATCGACGGACGCTGCGTCCGCGAAGCAGGCGACGAAGTCTTCGACCGTTGCGGCCCGTCCATCGTGGCGGGCGAAATACAGGTCCATGCCGGCGCGGAACCGCTCGGGACCGATGAGGGTCTTGAGCATGCGCACCACCTCGGCCCCTTTCTCATACACGGTCGCCGTATAGAAGTTGTTGATCTCGCGATAGATCTCCGGCCGTACCGGATGCGCGAGCGGGCCCGCATCCTCGGCGAATTGCTGGCTGCGCAGCGCGCGCACATCGGCGATGCGCTTGACCGGGCGCGAGCGCATGGCGGAGGTGAATTCCTGATCGCGAAAGACGGTCAGGCCTTCCTTGAGGCAGAGCTGGAACCAGTCGCGGCAAGTGATGCGATTGCCGGTCCAGTTGTGGAAGTATTCGTGGGCGATGATCGCCTCGATCGCCGCAAAATCCGCGTCGGTCGCGGTGTCGGGCGACGCGAGAACGTATTTGTCGTTGAAGATGTTGAGGCCCTTGTTCTCCATCGCCCCCATGTTGAAGTCGGACACGGCGACGATCATGAACACATCGAGGTCGTATTCGCGCCCGAACGCCTCTTCGTCCCAGCGCATGGCGCGCTTTAGCGCCTCCATCGCATAGGCGGCGCGCTCCTCCTTGCCCGCCTCGACATAGATCCGCAGCGCGACTTCGCGCCCCGACATGGTCGTGAAAGTATCTTCGCGCAAGGCGAGCGGGCCGCCGACGAGCGCGAACAGATAACAGGGTTTCGGATGCGGATCGCGCCACACCGCGAAGTGGCGGGTCGTGCCTTCGATATCGCCGGCCGCGATGAGATTGCCGTTGGCGAGCAGCACCGGCGTTTCCGTCCGGTCGGCTTCGATGCGGGTGGTGTACACGGCCATCACGTCGGGCCGGTCAGGGAAGTAGGTGATGCGGCGGAAGCCCTCCGCCTCGCATTGGGTGCAGTAGCTGCCGCCCGAGCGATACAGGCCCATCAACTTGGTGTTCGCGGACGGATCGAGAACGGTTTCGATCTCGAGCTCGAACGGCCGTGGCGGCGGCTGAGTGATGGTGAGGCCGTCGGCGGTCGCGATGAACGAGTCCGGCGATACGTCTTCGCCGTCGATCCGGATCGCGACCGGCGCAATCTCATCGCCGTCGAGAATGACGGGCGCCGGCGAGCCGGCTTGCGGATTCGGCCGGAGCGCGAGCCGCGCCCGCACACGCGTCCGCGTTGGGTGCAGCGCGACATCAAGGTCGACCGAATCGACCAGCCAGTCCGGCGGGCGGTAGTCCGCGAGGCGGACCGGGAGGCCCTGTTCGGTGCGCATGTCTGACCTCGAAAAAAGAATTACGGCAAAGGACAAAGCCTTCGCCGCGCACGATTCCAAGAACCAGCAAGCAATCGAGTGCGCAATGGTTGACGGCTCCATGCGCCGCGAGCGTCATTTATGCCGCCTGCGAGCCGAATGCAAAGCCGCACGCGCCAATCATTCGGGCCCGCACCCGCCGATCGCCCCTCACCTGCGCCCGGCGCAATCCCCCGTCTCCCTTTGTCCCATTTGCGACACTATGCGCATATCGATCTCGCGAAGCGGGCGGCAGGATGAAATCGCCGTTCGGCTCCTGCGCAATGTCGGCGCGGGATTGGTGGAGGACCAACAAATGCGACCGATAAAGACAGCGGCCTTGATCGCGGCTGCATTGATGGCATTGGTGTCGACCGCGATGGCGCAAGCGCCGGCGGCGGAGTCGGCGGGCTCCTATCCCAAACAACTGGTCAAGATCGTGGTGCCATTCTCGGCGGGCAGCGTCACCGACGGATTGGCGCGAATTATCGCCGATAAACTCGGCGAGCTGTGGAAGCAGCAGGTGATCGTCGAGAATAGGCCGGGCCTGCCGGGCACCACTGGCGTCGCCAAGTCCCAGCCGGACGGCTACACCCTGATGCTGACCTCGAACGGGCACACCATTGCCGGCGTCATCAACAAGAACATCCAATTCGATCCGGTGAAGGACTTCGCCGGCGTGAGCAAGATCGCTTCGGTGCCGATGGTGGCGGTGGTTCCCCCCGACCTACCCGTCAAATCGCTCAACGATTTCATCGCGCTCGCCAAGGAAAAGCCGGGCAAGCTCAACTTCTCTTCCGCAGGACTTGCGAGCACCACATTCCTCTCCGCCGAACTGCTCAAGCAGGGCGCGGGAATCGACATCATGCACGTGCCCTATAAGGGCACGCCGGAGGCGACCACCGCCGTCGTTCGCGGGGACGTGCAGATGTATTTCACGCCCATTCCGATGGCGCAGGAATTGAGCGCAGCCGGCAAGGTGCGGCCGATCGCGATCAATTCCAACCAGCGCAGCGCGCAGCTTCCGGACGTCCCGACGGTGAAGGAGACCGTGCCGAGCTACGATTACGACTCGTGGTTTGCGATTCTCGCGCCGGCCAACACGCCGCGCCCGATCCTCGACAAGGTCAGCAAGGATATTGCCGCGGTCCTCAAGCTTCCCGACGTGGTCGAGAAGCTGCAGGCGCAGGGCGCCACCCCCTCGCCGACGACTCCGGCAGCGCTCGACGCTCAGCTCAAAAAGGAGACGGAATTCTACGCAAAGGTTCTCCGCGATGCGGGCGTCGGCGGACAGTGAGACCCGCATCGGCTGCGTGCGGGGAAGGCCATGTCGCTGATGCGCGCAATGGTGCTGGATCGGCCCGGCGTTCCGCTTGCGATGCGCGAGCGGGAAACGCCGGCGCCCGGTCGCGGCGAGGTGCTGGTTGAGATTGCGGCCTGTGGCGTCTGCCGCACCGACCTCCATGTCGTCGATGGCGAGCTGCCGCGGCCGAAGCTGCCTATCGTGCCGGGCCACGAAATCGTCGGCCGCGTCGCCGCAGTCGGCGAGGGCGTGACCGGGTTCGCATTAGGCGAACGCATCGGCGTGCCCTGGCTCGGATGGACCTGCGGGGTCTGTCCCTATTGCCGGGCGGACCGGGAGAACCTGTGCGACGCTCCGCTCTTTACCGGCTATACGCGCGATGGCGGTTACGCCACCCACACGATCGCCGACGAGCGCTATTGCTTTCCGCTGCCCCAAGGTTTGGACGACGCCGAGGCCGCACCGCTGCTCTGCGCCGGGCTGATCGGCTGGCGCAGCTACCGCATGGCGGGGGAGGGAGCTGCGCTAGGTCTGTACGGTTTCGGCGCGGCCGCCCACATTCTCGCGCAGGTCGCGACCTGGCAGGGACGCCGGGTGCACGCCTTTACGCGCGCGGGCGACACTGCAGCGCAGAACTTCGCCCGCAGCCTCGGCGCATGCTGGGCGGGCAGCGCCGAGGAGGCGCCGCCCGAGCCGCTCGATGCCGCCATCATCTTTGCGCCGGTGGGCGCCCTTGTGCCCGCCGCTTTGCGCGCGGTGAAAAAGGGCGGGCGCGTCGTGTGCGGCGGCATCCACATGTCCGACATCCCGAGCTTCCCCTACGCGATCCTGTGGGAGGAGCGGCAGATCGTCTCAGTCGCCAATCTCACGCGTGCCGATGCGCGCGAATTCCTCGCACTTGCCCCCCGGATAGGGCTGCGCATCGAGGTAACGCCTTACCTGCTCGCCGAGGCGAATACGGCGCTGGACGATCTACGCGCCGGCCGCTTGCAAGGCGCCGCCGTGCTGCGGCCAGGGTGACATCGCTACAACGCGGGCGCCGCGATGGCGTAGCCTATCCGGCTTCGGGCGCAAAAATGCTCGGGAACCTCTTAGCTTGGGCAAATTAAACCTTAGCAATCTGCAGGGAAACCCGTTTCGATTGCAACGCGTTCACACTACATTCCTGCTCTCGCATCTGCGGCAAGTAAATCGGCTCTCTCACCGAACCGGTCCCTGTTCCGCCGCACCCAAGATCAGCGCCCAGGCGCACCGATAAGCGGCGGAAAGGAATCATGGCCGATATGCTGGTACGTTTCTGGGGGGTTCGGGGCAGCGTCGTCTGTCCGGGACCTGCAACCGTGCGTTATGGCGGCAATACCGCCTGTGTCGAGGTGCGCTGCGGCGAGCGGCTGATCATCTTCGACGCGGGCTCCGGCCTGCGGCCGCTTGGCAATTCGCTCGCCGGCAAGTCGGTCGACGCCGATCTTTTTCTCAGCCACTGCCATCTGGATCATGTCTGGGGCTTACCGTTTTTTGAGCCGTGCTATGTCCCCGACACGCGGTTGCGCCTGTGGGCCGGCAACTTGCTGCCGAAATTTGCCCTTCGCGAGGTTCTCGCACGGTTGATGGGCGATCCGCTGTTTCCATACGGCTTCGACCTGTTCAAGGCGAAGGTCGAATTTCGGGACTTCGTGTGCGGGGAAACACTGCAGCCGCATCCCGAACTGACGCTGCGGACCGCGCCGCTCAACCATCCGAACCACGCGACCGGCTATCGGCTCGACTATGCCGGACATGCCATCGCTTACCTGACCGACACCGAGCACGTGGCGGGGGCGCTGGACGACAACGTGCTGGCGCTGGCTCAGAACGTCGATCTGATGATCTACGATTGCACCTATACCGACGAGGAGTACACCGACAACGCCGGACGGGGCCACTCCACCTGGCAGCAGGGCGTGCGCCTCGCTAACGCCGCTGGCGCCAAGCGCCTCGCCATTTTCCATCACGATCCCGCGCATGACGACGAGACGCTCGACCGGCTCGGGCGGGAGGCCGAGGCGGCGTGGCCTGGCGCTATCGTCGCCGCAGAAGGCCTGACCCTGCGGCTTCCGTTGCGCTGACGCTTCACCCCCTCCCGTCAGGATCAACCCCACCTCAGCCCCCTCCCCTGGGCAAAAACGCGCTTGGCTGGCCGGCGCGGCGCGTCGGCCACGCCTTGTGTGATCGCGCTCACATGAATCCGCGGGCAAGCGGTCTATGGCTGCGACTAGTCAGCCAGTGGAGGTGTGCCGATGCTCGCCGAACAAGCACTGCCGAGAGTGACCGGGACGAACGCCAGGCCCGTTCAAAGCGCCAAAGCGCCGACCGACATGGCGCTGCTCGCCCGCATGGCGGATAGCGACCGTCTCGCGATGCGGGTCTTCTACGCCCGCCACCATGTCCGCGTCTTTCGCTTTGCGCTGCGGATCGTCGGTGACCACAGCCTCGCCGAGGACGTGATCAGTGAGGTCTTCCTCGATGTTTGGCGGCAGGCCGGCCGCTTCGAAGGCCGCTCCGCGGTCTCCACGTGGCTGCTCGCCATTACGCGCCACAAGGCCTATGCCGCGCTGCGCCGCCGCACCACCGAGTTCGCCAGGGACGACGTGATGGAGGCGATCGAGGATTCCGCCGATACGCCGGATGCGACGCTCGAAAAGGAGACGCGCGGCCGTATCCTTCGCCGTTGCCTCGACGAACTGACGCCCAACCATCGCGAGATCATCGACCTCGTCTATTATCACGAGAAGTCGGTCGCGGAGGTCGCGCAGATTTTCGCCATTCCGGAGAACACGGTGAAGACGCGGTTGTTCTACGCGCGCAAGCGTCTGGCTGCGCTTGCCAGCAATGCCGGCATCGACCGCGAATGGCTGTAACGCGGCCGCCAAGTCTATAAGGCGCGTCTCGAAGGGCCGGCCATCGCCGGCCCTTATTGCTTCAGCGCAGCGCTCGCTCTCGCCGATGAGGCTGTGGTAAGCACGGGCGGGCGCTGCTGCGCGGGCTCGGAGACGTCGATTGAGGACAGCCGTTTGGTTGTAGGGAGTGCATGCGAAAAAGCGACGTGAAAAAGGTGGTGCTCGCCTATTCGGGCGGGCTCGATACCTCCATCATTTTGAAATGGCTGCAGACCACTTACGGCTGCGAAGTCGTCACCTTCACCGCCGATCTCGGTCAGGGCGAAGAACTTGGCCCCGCGCGCGACAAGGCGCTGCTGCTCGGCATTAAACCTGAAAACATCTTCATCGAGGATTTGCGCGAAGAATTCGTCCGCGACTACGTGTTTCCGATGTTCCGCGCCAACGCGCTCTACGAGGGCCAGTACCTGCTCGGCACCTCGATTGCGCGGCCCTTGATCGGCAAGCGGCAGATCGAGATTGCGGAAAAGGTCGGCGCCGACGCGGTCGCTCATGGGGCGACCGGCAAAGGCAACGACCAGGTGCGCTTCGAGCTTGCCTATTACGCGCTCAAGCCCGACGTGAAGGTGATCGCCCCATGGCGCGAGTGGGACATGCGCTCGCGCGAAGCGCTGATCGCATTTGCCGAGGCACACCAGATTCCCATCGCCAAGGACAAGCGCGGCGAAGCCCCGTTTTCGACCGACGCGAACCTCCTGCACACCTCCTCCGAGGGCAAGGTGCTGGAAGACCCCGCCCAAGACGTGCCCGACTATGTGTACAGCCGCACGGTCAATCCGGAGGATGCGCCCGACCGCCCAAGTTACATCACCATCGATTTCGAGCGCGGCGATGCGGTGGCCCTGGACGCCGAGAAGCTGTCGCCGGCAACGCTCCTAACGCGGCTCAACGAACTTGGGCGCGTCAACGGGATCGGCCGCGTCGATCTGGTCGAAAACCGCTTCGTCGGCATGAAATCGCGCGGCATGTACGAGACGCCGGGCGGCACCATCCTGCTCGCGGCGCATCGCGGCATCGAACAGATCACGCTCGACCGCGGCGCGGCCCACCTCAAGGATGAGCTGATGCCGCGCTACGCCGAGCTCGTCTATTACGGCTTCTGGTTCGCGCCCGAGCGCGAGATGCTGCAGGCGGCGATCGACAAGAGCCAGGAATTCGTCACCGGCCGCGTGCGGCTCAAGCTCTACAAGGGCAATGTCGGCGTGGTCGGGCGCGAAAGCCCCTACTCGCTCTACGACCAGGACCTCGTCACCTTCGAGGAGGGCGCGGCCGCCTACGACCAGCACGACGCCGAAGGCTTCATCAAGCTCAACGCGCTGCGCCTGCGCACGCTCGGCCAGCGGAAGCGGAAGATGGGAGCGTAGCGTGTTTCCGCAGGATATCTGCTCCGACAGATATCTTCGGCTCCATAAACGCCGATGGCCGGGGCGAGGCCCGGCCATCGGAGCGAAATCGGATTGTCCGCGTTGCGGTTGGCGCGTGACTAGAGCGAATTCCGTTCCGGTGGAATCGGAATTCGCTCAATTTACTTGAGTGGTCGCATTTTCTGCGGCGAACCGGTTCCCACTTCGCCGGAAAATGCTCAAACCTTCTGCCGCTCGACCATCAGCTTCTTCAATTCGGCGATCGCTTTCGCCGGATTGAGGCTCTTGGGGCAGGCCTTCGAGCAGTTGAGGATGGTCACGCAGCGGTACAAGCGGAACGGGTCTTCGAGCTGATCGAGCCGCTCGCCGGCTGCTTCGTCGCGCGAGTCGATCACCCAACGGTAAGCGTGCAACAGCGCGGCCGGGCCGAGATAGCGGTCCGGGTTCCACCAGTATTCCGGACAGGAGGTGGAGCAGCAGGCGCACAGGATGCACTCGTAGAGGCCGTCGAGCTTCTCGCGGTCCTCGCGGCTCTGCTTCCATTCCTTCTCGGGCGGCGGCGTTTCGGTCTGCAGCCAGGGCTGGATCAGCGCATGCTGGGCGAAGAAATTGGTGAGGTCAGGCACGAGGTCCTTGGCCACCGGCTGGTGCGGCAGCGGATAGACGCGGATCGATCCTTTGATCTCGCCCATCTCCTTGGTGCAGGCGAGCGTGTTCTGCCCGTCGATGTTCATCGCGCAGGAGCCGCAGATGCCCTCCCGGCACGAACGGCGGAAGGTCAGCGTCGGATCGATCTTGTTCTTGATCCAGATAAGGCCGTCCAACACCA
This sequence comes from Rhodoplanes sp., assembly GCA_049284695.1. GTDB lineage: Bacteria > Pseudomonadota > Alphaproteobacteria > Rhizobiales > Xanthobacteraceae > Rhodoplanes. Next base: position 1,694 of record JBAPYK010000215.1, on the reverse strand, counting down.
TCGGCCCGCAATCGTCGATGTCGACCGAATAGGTGTCGAGCCGCGGATTTTTCCCATCGTCCGAATTCCACCGATAAATTTTGTATTCGCGGAGATTGTTCGCCCCCTGCGGCGCTGGCCAGACTTTGCCTTCGGTGACGCGCGAGTTCTTCGGCAGTGTAAATTCGACCATGATCAACTTCCCAAAGGCTTCAGTCGAGTTGGCATCCGGCGCGGAAAGCCGTTTGTTCCTGAGAAATCGCGCTCAGTACACACGCGCCTTCGGCTCGATATAGGACACGTCGTTGGTGAGCGTATAGGCGTGCACCGGCCGGTAATCGATGGTCACCTTGCGGTTTTCTTGGTCGAGCCATACCAATGTGTGCTTCATCCAGTTCTTGTCGTCGCGCTCCGGAAAGTCCTCGCGCGCATGCGCGCCGCGGCTCTCGGTCCGGTTGCTGGCCGCATTCATCGCCACCACCGCCTGAGCGATGAGATTGTCGAACTCAAGCGTCTCGATGAGATCGGTGTTCCAGATCAGCGACCGGTCCGTCACCTTCACGTCGGCAGCGCTCGCCAGCACCTCGTCGATCAGCCGCACCCCCTCGGAGAGGATTTCGCCGGTGCGGAACACCGCGCAGTTATTCTGCATCACCATTTGCATGCGCAGCCGCAACTCCGCCGTCGGCGTGCCGCCATTGGCGTAGCGGAACTTGTCGAGGCGGGTTAGCGCGAGGTCGGCGGCGCCTGCCGGCAAGTCGGGTTGGGCCGCATGGCGTTCGAGAATCTCGGCGCAGCGGTCGGCCGCAGCGCGTCCGAACACCACAAGATCGATCAGCGAATTGGAACCGAGCCGGTTGGCGCCATGCACGGACACGCAGGCCGCCTCGCCGACCGCCATCAGTCCGGGAACCACGCGGTCGGGATCGCCTTCCTTCTTGGTCAGCGCTTCGCCGCGATAATTGGTGGGAATGCCGCCCATATTGTAATGGACCGTCGGCAGCACCGGGATCGGCTCCTTGGTCACGTCGACGCCGGCAAAGATCTTTGCGCTCTCGGAGATGCCCGGCAGCCGCTCCGCCAGCACCTTGGGATCGAGATGGTCGAGGTGCAGGAAGATATGGTCCTTGTTCTTGCCGACGCCGCGGCCTTCGCGAATCTCGATGGTCATCGCCCGCGAGACGACGTCGCGCGAAGCGAGATCCTTGGCCGACGGCGCATAGCGCTCCATGAAGCGCTCGCCCTCGACGTTGACGAGATAGCCGCCCTCTCCGCGTGAGCCTTCGGTGATGAGGCATCCGGCCCCGTAGATGCCGGTCGGATGAAACTGGATGAACTCCATATCCTGGACCGGCAGCCCGGCGCGTAACACCAAGCCATTGCCGTCGCCGGTCTGGGTATGGGCGCCGGTGCAAGAATAATAGACGCGGCCGTACCCGCCGGTGGCGAGGATAGTCATTTGCGCGCGGAATTGATGGATCGTGCCGTCGTCGAGGTTGATCGCAATCACGCCGCGACAGCGGCCTTCATCGTCCATGATGAGGTCGATGACGAAATACTCGACGTAGAATTCCGCCGAGTGCTTCAACGACGCGCCGTACAGCGTGTGCAGCATCGCGTGGCCGGTGCGGTCGGCCGCAGCGCAGGTGCGCTGGGCGATGCCCTTGCCGTAATCGGTGGTCATGCCGCCGAACGGACGCTGGTAGATCTTGCCT
>JBAPYK010000214.1:0-5690 GCA_049284695.1 Rhodoplanes sp. | reverse complement strand
GGTGTTCCGCCATAGCGATCCGGCGAGCCAAATTGCCAAGCTCCTGCGCTCGCTGACGCTGTTTCCCGAGCGGGCGCATCTCGTCGGCGCCTATGCGCTGGGGAAGGCGCAGCGGCTGATCGCGCTCTTGCGTGGCGCGGGCTATGAGGCGCTGATCTACCTGCATGGCGCGCTCGAGACGATCACACGCTACTACGCGGAGCGGTTTGACCTCGGCGAGCTGCGCTTTGTGCGCGATGTGCCGAAGAGCAAGCTTGCCGGGGCGGTCGTGCTCTGTCCGCCCTCGGCGCTGAACGACCTGTGGACGCGCGGCTTTCCCGATCCGATCGCGTGTTTCGCCTCGGGTTGGATGCGGGTGCGGGGGCGCGCCCGCCAGCGCGGCGTCGAGCTGCCCCTGGTCATTTCCGATCATTGCGACTGGGACGGGCTCACCCGCGCAATTCCGGCGACGGGCGCATCCGAGGTGTGGGTCACGCACGGCGCCGAAGAAGCGCTGGTCCACTGGTGCGAGACGCAAGGCCTTTCCGCCCGCCCGCTACATCTCGTCGGCTACGGCGAGGAGGAAGGGCCTTCCGATACTCCAGGCGAGGCTGATCATGCGCACCCTGGCGGCCACGCATGAATCGCTTCGCCGAATTGCTCGATCGCCTCGCCTATGAGCATGGCCGCAACGCCAAGCTGCGGCTGATGACCGAGTTTTTCCGCATGACGCCCGACCCCGAGCGCGGCTATGCGCTCGCGGCGCTCACCGGCGCGCTGTCGTTCCCGCACGCCAAGCCCGGCCTCATCCGCGCGCTGATCGCCGAGCGCACCGACCCGGTGCTGTTCGACCTGTCTTACGATTACGTCGGCGATCTCTCGGAAACTGTCGCATTGATGTGGCCAACGAAAGCGCCGTCCCAAGCTGGATTCCATCCTCCCCCGCGCGGTTCGCGGGGGAGGGGGACCGCCCATGGGGCGGTGGAGGGGGCGAATGATGTCCGCCCCGAGAGCGCCCCCTCCACCGTGCTGCGCACGGTTCCCCTCCCCCGTTTCACGGGGGAGGATGAGGACGACCGGCGCTTCCTTAACGAGAATGCGGACGCCGATCAGAATGCGAATGCTGAGCTCGGCGTGACCCAGGCGCAGCCCTCCCTCACCGAAGTGGTCGCCACGCTCGCATCGCTGGGCAAGGCCGAGCTGCCGGGCCAGATCGCGCGCTGGCTCGATGCGCTGGACGAGACCGGGCGCTGGGCGCTGTTGAAGCTGGTCACCGGCGCGCTGCGCGTCGGGGTCTCGGCCCGGCTCGCCAAGACGGCGGTCGCCGCCCTCGGCGGCAAGGACCCCGACGAGATCGAAATCCTTTGGCCCGCGCTCACCCCGCCATATGTCGATCTCTTCGCCTGGGTCGAAGGCCGGACCGACAAGCCGCTCGTCGCCGATCCCGCGCCGTTTCGCCCGCCCATGCTGTCGCATGCGATCGAAGCGAGCGACTTCGCGAAGCTCGATCCGGCGGAGTATGTCGCCGAATGGAAATGGGACGGCATCCGCGTGCAGGCGGTCGCTGGGCTGCGGCCCGACGGCGGGCGCGTCGCGCGCCTCTATTCGCGCACCGGCGAGGACATTTCGGCCGCCTTTCCCGATCTCGTCGACGCGTTCGCCTTCGACGGTGCGCTTGACGGCGAACTCTTGATCATGCGCGGGGGCGAGGTGCAGTCATTCGCCGTGCTGCAGCAGCGCCTGAACCGGAAAACCGTCACGCCGCAGCTGCTCGCCGAGTTTCCCGCGCATCTGCGCGTCTACGACCTCCTGACCGAAGCCGGCGAGGATTTGCGCGGCGAGCCTCTCCGGGAAAGGCGGGGCAGACTCGAAGCGTTCATCCCGCGGCTGTCGTCTCCGCGCGTCGACCTCTCGCCGCTCATCCCTTTCGCCGGCTGGGACGCGCTGGCGCGGGCGCGTGAGAACCCGGCGGCGGCCGGCGCCGGGGTCGATGCACATGCGATCGAAGGCGTGATGATCAAGCGCCGCGACGCGCCCTATCTGCCGGGCCGGCCGAAGGGCCTGTGGTGGAAATGGAAGCGCGATCCGTTCGTGGTCGACGCCGTGCTGATGTATGCACAGCGCGGCCACGGCAAGCGCTCGTCCTACTATTCAGACTACACGTTCGGCCTGTGGACCCCGGGCGCAGCGGGCGACGAGCTGGCGGCGGTGGGCAAGGCCTATTTCGGCTTCACCGACGCCGAACTCGCCGAGATCGACCGCTTCGTCCGACGCAACACGATCAACCGCTTCGGCCCGGTGCGCGAAGTCGTGCACGAGCGCGACCGCGGGCTTGTTTTCGAAGTCGCGTTCGAAGGTCTGCAACGCTCGGCCCGCCACCGGTCGGGCATCGCCATGCGTTTCCCGCGCATCAGCCGGCTGCGCTTCGACAAGCAGCCGAGCGACGCCGACCGGTTGGAGACGCTGCTGCATATGCTGGAGGCGGCGGAGCGGACGCCGGCCTCGGGCGGGCGCGTCATCGAACCGGCGCTTGCGCGCACCGGCCGCCGCAAGGGCGGGTGAGTTGGACGGCGGGTGCTGCTATTAGCTTAGGCTTGGAATCCTGGAGCTGCGCCATGTCCAATCCCGAACGCCAGTTGTCTGGCCCGAACCGTCAGCCGTTTGGTCGCGAAATCGCCCGGTTTCTCGGCGGATCGCCCCTGTCCGTCGCGGTGCGGCTGGCGATGCTGTCGATCATCGTCGGCGTGATCCTCTCGGCGTTCGGGCTCGATCCCCTCGACATCGTCGAAAGTATCGACGCGCTTTTCCGCACGGTGTGGAACATGGGCTTCGACGCCGTGATCTGGGTGTGGCGCTATTTCCTGCTCGGCGCAGTATTGGTTATTCCGATCTGGCTCATCGTCCGCCTGGTGAAGAGCATCACCGGCTGATGGGGACGCTCATGTCCGATGAACCATCGTCCCATGAACGATTCAGCGAGGCTTATACCGGCGTCCCCCCATGGGAGATCGGCAAGCCGCAACGGCCCTTCATTGCGGTTGCCGATCGGGTCGAGAGCCCGCTGCTCGATGCGGGATGCGGCAGCGGTAACACCGCACTGTTCTTCGCCGCGCGCGGTCATCAGGTGACCGGCATCGATTTTATCGAAGCCGCCATCGAACAAGCGCGCGCCAAGGCGAGCGCCCGCGGCCTGACGGCAGAGTTTCTCGTCAAGGACGCGATGACGCTCAACGCGTGGGACCGGCGTTTCCGCAGCGTCATCGACAGCGGGCTGTTTCACATTTTTCTCGGCGAGGAGCGGAAGCGCTACGCCAAGGGGCTTGCCCACGTCACCGCGCCGCGCGGCCGGTTGTTCTTGCTGAGCTTCACCGACGATTCGCGCGAAAGAGGTCCGGCGGGCGTATCTCGGGAGGGGATTTGCGATGCTTTCGCCGACGATTGGATCGTTGAATCGGTAGAACCGATCCAGGGCGAAATCAGCGCCGCCTTCGCCGCCGAGTTTCCCGCGGAAAGTCTGAAAATGTGGTTCGCCATCATCCGGCGCAAAGGATGATCCGCTGTTGCGCGACCGAGCGCACCGCCTCGGCCGCGGCCTTGCGCGGCGTGGCTTCCGCGCTGTTTGGATTGCCGCAAGCATTCAGAACCCTGCAATTCCCATCATTGTTGTTGATCACGGGGTGTGGATATCTGGCGCGATCAGGCTAAAATTCCTATAGTTTACGGAAATCCAACCCCGTCGGCGCAGCCGCTGCGCGGGAGATCGCCCGATGCTGACCCATGCCCAAATCTGGACGGCGCTCGACCGTCTTGCCGCGCGTTCCGGCCTTTCCGCCTCCGGGCTCGCCAAACGGGCGGGGCTTGATCCGACCACGTTCAACAAGTCGAAGCGCGTCACGCCGGATGGGCGGGCGCGCTGGCCCTCGACCGAGTCGGTGGCGAAATCGCTCGCGGCGACCGGGACGACGGTGGAGGAGTTCGTCAGGCTGATCACCGACGCCTCCGGCCATGCCGAGCAGGCGGTGCCGCTCATCGGCTTTGCCGAAGCGGGGGCGGGCGGTTTTTTCGACGATGGGGGCTTTCCCGTCGGCAAAGGCTGGGACGAGATTCCCTTCCCGGCGGTCGAGGACGAGCACGCCTATGCGCTGGAGATTTCCGGCGACTCGATGCAGCCCGCCTATCGCGACGGGACCGTGATCATCGTCTCGCCCTCCGCGCCGATCCGCCGCGGCGACCGCGTCGTGGTGAAAACCAAGGACGGCGAAGTGATGGCGAAGGAGCTGAAGCGGAAAACCGCGAAGACGCTTGAGCTGAAATCGCTCAATCCGGATCATCCCGACCGAACGCTGTCGACCGAAGATGTCCTGTGGGTCGCCCGCATCGTGTGGGCGAGCCAATGACCGAGTCCGATGTTCTGCGCCCCGACTATGTGCATGGCTATTCCGGCCGCGAAGGCCAGCGGCTGCTCGATCAAGCCGCAACATTGGCTGAACTGCTTCATTGGGACACGGTTTTCCCCGACGGCAGCAACGTGCTCGAAGCGGGCTGCGGCGTCGGCGCGCAAACCGTCGCCATCGCTGGCGCGAGCCCGGGAGCACGCATTCGGTCGGTGGATGTCTCGGCGCAGTCATTGCAGGCGGCGAAGGCCCGTGTCGCGCCCGCCGGTATCGGCAATGTGACGTTCCTCCAGGCCGACATTTTCAATCTTCCGTTTCCTGCGCACAGCTTTGACCACGTCTTCGTATGCTTCGTTCTCGAGCATCTGCGCGATCCCGTCGGCGCGCTGACTGCGCTCAAGCGGCTGCTAAAGCCCGGCGGAACCATCACGGCGATCGAAGGCGACCACGGCTCCGCTTATTTTCACCCGAACAGTGCGGCGGCGCAGCGCGCGATACAATGTCTCGTCGACCTCCAGGCGATGGCGGGCGGCGACGCGATGATCGGCCGGCGCCTCTATCCGCTGCTTGTCGAGGCGGGCTTCAGAAACGTCACGGTGTCTCCGCGGATGGTCTATGTCGATGCGAGCCGACCGCAGCTCGTCGATGGGTTTACCAGGAAGACGTTCAACGCCATGGTCGAAGGCGTTCGCGACGACGCGATCGCCCGCGGCCTCATCGACGAAGCCGCCTGGAACCGGGGCATCCGCGACCTCGACCGCACGACGGAACCCGACGGCGTGTTCTGCTACACCTTTTTCAAGGCGGTCGCGACGACGTAACCGACTGTTGACCGGCCGGCCCCTTTCAACGGGCCCTGAAACTCGTCTAAACGACTGCGGCGCATTTTGCGCTTTTCCGGAGGGCCTCGACATGGACTTCGATCGGCGTCGCGCGTTAAAGGCCGTGGCCGTGCTTGCTGCGTGCCCGTTATGTGGCTCTGGCGTTTTCGCAGCAGAGGGTGCGCACTGGAGCTATGAAGGCGCGCAAGGGCCGTCGCATTGGGGCGACCTCGACGCCGCGAGCAAGGTCTGCTCGATCGGCTCGCAGCAATCGCCGATCGACATCGAGTCGCCGATCGAGGCCGAACTGCCCCCGCTGAAGATTCAATGGGCGAAGAGTGCGGACACCATCGTCAACAATGGCCACACGATCCAGCTCAATGCTGCCCCGGGCTCGACGCTCAAATTGGGCGACGACGAATACAAGCTGGTGCAGTTCCATTTCCATCGGCCGAGCGAACATCTGATCGACGGCAAGCGATTTCCGATGGAAGCG
>JBAPYK010000213.1:0-9846 GCA_049284695.1 Rhodoplanes sp. | reverse complement strand
TAGCGTTGAGCCAAAGCGCAGCGATCCCAACTGTGGAGCGACATAGCTGCTGCGCGAGGGCTGAGCAGGTTGCTCAGAAAACTGATCCAGATCGTCGGGACGCGGGGGCTTGGCCCGCATGGATTGCCGGGTCACGCGCCTGTCGGCGCGGCCCGGCAATGACGAAGAGATAGCCCGGCGAAGGCGGAGACAGGTCGTCACCGCCGGGCTTGACCCGGCGGTCCATGCTGCCGACCCGTCGGCACTGCGCGCACGCCGCGCAACGGAACCCCCCTCCCGCTTCGCTGCGCTCAGCTCCCTCCCCCGCCTGCGGGGGAGGGCAGGGAGGGGGCTCGCGTCTCGAGACGCGAGCCGGGTGAGGGGGCTGTCGTATCCGCGTCATACTCCCTCGCCCGGATTCCTCGCTGCGCTCGGAATCCGACCTCTTCCCACGGAAGAGGTGACGCGTCCGGCTGCCCCGGCTATTGGCGCGGCCGGCAATGACGAAGAGATAGCCCGGCGAAGACGAGGAGCGTGTGCGCGGGGACGAAACGAGTCGGAGTATTCGAGCCGCCCGCTTAACCATCCGGAGAAAGGTTTCTCGCGCGCCCGCTTAACCATTCGAAATACGATTTTTGCGCGTAACCCGAGAAATTTCGAATCATGATCACATTGGCGACAAATTAGGATGTCAAGTTGCACCGTGGGGAAAGGGGCACTTACTCACATATTCAAAATCTGAATGACGCGCCTCGCGTTGCTGACGCGGGCCCGGCAGTGGTGCGTTTCGCCGGCCCGAAATACGGGGAATGTCATGGCTGAAGGCTTGCAGCGACTGCGCTGGCGGCGTGGTTGTTTATTTGTCCTGACCGCAGCTCTGGTCACTGCAGCCTTCTTTTTTTCGATCGATCGCGGTCATGCGCAAGGCCGGTCACGCGGGTCCGTTGAGGCCAATCGCAGCGAGACTGTGCGCGCCCGCCGCGCCGAGCCGGACTCCGTCAACGGCGAACGGATCAACGCCAATACGGTCGCGATCGTTTCGGGCAATATCAACGGCACCTACCTGTCGATCGCCTACGACCTCTCGGCGGTGCTCGACGACGGCGACGACTTCCGCATCCTGCCGATCATCGGCAAAGGCGGCGGGCAAAACCTGCGCGACGTCCGATTCCTGAAAGGGGTCGATCTCGGCATCACCCAGTCGATCCTCCTGAACAAATTCCGGAAGACCAAGGAGATCGGACCGATCGACGACAAAATCACTTACGTCGCCAAACTCTTCAACGAGGAGATGCACCTCGTCGTGCGGGCGGACTCCGGCATCACCTCGATCGCGCAGCTCGACGGCAAGATGGTCAATTTCAGCGACGAAGGCAGCGGCACGCAGCTCTCGACGCGCGACGTGTTCGAAAGGCTCGGCATCAACCCGGTCGAAGTGAACATGGGTCAGGCCGACGCCATAGAGAAGCTGAAGGCGGGGGAGCTCGCCGCCACCATCCTGATTGCCGGCAAGCCGTCGGGGGCGATGGCAAAGCTCAATTCGGCGGACGGGTTTCGCCTGCTGCCGGTCCCCTTCGCCAAGCCGCTGCAGGCCGACTATCTCCCCGCCGCGCTCACGAACAAAGATTATCCGAGCCTGGTCGGGCCCGGCGAATCCGTTGAGACCATTGCGGTCGGCGCCGTGCTTGTCGCCTACAATTGGCCGCGCGACACCGACCGCTACCAGCGGATCGCGAAATTCGTGGAGCGGTTCTTTCCGCGGCTCGCCGAGTTCCAGAAGCCGCCGCGTCATCCGAAATGGGCGGAGACCAATCCGGCGGCGACGGTGCCCGGCTGGACCCGGTTCCCGGCGGCGGAGGAATGGCTCCAGCGCAACAACGCGACCGCACACGCGGCGAGCCAGCGTGAGCAGTTCGAACGGTTTCTCGAAATGCGGCCGCAGGCGTCAAGCAAGCCGATCTCGCCTTCCGATCGCGAACGATTGTTTCAAGAGTTCCTGAAGTGGAGCGGAACGCGCGAGCGCCGCTGACGCGCCGCAGGAGCAAGCGGATTGTCGCGGGGTCGCAGGTGAGAATGCGAGGACGGGCGGATACGGGAGGCGAGTTCCCGGTGCGTGGCGATGGGGACCGACGTCCGGCCCGTGAATTCCAGCGGGGGTGAGCGGATGAATTCCCCGACCGATGACGATTTCAATGATCGACTGATATACGCCCCTCCCTGGGCTCGCCGGCCGGCGCCCAAGGAGGATGCGAGGTCGCGTTCGGCCGAACAATCCGGCAAGGCGCGGCATGCGACTGAACGCGCCGCCGATCCTAGCGAACGCGATCTCCCCGATGCGGGGCGACTTACGGTCGCAGACGGACCGACGACGGCGCCGGACGCGATCGATCAACCGGATGTCTGGTTGCGTGCGCCGGCAAGGGTGTTTGAAGGCGACCGCGCCGTGCACGAACTCAGAACGCGCATGGCGCTTGACCCGCACCTCGTCCCCGAGCCGCCGCAACCGTCACCGCGCCGTTCCGTTCTGCGTCGACTGGTCAGGTTGGTCGCGATCGTGGGTCTTGCCGCCGGCGCCGCCTATGTCGTCGTTCTCTTCGGATTTCCCGATCAGAAGACGATGGTGGGTGAGTCGGATGGAGCGCTCAAGTCGACGCTTGTGAGCAAGGAGACCGGCCGGGCCACAAGCCTCCTGCGAGACCGGGCGTCGCCGGTGCGGCTCGCCCTCGTCGAGAGCCGCCGCGCCACGGTCAATGAATCTGTTCCGCTCGCGGTGACGCTCACCGGCGGTCTTGACGACGGCGCAGTAGTCGTAAGCGGGCTCGTGGAGGGAACGCAGCTTTCCGCCGGCCTCGCTTTGGAGGGTCGGAGTTGGCGCGTGCCGCTCGCCGATCTGGCGCGGACCAGCCTCGCGCCGCCGCGCGATTTTGCCGGCGTGATGGAGCTTACCGTCGAGCTGCGTTCCGCCGACGGCTCGACGATGGACAGGAGCGCGATGCAGATCGAATGGACGCCGGCGATCGATGCGCCATCCGCTTCCTTGCCGGCGCAGCCAAGCTCAGACCCGACGCCGCGCTCTGTGGTCTCGCCAGCGGGATCGGGCAACCTGACGCTCGATCCCGAGGAAATCGCCACCCTCGTCAAACGCGGACAGGATTTCATCGCCAATGGCGATCTCGCATCCGCCCGTCTCGTTTTGCGGCGGGCCGCGGAAGGCGGCGATGCGCAGGCCGCTCTCCTGCTCGGTTCGACCTATGATCCGGCGACATTCGAACGGCTGAAGGTGCTTGGATCGGCTCCCGACCCGGTCCAGGCGCGCGCCTGGTATCAGCGCGCGGCAGATCTCGGATCGGCCGAAGCCGTGCGCCGGCTTGAACCGCTCGCGCAGGGAGCGCGCTGATCGCTCGCGTCGCTGGTGTCGCCAAGAGCTGGGTCCTCGGGCGGCACGGCGTTCGCGCGTCGCCAATCGCCGTAACGCCACGGCGTGTACCAGCGCGCAGCCGGCGGCAGCGTCTGCGGCACGAAATCAAGCCCGCGCGTTCCGAACGGATGGCATCGGCACAAGCGTGCGAGCGTCATCCAACCGCCCGCCCAAAGGCCGAACCGCGCGATCGCCTCATCGCCATAGGCCGAGCAGGTCGGCAGGTGACGGCAATCGGAGCCGATCAGCGGCGACAAGGTCAGTCGGTAACCCAGAATTAACGCGCGACCGAGTAAGCGCGGTAGGTGGCGAAACCTGTCGAAGCGGAAAGTGTGCGTCATCGTTCTCGAGTGTGCTCGGACTTCCCGCGCATTCGTGTTCGCCGCCGCGTAAGCATCTTCCTGAATGGAGGCCGATCTGTCCAGAAAAGCGATGAGTATTAATCGGATAGCGAAAGCTTCGCATGAAAACGTACGTAGAAACACAGTTGCGGCGTTGTTCCGCATTTGAACAAGATCATGCCAAAGCCCGTATGAGGCGACCGAAAAAACAGTAAAAGACGCGCGATCAAGCGCGCCCCTAGCACGGGGTTGAGAGAATGCGACGACCGCTATTCAGCGCTCTGGTGCTCGCGGCCTGCATATTTCCGGTCAAGGCGGGAACTCTGGAGTCAGCAGCGCATCTCCGGGCGCAGCCGATGCAATTCACGCGCACGCAGGAAGGCCCGGCGGAAGCCTGCGGCGCGAATTGCCGCGTCCTCGTCTTCGCGAGCGGCATGATCACTGCGGACACGCCGCGCCATTTCGAAGCGTTTGCGCGCGAGCACGACCTCGCGGGCGCAACGATGGTGTTCGATTCCGACGGCGGCTCGGTGCGCGGCGCCCTCGCGCTCGGCCGCGCCATCCGCAAGCTCGGACTCGATACGACGGTCGGGCGCAAGTTGGATCGCGGAGCGGCTGGGGTCGCGTTGGCGCCGGCAAGCTGCGAATCGATGTGCGCTTTCGTCCTGCTCGGCGGTCTGCGCCGTGAGGTGCCGGCGAAATCGCGCGTGCTGGTGCATCAAATCTGGTTGGGCGATCGGCGCGACGACGCGGTGGCGGCGACCTACTCCGCCGAGGATCTTGTCCTGGTGCAGCGGGACATCGGCAACATCGTGCGTTACACGGCCGACATGGGCGGCGGCGCGGAACTGGTCGAACTCGCGCTGCGGATACCGCCATGGGAGCCGATGCGGGCTCTTTCGCGCGACGAGATCCAGCGCAGCGGCCTCGGTGGCGAAGTCGATCGAACCGGGTCATCGGCCGCGGCAGCGCCGATCCCGACCCCGGTCTCCACCCTGAGCGCCGACCGTACGGCCACGACCAATGCGCGCGGCTGGACCTTGCTCGACCGAGAGGGTGTCCCGGCCGTGTTGGCGCGGCGCCACCCGCTGACTTATGAAGGCGAGCAATTTGGCAGCTTCGATCTCACCCTGGGATGCGGAGACATGCCGGGAACCTACACGCTCACCTATACGGAGCAGCGCGTTGGATCGGCGTCCGCGCCCTTGCCGCCGAAAGTGGAGCAGGTTCGCCTCTGGATCGACGATGCCGATCTCGTGTTGCGGGTCACGTCCTCGGACGCGAAGAAAAAGTCGCGGCGCGTCGACACCGTCGCCACCACGACCATCGGTTCGTCGCAATTGCGCGCCTTCGCCGCAACGGCGAGCCGGTCGCTTGCCGTGCAGACGCGCAGCGTCGGCCAACCGGCGACGATGATTCGGATCGGTAACAACGGATTCGCCAAGAGCTTCCCGCAGTTCGAGGCAGCGTGCGACGAGCTATCGCGGCCGCGCGTCGACGCGCATGCTCACTTCGATCCGCGTCGCTGAGCGCATTGCTATTGCTTGAGCCCTGCCTTTATCGGCAGGCCGCCGATAGCGGGTCGCTTGGGCCTACTCTGGGTCGACTGACGCTTTACCGCCGCTTGGCTTCGATTTGATCGATTGCCGAAACGACCGCATCGAAGGTGAGCATGGTCGAGGCATGCCGCGCCTTGTAGTCGCGCACCGGCTCGAGCACCGCAATGTCGGACCAACGCGTCGCGCTCGGGGGCGGCCCGTGTTCCTTGAGCATGCGCCTTACGGTCTCGCGCAGGTCGCGCAATTCGGCCGCCCGGGCGCCGATCACGTTGCGCGCCATGATCGAGGAGGAGGCCTGGCCGAGCGCGCAGGCTTTTACCTCGTGAGCGAAATCGACGATGGTCTCGCCATCCATTTTGAGGTCGACCGTCACGGTCGAGCCGCACAACCGGGAATGGGCGGTCGCGCTCGCGTCCGGGTTCGGCAGGCGGCCGAGGCGTGGAATATTTCCGGCGAGTTCCAAGATGCGCCGGTTGTAGACGTCATTCAGCATGGCACTTTGGCCGGTCGGCGGATCATACCGTCGATTGTCAGTTTCGAACCGAGATAATATATGTTCCTCCGCCGGATCGGGCGAGGATTGCTTGCGCTTCGGTAAGGCGCTTCCCACATGGGCGACGCCGATTGGTAAGGCAATGTCCGTCCCTCGCGCGAGGTGCGACGCCCTCGCGGCGTGTGGCGGCGTGACCGGTGACACATCCGGGGCGGTACTTTGCGGCCCCGGTCGAACGGAGCAGACGCTCGCGATGGACAATGTCATTAAGAAACTGACGCCCGCATCCCGTCCGGATAGCCGTCCAGAACCCGCCGCCGGCGCCGCGCGCCCGACGCGCGAGCAGGCGGAGGAAGCGATTCGTACGCTGATTGCTTTCGTCGGCGATGATCCTAATCGCGAGGGACTTTTGGATACGCCGCGGCGGGTGGTCTCGGCCTACAAGGAACTGTACAGCGGCTATGAGGTGAGCGCGACCGATGTGCTCGACCGCACCTTTTCTGAAATCGGCACCTATGACGATCTCGTTCTCATTCGCGACATTCCCTTCAATTCGCATTGCGAGCACCACATGATGCCGTTTTTCGGCGTGGCGCATGTGGCCTACCTTCCGGTCGACCGGGTGGTCGGGCTCTCCAAGATCGCGCGCTTGATCGATATCTTTGCGCGCCGCTTGCAGACGCAGGAGCGGTTGAGTTCGCAGGTGGTCAACGCGATCAACGAAGAGCTCAAGCCGCGCGGCGTCGCCGTCATGATGGAGGCCGAGCACACCTGTATGTCGTTGCGCGGCGTCGAGAAGGCGGGGACCCGGACGGTGACGACGCAGTTCGCGGGCTTGTTTCGCAACGACGTTAACGAGCAGATGCGCTTCATTCAGCTCGTGCGCAACGGCATACGCTGATCATGGCGCCCCACCGTTTTGCGCCGCGCAGCTCGACCGAACAGATCGAGGAAGGCCGCGTTTTCTCGCCCAAATTCGATGACGACGGACTCATCCCGGCGATCGTCGCCGACGCCTGGTCGGGCGAGGTGTTGATGTTCGCCTATATGGACGAGGAGGCGCTCGCCCGGTCGATCGAAAGCGGCGAGGCGTGGTTCTACAGCCGCTCGCGCAAAGAACTGTGGAAGAAGGGCGAGACCTCCGGCCACACCCTGCGGATATTCGAGATCCGGGTCGATTGCGACCAGGACGCGCTCCTGGTCAAGGTCGAGCAGAAGGAAAAAGGCGCGTGCCATACCGGGCGCGCGTCGTGCTTCTATCGTGCGCTCACGTTGCGCGAACCGGCAGGCCGCACGCTCGTTCTCACCCCGCGCGACGCCGAGAAGGTGTTCGATCCCGCGCAGGTCTACGGCGGTGAGGAGAAGACAGACTGAGCGGCAAGTGCGTTTTCCGGCGAAGTGGGAACCGGTTCGCCGCAGAAAACACGCCTACTAAAGGATAACGAGAGCGAATTCCGATTCCACCGGAACGGAATTCGCTCGACGCGGGCGGGTTCCCGCTATTCCTTGGCTTCCGGTTCTTCCGCGGCGGGCTCTTGGGGGACGGCCTCCGGCTCGAAGAACTCCTCCGCCGCAAACTCCGTCGGTTCCTCGACCTCCTCGCGTCGTGCTGTGACGTCCTCGCCGCGGGCGATTCGTTCGGCTTCGTCCGCGTTGCGCGCCACGCTTACCGTGACGGTCACTTCGACGTCCGGATGCAGCGCGATCGGCACCTTGTGCAGCCCGATCATCTTGATCGGCGTGTTGAGTATGATCTGGCTGCGGCTGACGGTGAATCCGCCCTCGCCGATTACCGTGGCGAGATCGCGCGCGGTTACCGAGCCGTAGAGCTGTCCGGTGTCGGAGGCTTGCCGCAGCACCACGAAGCTCTGGCCGTTGAGTTTCCCGGCGACTTTGTCCGCCTCCGTCTTCAGCCCGAGATCGCGCGCCTCGAGCTGGGATTTCATCGTCTCGAACTTGGCGCGATTCTCCTTGGTGGCGCGCAGCGCCTTGCCCCCGGGCAACAGGAAATTGCGCGCATAGCCGTCCTTGACGCGGACCACGTCGCCCATTTGGCCGAGCTTGGCGATACGCTCCAGCAGGATTACTTCCATGTCTTTGGCTCCGTTTTCGATTCCGCGATGAGACGGATGGGTTCAGACGAGCGGGCCGGCGGGCGGACCGCGTTTGCGGGCGACGCGCCCGCGCAAATCGAGCGACCCATCGGCAAGGCCGAGCAGGGCGATCGCGAGCAGCGGCCAGCCGAACACGAGGATCGCCACATAGACGCCCGTCAGGACGATGGCGCGGCCTTTTAGAGGGGCCGTCAGGGCGTGCACGACGGCGAGCCCGTGCGCGGTATAGGCGACGGCGAGGCTGGCCGCGAACAGTCCGGAGACGATGCCGATCAGCCCGGGCAGGAACGAGCCCGCGATCGCAAGCGCGAAGATGGCCGCCGCATAGGTCGGCAGGGCGAGCGCGGAGAGTTTGGGCCACGGACGCCGCAGCCGGCCCGATAGATCGACCACGCGCGCGGCGAGCCATAGATTGAGCAGGAGCGTCGCCGTCGTCAGCGCCGCCGCCGCCGGCGGGATGATCACCGCGAAAAACGCAAACGCCGAGTCCGGATCGGAAACGCCCGGCAGCTTGAGCGGTTCATTCGTCGGCGTCCCGCTCTGCGCCCTGAACAACCGCTCAAAAGCGCTCTTCAGCGTGGCGCGGAAACTCTCCGCGTCGCTGCCGAATTGCGGGATCGCCGCCGTTACGATCAGCCCGCCCAGCAAAGCCGCCCACAGCACGAGCCGGCCGACCGGATACCATTCGAACTGCTCGGAGCCGTTCGTGGTCGCTCGCCGCGCCAGCAGCGAGAGATAGCCGAGCCACCAGGCGGGCAAGCCGACGCCGATCAGGAACACCACCGCGAAGACCGGATTGAAGGCGGCGAACAGCGCCGTCGATCCGGTCAGCGCCGCCGCGATGCCCGCTACGTGGCTCCAACCCAGCGCTGCGATCAGAATCGGCAGCGGCGCGAGATAAAACAGCGCCATGGAGAGCACGGAGCCCGAGGCGAGCGCCGCAAACATGAGCGCGGCGACCGCGCCCGCGCCTATCCCGATCAGCAGAATCTGCACCATCATCGAGCTGTCCCGCTCCGTTGAGCGGTTAGAGGCGGATCGTGTCCGTCCCAACCAAAGGCTTCCTCCCGTCGCCGGGAGGGCAGAGGATGCGTTCCGCCGCCGTCAGCGAATCACATAGGGCAGAAGCCCGAGAAAGCGCGCCCGCTTGATCGCCCGCGCCAGCTCCCGCTGCTTGAGCGCGGAAACCGCAGTGATTCGACTCGGGACGATCTTGCCGCGCTCGGAAATGTAACGCTGCAGCAGGCGGACGTCCTTGTAGTCGATCTTCGGGGCGTTAACGCCGGAAAACGGGCAGGTCTTGCGGCGGCGGAAGAATGGCCGGCGCGCGCCGGCGGCTGCGAAGGCCATGGATCACTCCTCGACCACGTCGGCATCGTCGACCCCGCCGCGCTCTTCGCGCGGCCCGCGCCCCTCGCGCGGGCCGCCGCGATCACGCCTGCGGTCCTCGCCCCGACGTTCGTCGCGTCCTTCTCGGCGATCGTCGCGGTCGGCCTTGCGCATCATGGCCGAAGGCCCCGCCTCGAGCGAATCGACCCGAATGGTGAGCGAACGCAGAACATCTTCGTTGATGCGCTCCTGGCGCTCGATCTCGACAAGCGCTGCGGGCGGCGCGTCGATATTGAGCAGGGTGAAATGCGCCTTGCGATTCTTCCGGATGCGGTAGGTGAGCGACTTAACGCCCCAGTACTCGGCCTTCTGCACTGATCCGCCAAGTTGCTCGATTACGCCTTTGAATTGCCCGGTCAATTCGTCGACCTGCTGCGCCGAGAGGTCCTGGCGAGCAAGATACACGTGCTCATATAATGGCATAGCGTGCCTTTCTCATCTGTCGCTTCGTCGTTCGGCGCAAAGCCCCTCGTGCCATTCGGAAAGGCGCGAAGTCCTGCGAAGGCGGGAACACTGGACGACGGAACCGCGAAGATTCCTGCCGCACCGTCCC
>JBAPYK010000212.1:0-6401 GCA_049284695.1 Rhodoplanes sp. | reverse complement strand
ACGGGGGAGGATGACGGACCGCTTGCCCAAGGAAAGAGTGGCAACGTTCATCGTTTCCGTTCCTTCATCTGCTCGAAAGCGGCGAGCGCCCGGGTGCGCGCAGCCTTGTGATCGACGATCGGCGCCGGATAGGTCGCGCCGAGCTTCACGCCGGCGGCGGCGAGGATCGCGGGCGGAGCGGCGAACGGCGCGTGGATCGCGTCGGCCGGAAGCCGCGCAAGCTCAGGTGCCCAGCGCCGCACGTAGCTCCCCGCCGGATCGAATTTCCGTCCCTGCACCACCGGGTTGAAGATGCGGAAATAGGGGGCGGCGTCCGCGCCGGAGCCCGCGACCCACTGCCAATTGGCCGGGTTGTTGGCCGCGTCCCCGTCAACGAGCGTATCCCAGAACCAGCGTTCGCCCGCGCGCCAATCGATCAGCAGGTGCTTGACCAAAAACGAGGCCACAACCATGCGCACGCGATTGTGCATCCAGCCGGTAGCCCACAGTTCGCGCATCCCGGCGTCGACGATCGGATAGCCGGTCTCCCCGTGCCGCCATGCCGTCACGGCGGCTCCGTCGTTGCGCCACGCGAAGGCGTCGAAGCGCGGCTGAAAGTTGCGCTCCGCAAGACCGGGATGGTGGGCGAGCAAGTGATGGCAGAACTCGCGCCAGATCAGCTCGGAGATGAACTTGTCCGCGGCGGCATCGATCGGGCGCCTTGCAGACGCGGCTTCGCGCGCATGCTTGACCGCATGCCAGACCTGGAACGGGCTGATCTCGCCGAAGCGCAGATGCGGCGAAAGCCGCGATGTGTTGGGAAGATCGGGCCGGTTGCGCAGGTCGGCATAGTCGGCGAGCGCGCCGTCGGTAAATGCGGCGAGCGTCTCGCGCGCTGCTGTCTCGCCCCGCATCCAATGTTTTTCGAACTTGGCCGCCCAGTTCGGTGTCGTCGGCTCGAGCGCCCAGTCATCCAGTCGATCCGAGGCGATGCCGCCGATACCGCTGATCCGGTCGGGCGCGGGGAGAGGTGTGCGCGGTTCGTCAAGCGCGAGCACATGGCGAAGGAAGGGCGTGAAGACGGTGAAGGGCGCGCCCGAGCGCGTCCGCGCCTCGTGCGGCTCGAACAGCAGCGAGGCCTGGAACGTCTGCACGTCGAGGCCGCGGGCTGCTAGTTCCGTTGCGATCGCCTGGTCGACCGCCGCGCCTGCGGGCTCGTCACGCCGGTTCCAGAAGATGGCCGTCGCCCCGCTTGTGCGCGCTAGCTCGGCGATCGCGCACCCGGCCGCGCCGCGGCGCAAAGTCAGCGCGATGCCGCGCTCATGCAAGGACTGACCGAGCGCGCGCAGCGCGCCCGCGAGCCACCAACGGCTTGCGCCGCCCAGCGGGCGCAAGCCCGTGCTTTCCTCATCGAGCACGAAGGCGGCGATGATCGGTCGCCCCGTCTTGGCGGCAGCCGCGAGTGCGGGATTGTCCCCGACGCGCAAGTCGTCGCGGAACCAGACGATCGCCGGAGCAGCGGCATTGGCAGGGCTCATGGAATTGGGCAAAGCCCCGAGCTGTGGATGTTATCGTGTGCGCCGAACGTGAATTGTCATATAGGAATTCGGGAACGAGGCGCTCGGCGGCATGGCAGAACCAGACGAAACGGGCTCGGGCGAGGATCGGCTGATCGCGCGCCATTTCCGCCCGCTCGCGACCGATCCCGGTGCGTTTGCACTGAGAGACGACGCCGCGATCCTCGTTCCGCCCGCGGGCTGCGACCTCGTGCTGAAGGCCGACGCGATCATCGGCGGCGTCCATTTTCTCGCCGACGATCCGCCCGATGCGGTCGCTCGGAAGGCGCTGCGGGTGAACCTCTCCGATCTCGCCGCCAAGGGGGCGCGGCCCCTCGGCTTCCTGCTCTCGCTCGCGCTGCCGAAGGAGATCGGCGACGACTGGCTCGCAAGCTTCGCGCGCGGCCTTAAGGACGACTCCGAGCGCTATAGTTGCCCGCTGTTCGGCGGCGACACCGACCGCACGCCCGGGCCGATCACCGTGTCGATCGCGGCGTTCGGCGCGGTGCCGCGCGGCGCCATGATCAAGCGCAGCGGCGCGCGGCCGGGCGACCGCGTGGTGGTGACCGGCACCATCGGCGATGCGGTGCTCGGCCTGAAATTGCGGCGCGATCCGGACGCGGCGGGGCGGCTCGGCCTCGACGCAACCATGCGCGATCAGCTTGTTTCGCGGTATCGGCTGCCGCAGCCGCGCAATGCCGTCGCCGATATCATGCGCCGCTACGCCTCCGGCGGCATGGACGTGTCCGACGGACTTGCCGGCGACCTGGCCAAGCTGTGCCGCGCCTCCGCGGTCGATGCGATCGTCGACGCCACGTGCGTGCCGTTGTCGGAGGGGGCGCGCCGCGCGGTTGCGGCCGAGCCGGCGCTGCTCGCGGAACTGCTCACCGGCGGCGACGACTACGAAATCATCGCGACAACGGCGCAAGAGAATCTCGACGCGTTGATAAAGGAGGCGGCTGCGGCCGGCGTTGCCGTGACCGAGATCGGACGCATCGACACGGGCGAGGGCAGAGCGGCGTTCATCGGGGCGGATGGACATCCGCTTGTTTTCGCCCGCCCGTCGTACAGTCATTTCGATTGAAACAAGTACAAAAGTGTCCCAGCGCCGGCGACAGGACGTGAGGTTTCGCCGGCAGCCCCCTCCACCATGCTTCGCATGGTCCCGCTCCCCCGTTTCACGGGGGCGGATATAGCGTTTAGGTGTCAGACTGAGCCGTTATCGGAATTCGGGATTATTGCACGCGCTGCCCCTTCATCCTCCCCCGCTTACGGGGGAGGGGGACCGCCCGAACGGGCGGTGGAGGGGGCGAAGGCCTAAGCCCGGAATCTATGCTTCAATGGTGGGTATGGATTTCTAGACAGCCTCGCTGCGCTCAGAATTACCGCGGCGCGCGACGGCGCGCTCCCATTTGCCGGCACGCCTGTAGGACAATTTCCTATCGCTGGCAGGCGTGGGGAGGCTATACGTCTCCCGCCGCCTGGAGGAATGCATGTCCGCCGTCGCCGAGAACGCGATCGCGCATTTGACCGACGACCGGCTCGCCCGCCGCAACGCATTCGTGCTCGCGGGCGCGCAGGCGCTCGCCGGCGGCAACACCGCGGTGATTTTCGGCAGCGCCGGCATCATCGGGGCAGTGCTCGCCCCCGATAGATCGTTGGCGACGCTTCCGATCACGACCTATGTGGTCGGCTTGTGGATCGGAACGCTTCCCGTGGGGGCGATCGCCAAGCGCTATGGCCGCTTTGCCGCCTTCGAGGCGGGCGCGCTGTGCGGGCTGCTGGCCGGCCTCATCTGCGCGAGCGCGGTGATCGTCGGCTCATTCGCGCTGCTTTGTCTTGGCACTGCTTTCGGCGGGTTTTACGCAGCGGCGCACCTGTCCTACCGCTTTGCCGCCGCCGACACGGCAAGCGAGGCGTTTAAGCCGAAGGCGATCGCCTGGGTTCTCACGGGGGGCGTGCTCGCCGGGATTTTCGGCCCCCAGCTCATCATTCTGACCAAGAACATCCTGCCGCAATATCTCTTCGCCGCGAGCTATCTCGCTCAGGCCGTCGTCGCGATTGTCGCCGGCGGCGTGCTCACGCTGGTGCAATTTCCCGCGCAGCGACGCGTAACCGGCGCGCGGGGTGGCCGCCCGCTCTGGCAAATCTTCCGTCAGCCGCGCTTGATCGCCGCGGTGATCTGCGGCGTTGCAAGCTACGGCATGATGAACCTGATGATGACCTCGGCGCCCGTCGCGATGATCGATTGCGCTCACTCGGTGGACGACGCCGCCCTTGGGCTGCAATGGCACGTGATGGCCATGTATGCGCCGAGCTTCGTCAGCGGAACGCTGATCGCGCGGTTCGGCACGGGTCCCATGATCGGCCTCGGGCTGATGCTGATCGCCGCCTCGGCGGTCGCCGGGCTCACGGGGACAAGCGTGGCGCATTTCTGGCTTGCGCTGATACTGCTCGGCCTCGGCTGGAATTTCGGCTTCGTCGGCGCGACCGCCATGGTGACGCAGTGTCACCGGCCGGAGGAACGCAACAAGGTGCAGGCGGTGAACGATTTTCTCATCTTCGGCTCGATGGCGATCGGCTCGTTTTTCTCCGGCCAGATATTGGCGAAGTTCGGCTGGCCGATGATCAACGAAGTGATGCTCGCCTTCGTGTTCGCCGCGGCCCTCGTGTCGCTGCTGCTCGGGACGCAACGCGCGCGGCTGGCGTGACCGATGCAAGGCGGTGCGGAGGATATGAGGACTCTATTCAAATCGATCGCGATGCCCCTCCAATTCTTAGGACGTGTCCGCACGCTATCGGCGCGCATTGTTATTGTGGTGAGTGCGGATGCCACGCAACAGAACTAAGCCTTTGTGGCCGACCCCAATTGCGCTGCTGTCATAGTTGTGTCGTAAGTTAAGGAGCGTGAGCTGCGCCGCTTATTGGCGCGGCCGGACCGTTGGGGGCGGTCGCCGATTGCGCGCAGTTCGGCACATGTCCGGGGCGCGGGGGACGGGCGTGCGCAAAGCACGCGCCGGCGCGTGCGTGCAACTGCGCCGCTGCCTTGGCATTCTCATTCTCGTTTTTCTGATTGGTGCATTCGGCAAATGTGCAACAGCGGAAGAAATATTGCCGAACGGCATTACCCCGCCGTCGATTGCGACCAGCCTCCCATACAATGGCGATCCGACCGGCCTGCGGGCATTGATGGCGTCCTACGGCGCAACCTTCAACTTTATCTATGTCAACGACGTGCTCGGCAATGTGAACGGCGGACTGCGCCGAGGCTTCATCGATCAGGGCTTACTCATATACAACATGACGGTTGATTTCGAGAAGCTGATCGGCTGGCAAGGCCTTAGCTTTTTTACCAATGGGTTCTTGATTCATAACACCGGCCGGATCCGGCGCGACTACGTTGGCGGGATCAACACGATCGCCGCGATCGAGGCGGTGCCGACGGGGCGTCTGTCGGAACTGTGGCTGGAGCAGAGTTTTTGGAATGGCGGCGCCAGCCTTCGCGCGGGTCAACTCGCGGCCGACGTTGAGTTCTTTTACGCCGATTCAGCTTTGATGTTCCTGCAGACCGACTGGCCGACGATTATTGCCGCAGCTCTCCCGAGCGGCGGGCCGGCCTATCCGCTGTCGACGCCGGGCGTGCGGGTGAAGGTCGATCCCAACAAAAACGTATCGGTGCTTGCCGCCGTGTTTAACGGCGATCCCGCCGGACCTGGAACACCGGGCGATGAGCAACTCCGCAACAAATACGGCGTCAATTTTCGCCTCAAAGATTCTCCCTTTGTCATCGCCGAGGCGCAGTTCCGGACCAATCAGGGGAAGACGGATACCGGGCTCGCCAGCACCTTGAAGCTCGGCGCCTGGGCGCATTTCGGCAAATTTGACGACAACCGATTCGCCGATGACGGAACGCTGCTCGCCGACCCTGAGGGCTCGGGAGAGCCGTTGAAGCGAAGGGGAAATAACGGCGTCTATGGCGTGTTCGAGCAGCAGCTCTATCGACCCCACGGCGGAGATGCGAGGAGCGGCATCACGCTGTTCGGCCTTGCCTCCGGCAGTCCGCAGGACCGCAGTCTGATCAATTTCTGGTTCCAAACGGGGCTGGTTTTCGCCGGCATGATCCCAAATCGGCCGGATGACAAATTCGGCGCGATCTTCGAGTACTCCCGGTATTCGAACAGCGTGCGGGCCTTCGAGCAGGATCAGATCGCCTTTACCGGAATTCCCGAGGTCATCCAGGACTACGAGGCCAATCTCGAACTGAATTACCTATTTCAGATCGTTCCGGGCTGGACGCTGCAACCGGTTCTCACTTACGTGTGGCATCCGGACGGCGGCGCATCGGCTGTAGACGCGCTGGTGATCGGCGCCAGGTCGATTTGGCACTATTAGTCCAAAACGGCCAATCGCCAAGGCGCGAAACCCAATCGCGCCGACGTCCGTAGCTTAAGCGCTGGGTTTGTCAGTGGGATCAGGGAAGGCGAAATCTGCTGTGTCGATCCATGCAGCCGGGAGCATTGTCCGCAGTGAAATTGGGGATGGTTCGGCCGTCCTCGGCTCCGAGGGCAGTCCTTGCGTCGGCGCACGGTGGCGCGGGCCTGATAAACCCTCGGTCGATCCGAGGTTGGGTGGGGACATTGTCCGAGCGCCACGGATATTCTATCTTTGGTTGCGCTGACAGAGGCCCTCCCGCGGTCGCGGCCAGCAAGCGTCCAGAAGTATTGGGACTTCACCGCCTTGCGGCGCGGCGCCGGTATTGTGTTTCGGAGCCGGCGCGATTCCTCGCTCAGGAATTCGGAGGGCAGGAATGAAGCGGATCGCATGGGGTCTTTGCATCGCCCTGGTGGCCGTCAGCATGGCCCACGC
>JBAPYK010000211.1:0-4688 GCA_049284695.1 Rhodoplanes sp. | reverse complement strand
CAGAGATAGCGTAGATGACAACGACCCGTCGAGATCTGTTCTTGTCGTTAGGCGGGCTCGCCACGCTTGCGGTGGCGGGCGCGACCGGCCGCGCCGCGCTGGCCCGCTACTATGATGGGCCGATATCCGACCATTTCGACGGCACCTATTTCGTCGATCCGCACGGCGCGCAGCCGAAAAGCATTGTCGACTTGGTTCGCTGGTGGGGCAGCCGAAGCGGCGAGCGCTGGCCCGATTGGTCGCCCAGCCCGCATCTCGACCGCCCGCCGCCGCGTATCGACGGGGAAACGCTGCGGCTCAGCTATGTCGGCCATGCGAGCTTTCTGCTGCAGACGGCCGGGCAGAACGTCCTGATCGACCCGGTATGGTCGGAACGCGCTTCGCCGCTCGCCTTTGCCGGCCCGAAGCGGGTCAACGACCCCGGCATTCCCTTCGAGGCTTTGCCGCGCATCGATACCGTGCTGGTCTCGCATGCTCACTACGACCATCTCGATGTTGCGACGCTGTCGCGGCTCGAAGAAATCCATCAGCCGCGCTTCATCACGCCGCTCGGCAACGACGCGATCATGCGCATGCATGATCCGGCGATCGAAGCGGAGGCCTATGATTGGCACGATCGCGTTTCGCTTGCGCCCGGCTTTGACATTACGCTCGTCCCGCTACGCCACTGGTCGGCCCGCGGCTTCCTCGATCGCAACAAATCCTTGTGGGCCGGCTTCGTGCTCGAAACGCCGGCCGGGCGTGTTTTCCATGTGACCGACTCCGGGTATGGCGACGGCTATCGCTTTCGCGACGCGCGTAAGCGCTACGGTCCGTTCCGTCTCGCCATTCTGCCGATCGGCGCCTACGCGCCGCGCTGGTTCATGCGCGACCAGCACATGGACCCGCATGAGGCCGTGCGAGCCTACTTCGATTGCGGCGCGGAGCTCGCGCTTGCTCATCATCACGGGACGTTCAAATTGACCGACGAGGCGATCGATGCGCCTGCGCGGGAGCTCGCGACCGCCTGTCGCACCGCCGGCATCGGACCCGACATTTTTCGTACCTTGCAACCCGGCCAAGTGTGGGAACTGTAAGTCTCGGCCACTTCGTTTTTGATATTCGTCAGCCTTTGAGAATCGGTGCGGACGCCGAATGCGCCCTGCGACACCTGCGTCCGGCTTGAAGGTTGATCCGCAGCGCAGAGCAGGGCAAGACGGGTGAGGAAACGTCCATGAATGA
Organism: Rhodoplanes sp.; assembly: GCA_049284695.1. GTDB lineage: Bacteria > Pseudomonadota > Alphaproteobacteria > Rhizobiales > Xanthobacteraceae > Rhodoplanes. The sequence goes on along the minus strand of JBAPYK010000211.1, from coordinate 3,467 downwards.
CGGCCAGAAAGGTCGCGCTTAATGCCCGCCGCCCAGCACATCAATCCGAAGTCCGATATCGAAATCTCGCAGGCTGCGCAGAAGCGTCCGATCATCGAGATCGCGCGCGAAAGACTCGGCATCGCGCCGGAGAACCTCGAGCCCTTCGGCCATCACAAAGCGAAGGTGTCGCTCGAATATATTCGCTCGCTGCAAAGCCGGCCGAACGGCAAGCTCGTTCTCGTTTCCGCAATGACGCCGACCACCGCCGGCGAGGGCAAGACGACGACGACGGTTGGCCTCGCCGACGCCCTCAATCAACTCGGCAAGCGCGCAATGCTCTGCCTGCGCGAGCCGAGCCTGGGGCCTGCCTTCGGCATGAAGGGCGGCGCGGCGGGCGGCGGCTACGCCCAGGTCGTGCCGATGGAGGACATCAACCTCCATTTCACCGGCGACCTGCACGCCATCACCGCGGCCCACAATCTGCTCACGGCGCTGATCGACAACCACCTCTACTGGGGCAACGAACTGCGGCTCGACGGGCGGCGCGTGGTGTGGCGTCACGTGATGGACATGAACGATCGCTCGCTGCGCGAGATCGTCTGTTCGCTAGGCGGTGTCGGCAACGGGTACCCACGCGAAACCGGATTCGACATCACCGTCGCCTCCGAGGTGATGGCCATCTTTTGCCTTGCCCGTGACCTTGCGGACCTCAAGACGCGGCTGGGAAATATCGTCGCCGCCTATACGCGCGAGCGCGAACCCCTTCATGCGAGCGATTTCAAGGCGCATGGCGCGATGGCGGCGCTGTTGAAGGAGGCGCTTGCGCCCAACCTCGTGCAGTCGCTGGAGGGCACGCCGGCTTTCGTCCATGGCGGGCCGTTCGCCAACATCGCCCATGGCTGCAATTCGGTGCTCGCGACCACCACCGCGCTCAAGCTGTGCGACTATGTCGTCACCGAGGCCGGCTTCGGCGCCGACCTCGGCGGCGAGAAATTCCTTGACATCAAGTGCCGCAAGACCGGCCTCGCGCCGGACTGCGTCATCCTCGTCGCCACCATCCGGGCGCTCAAGATGCACGGCGGCATTAAAAAGGAGGGCCTCAAGGCGGAGAACCTCAAGGCGGTGGAGGCGGGCCTGCCGAACCTGCGGCGGCACATTGAGAATGTCCGCAAATTCGGCCTGGTGCCGGTCGTCGCCATCAACCGTTTCAGCGCCGACACGCCGGCCGAAATTCAGCTTGTGCAGGACGCCTGCGCGCGCTTCGGGGTCAAGGCGCCGGTCGCCGATCACTGGGCGGAGGGGGGCGCGGGGGCGCTCGATCTCGCGCGCACGGTCGTCGAGACGATCGAGGCGGGCAAGGGCAAGCTCGAACTGCTCTATCCCGACGAAATGCCGCTGATTGAAAAGATCCGCACGGTTGCCTGCGAGATCTACCGAGCCAAAGACATTTCGGTGGAGAAATCGGTGCGCGATCAGTTCGCGAGCTATGAGAGCATGGGCTATGGCCACTTGCCCGTCTGCATCGCCAAGACCCAATATAGTTTCGCGACCAATCCCGACCTCAAGGGCGCGCCGACCGATCACATCGTGCCGATTCGCGAGGTGCGGCTCGCCGCGGGGGCGGAGTTTGTCGTGGCGATCTGCGGGGATATCATGACCATGCCGGGTCTGCCGAAAACGCCGGCCGCAAACGCGATCGACGTAGGCCCGGAGGGTAAGATTACGGGGTTGTTCTAACGGGTTTGGACGAACTTGGCGTAGTTTTCTGAGAAGCGTCCCGGCGCGGCGCAAGCTGCAGGGACCGCGGTCAAGCCAGCGCCCCGCGCCAGCGATGCACTATTTCTGCGCCGCATCGGGGACACGATGATGCTAATGGAAAAGTCGGACGACAGCCGCGGTCGAACGCGCCGCCCGCCGAAAACTCCGAAGGGCCGGCAGGTCGATCCGCGCGCGCTCGAAGAGGTGAGGGCGCTGCTCGGCGATCGGCCGCGCCGTCGCGACCTGCTGATCGAGTATTTGCACATGTTGCAGGATCGGGTCGGTCACCTCTCCGCGCCGCATCTCGCAGCGCTGGCAAGCGAAATGCGACTTGCTCTCGCCGAGGTCTACGAGGTTGCGACCTTCTACACGCATTTCGACGTGGTGACGGACGGCGCGCCGCCGCCGGCGGTCACGGTCCGGGTTTGCGACAGCATTGCGTGCGCTCTCGCGGGAGCGGAGCGACTATACGACGAGCTTGTCGGCGAACTTGGTGGACAGCTGCGCATCCGCCGCGCCCCCTGCATGGGCGCGTGCGACCGCGCGCCGGCCTGCGCGGTCGGCCATGTCCAGGTGACGGAGGCGACGCTCGACAAGGTCTTCGTCGTCGTCGCCGCGGGCGGGCATGTATATCCTTACAAGCCGGACAAGGATTTCGCTGCATACCGGAACGAGGGCGGCTATGCGCTGCTCCAGTCGTGCCTTACAGGCGCACGCAGCCGCGAGGAGATCATCGCCGCGGTGGACGAAGCCGGGCTGCGCGGACTTGGCGGAGCCGGGTTTCCCACCGGGCGAAAGTGGAGCGTCGTGCGCGCCGAACCTGCTCCGCGGCTCATGTGCGTCAATGCCGACGAGGGCGAGCCGGGCACGTTCAAGGACCGCCACTATCTCGAACGCGATCCCCATCGCGTCATCGAAGGCATGCTGATCGCCGCCTGGGCGGTGGAGGCGGCCGAGGTCTACATCTACCTGCGCGATGAATATGCCGAACTGTATCTGATGCTGCGCGAGGAGCTCGACAGGCTCGACGGGGCGTGGCTAAGCGCTCCCATGCCGGTGCATCTTCGCCGCGGGGCCGGCGCCTATATCTGCGGCGAAGAGTCGGCGATGATCGAATCGATCGAAGGCAAGCGCGGATTGCCGCGCCACCGGCCCCCTTATGTCGCCCAGGTCGGTCTGTTCGGCCGCCCGACGCTCGTCCAGAATGTCGAAACGCTCTATTGGGTGCCGGACATCGTCAAGAAGGGACCGGATTGGTACGCTTCTTATGGGCGGCGTGGGCGAAAGGGCCTGCGCAGCTTTTCGGTATCCGGCCGCGTCAAGAGTCCGGGCGTGAAGCTTGCGCCGGCGGGGATCACCGCGCGGGAGTTGATCGAGGAATTCTGCGGCGGCATGGCGGAGGGCCATACGTTTAAGGCCTATCTGCCGGGCGGCGCGTCCGGGGGCATTCTGCCCGCTGCGATGGCCGATCTGCCGCTCGATTTCGGAACGCTCGAAGAATACGGCTGCTTCATCGGCTCGCACGGGGTGGTGGTTTTCTCCGAGCGCGACGACATGAAGGCGGTCGCGCTCAACTTGCTGCGCTTTTTCGCCGACGAGAGTTGCGGCCAGTGCACGCCCTGCCGGGTCGGGACGGAGAAGGCGGTGCAATTGATGGCGGACGACAGATGGGATGCAGCGCTATTGACAGAGCTCGCGCAGGCGATGCGCGACGCCTCGATCTGTGG
>JBAPYK010000210.1:0-16289 GCA_049284695.1 Rhodoplanes sp. | reverse complement strand
TTCTCCGCCTGCACCCGGGCGATGAGGCCCCTGATCTCGTTGCCAAGATCGACTTCGTTTCCGCTCGTCATGCGATCGATTTGCCGCGCGCCGGCGAGCAGATCGGGAATCGCTTTGGGCCCTAGTTCAGGACATTCGAGGCCCGCGGCATGAACGCGCGCCGGAGAAAGAACCAGGCCACCCAGAACGAGCCCGAGCACGAGAGCGGCCGCGCGCCCATTCCGCAAAGCGGCGCTGCCCCACCCTTGGCCCTTCGCGCGCCGACCGGCGTTGCCGTGCGCAAGCTTGGCGACCGGCCGCGCGAGGCGTTCAATGATGGTCGCGGCGGTGTATTGACTGCTCATCATGATCTGATCCTTTCGGCGAAGACTATTCGAATGCAAAGATTCGCTTCCAATCGTTCTTCATGCTGATGACGATCCAGCCCTGCTTTTTCGCTTCGTCGTATAGCCCCTGCGGGAAATAGCCGACCCTGGTGTTGGGCAGGCCCTCGGCGGGACCATAGGCATATTCGCGCTTGGCGTCGTCGTGCAATACGATCATCGCCAGCCGGATCCCGCGCCCCGCTTTGGTGTATTCGAGCATCTGGCGGTCCCCGGTCGAATTGCCAAAAGCGGCAAACGGACGCCGCCCGATAAACATGTAAATATCGTCGGGCTTGCCGCTGAAATCGTCGTTGAGCAAGAGGTTCGGCCCTATGGTGAGCAACGGCTTGCCTTGCGCGTCGTAGCCGAATTTCAAGGTGTCCGCCGAGCCGATCACCTGTTCCGGCGGAATCCCGTACACCCGTTCGGCGAAGACGCGCACGAAATCCTGGATGGTCCCGGTCACGATGTAGGTTCGGAATCCCTTGGCGCGCAGATAGTTGATCACCTCCTGCATGGGTTGATACGCAAGCGCGGTATAGGGCCGTTTCCAGCGCGGGTGTTGCGCCGTTTCAAGCCATTTGTTCGTTTCCGCACGAAACGTCTCGACGCTCATCCCGCTGAGAGCCACCGACACGATCGTCTCCAAGTCCTTGGTCGACAGCTTCGCAATCGCGGCCTGATCGCCGGAAAGAACGGTCTTGAACGGCTCGACCGTCGCCAGCTCCGGCTTGGCTTTCACGACGGCCGGCACCCGATCAAGAGCGTAAACCACCTGCGTATACATCGGGTGCGAGACCCACAGCGTGCCGTCGAGGTCGAAGGTGGCGATACGGTCCTCCGGCCCGACGAAGTTCGGGTTTACGGGATCGGTCGTGGCGCGGACGAATCGATGATCGCTTGTTTGGCCGGCCTGTCGTTCCAAGAACCCAAGGGGTCCGCGGGCGCGGTCTGCGCGTGCGCGTAGCCGGCCGGCGACAATCCGGTCATGACAGGGCCACTGAGGACGGCCAGCAGCGATGCCAGCGCAAGCACGGCGCGCCGGCTGATCCCAGGCATGAAACAATGCGAAGTCATGCATTCTCCGTTTACGATGACTCTTGACGCCCCCCGACGAGTGATCCGGCGTTGTGGAACGCGTCCGAACGATCCGTCAAGGAAAAGCGCGCCCAGTTTGTCTCTGGCGGAGTGAACACGGCGAGGCACTCTGTGAGGGTTTGAGCGGCGCTGGTCGGCGCTGTCACGCGCGCGCTTTTCGGCACTTGCGATGAGACGCTGCGCCCCCGCAATGCGAGCGATCGAGTGGGCTAACCTTTGCCTTGTGGTGTAATAATGTGAATATACAGCACTAGGTTGTTGGCATTGTCAAAATAATCAAGAGTATTATTCTACCATTGGTGGCCGCTCCGAGCATGTCTTCAGAATGCCCTGGCGGTTTCGACTCGGCAGGGCGCATAGCGTGGAGGCAGGAGACGAATTCAGACAAGTGATTGACAGTAAATAAGTTTTTATGACACTTTGCAGTCGTAAAATTTGGATAGATGTAATGAGCGCGTGTGTCTGGGCGACGTCGATCGAAAAAAACGCACCAGTGACTTAGTTCACAAGTACTTTTGGCTGCCAGACGTTAGGAGGATTGATAAGGGGCGAAAATGGGCCACGATCGGTCTAACATAACGAGGACTGGCGACGTGCTGATTGAGAAGAACAGGAAGCACTCGATACTTGATAGGCATTTCGGAGACATCGTGCTCGAACGGCCACGAAGTTTTGAGTCTGACACAGCGAAGACCGAAGCCGGAGATATTGTTTTCGCCCTCGGATCGATCGCTTGTCACACAGGTGAGCAGGCGGGCGCCTTGTTGCTTATTACGCAAGTGCTTGCCCGCAATCACCTCATTTCCGCGGCTGAAGCGAAGAAGCTGATTGGTCTGCTGAGCGCGGACTCGCCTGAGGCTCAGAGGCATGTGAAAGCCCAGTGCGTGCTCCGGCGGAGGACAAAGCGTATTCGCGGGTAGGCCCAGCCGACGCGCTTCGCGGTTTCGTCCGGGACGGCGGCGGGGGTCGATCACGATCGCAAGACAGATCCCAATCTATTGAAGCCGGGGCTGACGTCGGATCGATGAGGCTCGCCGCTTTGTAGGCGGCTTCGGTGCGATTGCGAACACCGAGCGCACGGAGTATTGCGGCCAAGTGGATTTTGGTCGTTGCCTCGGCGATAGCCAGCGCCCGGGCGATCTCTTTGTTCGAAAGACCCCGGGCCAGAAGCGAGAGCACTTCGCGCTGGCGTTTTGTCAGCTTGAGAACATCAGCATCGGTCAAGATCGTGGCTGGCGCTTCTCTGCCAAATCGGCTGTCAAGCGGATCGCCTTCGTCTGCCTCGGCAAGCGACTCGGGCACGTAAACCCGCCCAGATAGAACGTCTGTGATGGCGGAAAGAATATCGGCGTCCGATTGGCGTTTCGAAATGAAGCCGTGAAATCCGGCGGCCAGGACCTCAAGAATATTCGCGCGCGTGTCCGATGCCGATACGATGACGAAGCGGGTTGCCGATGCGGCTTCGCGCGCCGCCTTCAGGGAATGGAGCCAAATTGATTCTGATCGATCCGTTCCCACAAGCACCAAGTCGAAGACGCTGTCGCGAATTTGGGACAATGCTTCGTTCAAGTCGTTAGCGTCGATTACCTCAGCACAGGGAATCTTTGAATTGATGAGTCCGCGCAACCCTGCGCGGTAAACACTCTGTTCGTCGAAGACCAGAATTCGAGGCATCCACGCCACCTTCCACGTTCTGTGCTGGTCCCTGGAGCGAATTTCGTTCCAGGGGAATCGGAATTCGCTCCAGTTGTCTTTGAGTGGCCGCATTTTCCTGCGGGGAACCGATTCCCACTTCGCCGGAAAATGCTCTAACACGCGAAAATTTCCGCGTGCGATATGAGCGAGCTCACACAACGGAAAACGGCGACAAAAGGTACGGAACGAGGCGCTCTAATTTGTTCGTATACAAACGCACATTCTACTAAAGTTGTAAATCTCATCATATGAAAGTGAAGCGATGTAATGGAGAACGCCTATTAGCTCCTAGGAGCTAGCCCACTATTCGTAGATTGTGGATGAAGGGCATCCTTGCCGTCTTGGATCGGCCTGTGCCAGCGGGGCACGGGGCTGGAGCCGGTCCGCTGACTGCGGCTGAATTGAGCGATTGACCGCGGCTGAATGAGCTAAGTCGATCTGCAATATGTTTGCATGCGGCGCAGCCAATCGACCTGGCAGCGCGAAGGTCCTGGTGCGGAAGCAACGATCCGCGTTTGGGGCTGGTGCGGACGGCGGGACTCGAACCCGCACGAGGTCACCCTCAACGGATTTTAAGTCCGTTGCGTCTACCGGTTCCGCCACGTCCGCATTGCCCCCGAGCATCCTCACCAAGCACGCTGCACCGGCCGCGCAAGGGCGGAATCGCACGTCCGGCTGCACGCATTTCTTAATCGCAAGGCTCGCTCGCAACGAAGCGCGCCTTGGCCACGAAACCGAGGCCATAATTTGTCATGCTCCATTCTAATTCATCCGGCGGGTCGCCGCACCCTTGCCCCCTGCATCGATGGCGCGCGCAGCTACGTGAGCTCGTGCGCTCAGCAGATATCGCGCAACAGCTTGACGAAGAGAAACAGACGAACCGCTGTCGTCATCCACACCGAATGCGTTCGCCGGAAATCATTCGGTCCGCGTTTTCGGAGTCGATCTACATCAAGATTAGAATATTTTTCTATTTACAGCGGCATTATGTTTGGATATGAAAAATATGTTCTATCATCGCGGGCTTTTTCCCGACTTGCTTCTACCGCTTAGCGGGAGGACCGGCTAACACACGCAGCTCGACACGATACTTGGTCCGGCAGAGCCTACGAGAAGCACCGCCGCACTCTAGGACATCGTCGCCGGCCATATGCAAGTTCACGAGCAACCCGACAAAATATTCATCGACATAGTCGCACGCATTGGGGGCGAGGCGTTGAAAAAGTGCATCCAAGCCAAGGAACGGATCGGAAGAGCCGTGAAGTCGGCCGGTTACCCTTGCACCAATGCCGCACATGTCCGGATAATTGAGGTCTTCATGCTACGTCCGCTATTCGGTGTCGCACTCACCGTGTTCCTGATCGGAACGGCGTTCGCCGCCGACGTCACGCTGCTGAACGTGTCCTATGATCCGACGCGCGAACTCTACATTGCCATCAACAAAGCCTTCGCCGCCAAATTCCGGACCGAGACCGGCAAGACGATCGAGATCAAGCAGTCGCATGGCGGCTCCGGACGGCAGGCGCGCTCGGTGATCGACGGGCTGCAGGCCGACGTGGTGACGCTGGCGCTCGCCTACGACATCGACGAAATCGCCGATCGCGGGCTGATCGCGGCCGACTGGCAGAAGCGGCTGCCGAACAACGCTGCGCCCTACACCTCGACCATCGTGTTCCTGGTGCGCAAGGGCAATCCCAAAGGGATCAAGGATTGGGACGATCTAGTGAAACCGGGCGTCCAGGTGATCACGCCGAATCCGAAGACATCCGGCGGGGCGCGCTGGAACTACCTCGCCGCGTGGGGTTATGCGGTAAAGAAATACGGAAGCGACGCCAAGGCGAAGGAATTCGTCAAGGCGCTTTACGCCAATGTTCCGGTGCTCGACACTGGCGCGCGCGGCTCGACCATCACCTTCGTCGAACGCGGCGTCGGCGACGTCCTGCTCGCCTGGGAGAACGAAGCCTTCCTTTCGCTGAAGGAATTCGGCGCAAACAAAGTCGAGATCGTCATCCCTTCCGTTTCGATCCTGACCGAGCCCCCGGTCGCGCTGGTCGACAGGAACGTTGACAAGAAGGAGACGCGCGCGGCGGCGGAGGCCTATCTGGGTTTCCTCTACACCAAGAAGGGGCAACAAATCGCCGCGCACAACTTCTACCGTCCGCGCAACCCGGAGGTCGTGAAGGAATTCGAGAACGTATTCCCGAAGGTTCCGCTCTTCACCGTGGAAGAGGTTTTTGGCGGCTGGCGCGCGGCTCAGGCGAAGCACTTCGCCGAACGGGGCGTGTTCGACGATATCTATAGCCAGTGAGCGGCGTCCCCGATACCATTGGCGGCCACATGCAGGTTCCCGCGACGATGGCGGCGGGTCGTCCGCGTTGGGGGCGTCGTCCGAGCGTGATTCCCGGCTTCGGGATCGCTCTTGGGCTGACGCTGACCTGGCTTGCGCTGATCGTCCTCATTCCGCTTTCCGGCCTTTTCCTCAAGACGGCGACGCTCAGCTTCGACGAGTTCTGGGCGATCGTGACGAGCCGGCGGACGTTGAATGCGTTGAAGCTGAGTTTCGGACTCTCCTTGGCGGCCGCCGTCGTCAACCTCGTGTTCGGCGCGCTCGTCGCCTGGGCGCTGGTGCGCTACGAGTTTACCGGACGGCGGCTGTTCGACGCGATCGTCGACATTCCGTTTGCGCTTCCGACCGCAGTGGCGGGCATTTCGCTCACCACCTTGTTCGCCGAAAACGGTTGGCTTGGCGGCTTGGCGGCGCTCGCCGGCGTCAAAGTATCGTTCACGCCGCTGGGCATCCTGATTGCCCTGATCTTCATCGGCCTCCCGTTCGTCGTGCGCACGGTGCAGCCGGTGCTGCTCGATCTCGACGCCGAACTTGAAGAGGTGGCGGCGACGCTCGGGGCGAGCCGCCGGCAGACCTTCGCTCGGGTGACCCTGCCGCTGATCGGCCCCGCTCTGCTCACCGGATTTGCGCTGGCGTTCGCGCGCGCCGTCGGCGAATACGGCTCGGTGATCTTCATCGCCGGCAATCTGCCGAACGTGTCGGAGATCGCCCCGCTGTTGATCGTGATCCGGCTGGAGGAGTTTCGTTATGCCGATGCGACGGCAATCGCCGTGGTGATGCTGGTGGCCTCGTTCCTCATCTTGCTCGTGATCAATCGGCTGCAGCGCTGGTCCGAGCTACGCACCGGCCGCCTGTGAGCACCCGCCATGTCGGTCGCTCCCACCTTGCCTCGTCGCCGGCCCGATCCGAAATCGGGCGTTCGCCAGGAGCCTCGCACAATCCGCTGGGCGATCATTGCGATCGCCATCTTCTTTCTCACGGTCTTTCTCGTTATGCCGCTGATTACCGTTTTCCAGCAGGCCTTCGTGCGCGGCGTGTTGCCCTATCTCGCCGCCCTTGCCGAGCCTGACGCGCTCCTGGCGATTCGTCTCACCCTCGTGGTCGCCGCCATCTCAGTTTCGCTCAATCTCGCCTTCGGCGTGATCGCCGCCTGGGCGATCGCCAAATTCGACTTCCCCGGCAAAAGCGTATTGATCACCTTGATCGACCTGCCGTTCTCGGTGAGCCCGGTGGTCTCGGGTCTCGTCTTCGTTCTTCTGTTCGGGGCGCAAGGATTTCTCGGCGCCTTCCTGCAAGCGCACAATATTCAGATTATCTTTGCGCTGCCCGGGCTCGTGCTCGCGACCATTCTCGTCACCTTTCCGTTCGTCGCGCGCGAGCTGATTCCTTTGATGCAGGAACAGGGCACGCAGGACGAGGAGGCGGCGATCTCGCTCGGCGCCTCCGGCCTGCAGACCTTTTTCCGCGTGACGCTTCCCAACGTGAAATGGGCGCTGCTTTACGGCGTGCTCCTCTGCAATGCGCGCGCGATGGGCGAGTTCGGGGCGGTGTCGGTCGTTTCCGGCCATATCCGCGGCGAGACCAACACGATGCCGCTCTATATCGAGATTCTCTACAACGAGTACCAGTTCATGGCGGCGTTCGCGGTCGCCTCGCTCTTGGCGCTGCTCGCGCTGGTGACGCTCATCGCCAAGGCGTTGCTGGAACGCCGCGCCGCGGCGGAGTGACCGGATGGACATCGGCATCCACAACGTCACCAAGCGGTTCGGAACCTTCGCGGCGCTCGATGGCGTCCACCTCGAGATAAAGAGTGGCGAGCTTGTCGCGCTGCTCGGGCCGTCCGGCTCCGGCAAGACCACGCTGCTGCGCATTATCGCCGGGCTGGAATGGCCGGAGGAAGGGCGGGTACTGTTCAACGGCGAGGACGCACTCGGGCGCAGCGCGCGCGCGAGGCATGTCGGCTTCGTATTTCAGCACTATGCGCTGTTCCGCCATATGAGCGTGTTCGAGAACGTGGCGTTTGGGCTGCGCGTGCGCCCGCGCGCCACGCGGCTGAGCGAGAAAGACATCTGCGCGCGGGTCGAGCGGCTGCTTGATCTAGTTCAGCTCCGATGGCTCGCCGACCGCTATCCGAGCCAGCTGTCCGGCGGCCAGCGCCAGCGCATCGCGCTCGCCCGCGCGCTCGCGATCGAGCCGCGCGTGCTTCTGCTCGACGAGCCGTTCGGCGCGCTCGACGCCAAGGTGCGCAAAGAACTGCGGCGCTGGCTGCGCAATCTGCACGACGACATCCACGCAACGTCGGTGTTCGTCACCCACGACCAGGAAGAAGCGCTCGAAGTCGCGGATCGGGTGGTGGTGATGGACAAAGGCAAGATCGAGCAGATCGGCGCGCCGCGCGACGTCTATGAGCGTCCTGCGACCGCGTTCGTCCACGAGTTCATCGGCGAATCGATCGTCATCCCGGTGGCAGTGAAAAACGGCGTCGTCTACTACGGCGACAAGGCGCTCGACCTCGCGGCGCCGGAAATCAAGGACGGCGCGGCGCGGCTGTTCATGCGGCCCTACAATGTTGGTGTCGTCGCTCCCGAGAGCGCTCCGTTGCAGGGGACGGTGCGGCGGATGCACGGCATCGGCCCGGCGCGCCGGGTCGAGGTCGCCTTGGCGGCGAGCAATGAAACGGTGGAACTGGACGTGCCGCGCACCCTCGAACTTGCCGCCGGTCAATTCATCGGTCTTGCCCCGTCACGCTATCGCGTATTTGCGGACGCAGAAACGGCGGTCGGGTAGGCCCGGCGGCCGTGACATCGACCAAGCCAGGCAGCGATCAGTTCACCCGCGACCAGTCCTGGCCGCCGCAGAGGAGTCCGCCGAATGCGCAGCCTTCGACCCGCAACGTATTGGCGTTCTTGAGCCGGATGTTGGCGGTGTAGGTCTTCCCGTTCTTGACGTTGTAGATGCGCCCATTCCAGCGATCGCCGCGCGGCTTCATGTCGATGAGGACCGGCACGCCGATGACGGAACGGCCGCGCAGCGACGGGTCCGGATTCTTGCGGTCCTTGTCGTTGGGGTTCTTGGCCACCGAGACGTAGCCGCACAGGTTTGCCCCGCACTCCTCGATGCGGATCTGACCCTCGCCGTCCTCGGCCAGCCATTCGCCGACCGGGCTATTTTGCGACGCCTTGGCTTTCGGCGCAGGAGCGACAGCCGCGACTTTCGCAATGGGAACCGCAAGCGGCGGCAACGCCGGCGTCACGCTCGGCGCAAGCTCTTCTTTCGGTGCGCCCGCGGGCGCGCTCGGCTCCGCAGGGGCGGTCGGCGTCGGAGCAAGCGCGGGGCTCGGCGCCGGCGCCGGCTGATCGGCAAACTGCGGTTCATCGGAGGAAGCGGAAGCCGGGGCGGAGGCCGACGGCGCAGGCTGTTTCGACTTGGCGGCCGGCTGCGACGGCTGGCGCTCGAGCATGTTCGATAGCGTCTTTGAGGAAATGCCCGGAAGCTTGAACTCCCGGCGCTGGCCGCGCGAGCCGCGTTCCGACAACGACACCGACGCGCATATGGACTCGCGGCATTTGTCGTCGATTCGGATGCGGGCAACCCGTCCATTGATCGGGATTTCGAAGGAGCCGGCGTAAGCGGCGCTGCTCGTGAGCGCGAGGACGGCAGCGAGAGCGAACTTCCTCATGGGATCCTCCCATCATAGGGGCCGAGGACGTCGCCCCTGTCGCGCAGAAAATGGACCGGCTGCTGTTCGCAGTTTGTGAGCCGGCGCACACAAGGCCGGCGGCGCCCGATTCCCCGGTCGATAAAGGCGGCGGCGACGCCCCAAAAGCCTCGCCGGCTGCCTTGAGCGACGGCGAATCAGTTATCACTGAGGCTCAGCCGGACGTTCGATCCGGCAATGAGGCCCACGATGCAGGCGCAAGGTTTGGAGAAGCTGATCGACATTGCGGCGACGGTCGCGAGCGCGATCGAACCGCCGGCAGGTAAGCGCGTGTCCGCCACGCATGCAGCCTTGCTCGCGTCGCGGCTGTTCGAGGCCATCAAGGCGGAACGCGCGGCCCTCGATCCGGCCGACCTGCGCACACGCGCCCTGCTCGACCACGCCCTCGACCACTGCGAGAAACTCACGTTCGCCGGCGAGAGGCTGCCGATGCGGCTGCAGGCCGTCTCCGCTCTGTTGGCAGGCGGTGTCGCTAATTCGAGGAGCGCCAGGAGGCCCCGTGGCGAGGCGAAGGCGCCGCCGCCTCCTTGCCTGCGCTTGTTTCAGGTGATCGACGGCGGCCAATCGGCGTAAGGGCCACGCGCTGATCCGGCGGATCGCCCGCCGTTCGCCGGCAGAAGATACTTTGCAAAAATCGAAACGGAGCGAATTCCGTCTCCTTCGGAAAGGAGGCGGAATTCGCTCCGCACTCAACCGCCTGCCTGGCCGGGCGTTTCTGAGTTTTCCTTCAGCCAGGCAGCAAGTTCAACGCCCCGATCCTGGGCCTCCCAACGTCGATTACCGTCTGCTCAGCGCCGCACAGCCGTCCAAGTGCCGGCGCATGCGCCACCCTTCCACGAGCCCGACCCGGACGTTGCCGTCAGCCGTCCCAGCCCGACCGCGCTCTTCTCGCCACGGCTCACGTGCACCGTCAGCTTGCCGTCCGCGCGGACCTTTCCGGAGACGTCCACCATGTTGACGCCGACATTGATGAAGTTGCCGTTGCTGATGGTGATCGGCGCCCGGTACGAGCGTTCGCAATCGCCTTTGTTGGTAACGATGACCACGCTCCATTCGCCATCGAAGTCGGTTCGGGCGTTGGCCGGTCCGGCCATCCCGATTGCAGCGGCAATCGAAACGGCCGCGAGCACCCCCAGGTTGCGCGGCCAAGAAGCATGCATTCGAGTCATTGACGTCTCCCTGTCAAAACGGCGGGGACGCGCGCCCGTGGCGCGAAGCGCGCTGAAAACCATAAAAGTCGCTGATCCCCCTCACTGCGTAGTCGGCGAGGTAACGAGAAGGTTGCAGAAAAGTTCCCGGATATCGGCAGATTTCCGCAAAAGATGCCCCGCCGGGCCGCTTAATCGTTCAGACTGGCAATGTGCGCGCTCGCCGCCCACAACTTCTTGGCGGTCTCCCCGTCCTGCGCCTCCTGCGAGGGCGTCGCGGCCCGGCAGTCAATGAAATAGCCACCGCTCACCTCCGCAAGCTCGGGCGCGGCCGCCGCATAGATCAGGGTCTTGGCTCCACGTTCAGGCGGGATGGCGAACAGGAACTTAGTGAGCCGAACGCCGCGCCGGTACCATGTGGAGGTGTTGTTGCCGATGCTGGTCGCGCAGAACCCCGGATGAACGCAGTTCGCGGTAACGCCGCTTCCGGCAAGACGCCGGGCCAATTCCCGTGTGAACAGAATGTTGCACAGTTTGGAGCGGCGATATGCCTTCCAGCCGCTGTAGCTTTTGCTGCTTTGAAGATCGGCGAAGTCGAGCCGCGCGCCGCGATGCGCTTCGGAGGCGACGTTCACGATGCGCGCCGGCGCCGAGCGCCGGAGCTTGTCCTGCAAGAGCTGCGCGAGCAGGAAATAGCCCATGTGATTAAGCGCAAATGTGCGCTCGAGGCCGTCTTCCGTGACCCCCCTGCGGTCGAAGATCGCGCCGGCATTGTTAACCAACACATCGATGCGATCGAGTTTTTCCCCAAGCGCCGCGGCGATCCTGCGGACATCGCCGAGCTTGGACAGGTCAGCGTAATGCGCCTCCACCGCGGCGTTCACAGGTCGGCGTCGAAGGTATTCGCGTGCAACCTCGCCCCGCGCGGCGTCGCGCCCGATGAGGACGAGCCGCGCGCCCAGGCCCGCGAGCGCAAGCGCTGTCTGAAACCCTAGCCCGCCGGTTCCTCCGGTGATGACGACAGTCTTGCCGGCAAGGCTTGCCATCCTGGTTTCCTCGGTTATAGCGGGAGGTTAAGGAAATTCCCGCGGCCCTCATCTCGGCCTTGTTCAGGTACGCCATTGCCGAAGATGTGGCCGAGCCGCCATCCGCAGGCAAGTCTCGGCGCAAGACCTCATCTGTGCTAGTTCGTTTGCGAATCGAACGCATCTGTCGCTGCTGCGATTCCAGCGGGCCGCTCCCGCCGCGATGATGCGTTTTGGTTCTATCGCGCGGCGTCCCCTCCGATGGAGCCGGTGGCGCACGCTCTTACCGCAAGGCGAGCCAACCGTGCCGATCTCGACCCCCGTCAGCCAAGCCGGTCCGTGGGACGTTTTTGTCCCATACAGCGGTTTGCATCTCGTATCGGTCGTCGTCTGTTTCGCCGTGATCGCAGCCTTGGTCCTGCTCGCCCGGCGCTTGAACAAGACGGCGGAGCGGCGGCTGCGCCAGGCAATGACCGTCTTCGCCATCGCGATGTGGGCGGCCTATAATACCGTCTGGAATTGGAACGGGATCGACCTTCGCGACGGATTACCGTTGCACATATGCGATCTCGGCGGCCTGCTGGCGCCGACTGCCTTGCTCACGCTCAACCGCTGGCTCCGGGCGACGCTGTATTTCTGGGCGATCGCCCTGACGAGCCAGGCCTTTATTCAGCCCACACTGACTTACGGCCCGACCTCGTTCCTGTTCTGGTTTTTCTGGATCGCCCATACGATCATCTTCGGCTACGCGATCTACGACCTCGCAGTGCTGCGCTTCCGCCCGGACTGGGGCGACTTCGGCCGCGCTTCGCTCGTGTCGCTCGGCTATTTCGCCGTCGTCATGCCGATCGATATCGGGCTTGGCGCGAACTACGGCTACATCGGCAACCCGGCGTCGGCGAAGGCCATTCCGCCCTTTGTGGCGGCGCTCGGCCCGTGGCCGGGGCGCGTCGTCATCATCGCCGGACTGGTCGGGCTCGCATTCCTGCTCGCGCTCCTGCCCTGGCTGGTGCGCTCGCGCGTGCTGGCGCGTTCTCCGACCTGAGAGGCGGCAGGATGCTGGCGCTACACGGCCGAGATCGGGACTTTGAGGCAGAATTCCGTGCCCGGCGCGCCGGACTTGACCGACAATGTCGCGCCGAGCTGCTTCGCGAAACTCGAAATGATCCGCATGCCGAGACCTTTCGCCTTGAGTGGATCGAAATCGTCCGGCAATCCCCGGCCTTCGTCGCGCACTGACAGGGTGATTTCGTTGTCCCCCGTCCGGTCGAGGCGCACCCAGATTTTGCCGTCCGGCTTGTCCTGATACGCGCATTTCGCCGCGTTCGTTGTCAGCTCGACGACAATAAGCGCGACCGAGATGGCGCGATTGACGGCCATCGTTATCCCGCGTTGTGTTTCGATCTTGACGTCGCAAGAAGCAACGATTTCGTCGGAGTCGCGACAAACCTGCTCGATGTAGAGCCCGACATCCATGTTTTCGATGTCGCTTCCCTGATAGAGCCGCTCATGCGCTCTCGCGATTGCGGCGATCCGCGCCGACGCCTCCTCGAGGCGGCGCGTCAGCTCCGGGTCGTCGTCCGCGGCCGCCTGCAGGCGCAGCATGCCGCTCACCATCGCCAAGCTGTTCTTCACGCGATGGTTCATTTCCTTCAACAGAACCTGGTGCCGGCCGAGCGCCGCCTTGAGGCTGCGTTCGTACCGCTCCCTTTCGATCGCCATGCCGAGGATGTTGGCGGCCCCCTGAAGGAATGCGATGTCCTGGGGAACGAACTCATCATCCGACCGGCTGTCGACCTCCAGCACTCCGAAGGGCTGGCGGTCGCCCTGAAGGATGACGTTCATCGCGCGGCGAATGCCATGCCTCATGAGCAATTCAGGCGTTCTGAACCGCTCTTCGTTTTCAAGATGATTGGAGATGACGGGCTTGCCCGTCCGCAAGGCAAAACCGGCCGGCGACGCAAGGTCGGCGCCCACCTTTGCGACGCCGACGACGCCCGGGCCCCAGCCCACCCCCGCCCGGACGAGAAAGCAATTCTGCGACGGGACATATTCCATGACCTTGCAAAATTCGGCGCGCAATCCCTCGGCCGTGAGCCGAGCGGTTTCCGCCAGCAATTGATCGAACGTCGTGCCCTGGAGCGCCATGACGCCAAGTTCGGACAGAATCTCCTGTTGGCGAATGCGCTGCTCGAGGGCGCGCATGGTGACGTCCGGAGCGCGGAGTTCGGCGGCGGCTCGACGACAGGGGTACTTTCGTCCGATGCGGCCATGCCAAGTGCTTCTTTTCGTTGCTTTGGAGGCGTCGTTCGTCGTGCATTCCGCCAATTGGTCGTGGCTTTTTTTGGGAATATAGGCAATGCCTTTGGGGCTTGGCGGCTCCCAACTGGGACACGGTTAGTCGATGCAAGACCCGTCCAGGCCGGACGCGCCGATCGATATCGAAGCGGCGCGCACGGCAAAAATCAGCTTCGTTTCGCTCGGCTGTCCGAAGGCGCTGGTCGATTCCGAGCGCATCGTCACGCGGCTCAAGGCGGAGGGCTATGAGCTTACGCGCACCCACCAGGGCGCTGACCTGGTGATCGTGAACACCTGCGGCTTTCTCGACACCGCCAAAGCGGAATCGCTGCAGGCGATCGGCGATGCGCTTGCCGAGAACGGCAAGGTGATCGTGACCGGCTGCCTGGGAGCGGAGCCGGAAACGATCACGGAGCGTCACCCCAACGTGCTCGCGGTGACCGGACCGCAACAATACGAGAAGGTGATGGATGCGGTGCATCGCGCCGCACCGCGGCCGCACGCGCCGTTCCTCGATCTGGTGCCGCCGCAGGGCGTCAAGCTCACGCCGCGCCACTACGCCTATCTGAAGATTTCCGAAGGCTGCAACAACCGCTGCACCTTCTGCATCATTCCGCGACTGCGCGGCGACCTCGTGTCGCGCCGCGCCGCCGACGTGCTGCGCGAGGCGGAGAAACTGGTCGATGCCGGCGTGAAAGAGCTGCTTGTCATCTCGCAGGACACTTCGGCCTACGGCGCCGACCTGAAATACGCATCGAGCGCCTGGGGGGAGCGCGACGTGCGCGCGCGCTTCATCGATCTCGTGAGCGCGCTCGGCGACTTCGACGCGTGGGTGCGCCTGCACTATGTCTACCCCTACCCGCATGTCGACGAGGTGATCCCGCTGATGGCGGAGGGCAAGGTGCTCCCCTACCTCGACGTGCCATTCCAGCACGCCGCGCCCGCCGTGCTCGCGCGCATGAAGAGGCCGGCCGCGCAGGAGAAGACGCTCGCGCGCATCCGCCGCTGGCGCCAGATGTGTCCCGGGCTGACCATCCGATCGACGTTCATCGTCGGCTTTCCCGGCGAGACCGAGGAGGACTTCGCCTTCCTGCTCGATTGGCTCAACGAGGCTTCCCTCGATCGGGTGGGATGCTTCCGCTACGAGCCGGTCAGGGGCGCCGTGGCGAACGAGCTTGCGCCGCCGGTGCCGGACGAGGTGAAAGAGGAGCGCTGGCATCGCTTCATGCAGCTGCAGCAGGCAATCTCGGCAAAGCGCCTGAAGGCCAAGGTCGGCACCCGCCAGCAGGTGATTATCGACGAGCCGGGCCAAAACCTCGCCAAAGGCCGCAGCAAAGCCGATGCACCCGAGATCGACGGCGCCGTCTATGTATCCGCGCGCCGGCCCCTGCGGGCGGGCGAGATCGCCACGGTGAAAATCGAGCGCGCCGACGCCTACGACCTCTACGGGACAGCGGTGGGATTCAGCTGAGCGAGCCAAACCGTATGGCCGCCGCAGTCCGGGTCCTCCGCCACAGAGCGAACCACCGCGAACCCGTTGGCCGCCAACAGCGTGCGGTACTCCGCTGCCGACAGGCTGGCGTGATAGAGCGGCTCGCCCCGACAGCTGCCGATCGACTCGCCGTGCGCCGGTCCGGTGGTGAACAGCAACGCCGCGCCCGGCTTGGAATGCGTTCTGAAGATGGGAAACATGCGGCGCTGATGCGCGTGCGAGAGGTGGAAGAAGCTGTCCCAGGCGATCAGGCCGTGGAAAGTCTGTCCCAGAGCCAGGGTTCGCATGTCGGCGACGGTCCAATTCTGGGTGGGGAACCGCGCGCGGCACAAGGCGATCAGCGTCGGCGAGGAGTCGACCCCGGCGAGATGAAAGCCTTCCTCGATCAGGTATCGCCCGATCGGCTCCGCCGACCCGCAGCCGATATCAAGGATGGACGCGCCGGGAGGCAGGAGCGCGGCAAAGCGATCGAGCCAAGGTTTTTCGAACAGGCTGCGCCCGCGATCGGCATCCCAGTTGTGGGCCTGTCGCTCGTAAAGATCGACGATCCGCTCGGACGGCGGATTCCCGAACTTGCCGTCATTCGTCATCGCGCCGCGATACCACAGCTCCGCCACATCGGGTGTGCTAAGCTTTTCGAGGGCGACAACGAATCGGCATGACGCAACGTGACGTTTCTCCCCGCTCGCCTCCAAGCTCGATCAGGACCATGCCTCTCACCGCCGGGGAGACGTGAATATCTGTCGTTCGGCCAAGCGGCGCGGTTCTTGCCGGCGGTGTGCATTGCGTTGCTTGGCGTGCTCGCGGCGCTCCTGGTCGTATCCACTGCAGCGCTGGCGGGAACCCAGGCGCGCCCAGCCATCGCCATGCATGGCACACCGGCCATGCCGGAGAACTTCTCCCATTTCCGCTATGCCGATCCGGATGCGCCGAAAGGCGGCCGTCTGACGGTCGGCCTGCTCGGCACCTTCGACAGCCTCAATCCGCTCATCGTCAAGGGCGTGCCCGCGCAGTCGCTGCGCGGCTATGTCATCGAGAGCCTGATGGCCCGCGGCTATGACGAGCCGTTCACCCTTTACGGGCTGCTCGCCCGCTCGGTCGAG
>JBAPYK010000209.1:0-6499 GCA_049284695.1 Rhodoplanes sp. | reverse complement strand
GTGTGGACCCACCGTCCCGGGGTCCCGATTGGATGCCGATCACCCCGAAAACGGGGTCCCTATTGCACGCCGATTAACACCCCCGCCCCATAGCATCTTGCACCTCCTATTCTTTGCCAGCTTTCCTGGCGCACTCACCTCCGGGTCTAATATTTGCTGCGTAACCGTCAGCACCAGCGGACATACAACCGCGCGCTCAGCGTCGCCAGGATGCACCACGCCGCAGGCATGAAGGAGGAATATATGTACGCGGTCGTGCGAACCTACTCAGGCGCCGGAGCCAAGGAGCTTTTCAGCCTGCTGGAGCAACGCATGGCTGAAGTCGAAGCCGTCATGCGCTCCGTGCCGGGTCTGGTAAGTTATACGCTAGGACGCAGTGCAGAAGGTGGTATCGCCGTGACTGTTTGCCAGGATAAGGCGGGGGCGGACGAGAGCACCCGGCTTGCTAAGGAATGGATACAGGAACATGCGTCTGAGACTCGGCTCAAAGCTGCCCACAATAGACGTAGGTTCTGTCCTCGTTCAGATAACGTAGGACAAACGAGGGCGAAGAGCGGCCTGCAATCAGCTAGCATCTGTGCAACCTGGCAACGGATGAGATGATCTGATCACACTGGAGAGGAACGATGACCGTTGATTCACCGAGCGATGTCGCGGTCGATGTCAACGCCTTACGAGAGGCGGTCAAAAGCAAATATCGCGAAGTCGCGATCGATCCACATCGCAAGTATCACTTCCATGCCGGCCGCTATCTCGCCAAGCATCTCGGATATGACGAGGACTTCGTAGCCTCGTTGCCGGATGTGGCCGTGGAATCCTTTGCCGGGGTAGCAAATCCATTCTCCATACAGCCGCTCGCAGAAGGTGAACGAGTAGTCGAATTAGGATCGGGTGCAGGCTTCGACTCTTTTGTGGCCGCCAATCAGGTCGGCGCCACTGGCAAGGTCATTGGCGTTGACATGACCGAAGAGGTGCTCACCAAGTCGCGCTTAACGGTCAAAACGCTGGGGATGGACAACGTCGAGTTCCGTGAAGGATTGGCGGAAGCATTGCCGGTCGAGGACGGCTGGGCGGACGTCGTCATCAGCAATGGCGTCATCAATCTCTGCGCAGACAAGAAAGCGGTATTTTCCGAAATTTACCGCGTACTACGTTCGGGAGGGCGGCTACAGTTTGCTGACATCGCGAACGGCAAGCCAGTCCCAGAAGCTGCGATCCGTAACGTCGACCTTTGGACGGCTTGAATTGCCGGCGGTCTGCCGTGTGCAGCCTGGCAAAGAATGCTGGAAGAGATTGGCTTCGTTGATGTGAAAATCGGCCCACCGGTCGACACGTTCAAAGGTGCGGGTGGTGAAGACAAGGCACGCCTGTTTGCCGTTTACGGCTACGCTTTCCTGGCACGAAAACCGCGCTGAACAAAGCGGTGTCATCGTATCATGCGGTCGATCAAGGACTGGTTGCTGACGACCGTGAAGGAGAGCTGATCAAGATCGGCTCGAAGGTGGTGCGCCAGGGCCGAGGTCGCCATTCCGCGCGATATATTCGGACATCTTACGCATGATTGCAGAACTGCTTTCGCAGCCCATTGTATCGACCACACAAGGCCCTGAGTGTCCGTTCAAAACGCATTATGGGACAGGTGGGCGTCCCGAACCTGCGGATTGGCCCACCCAAACGACTCATGCTTTCCAGAGAAGGACTAACAGCGCAGGTTTTCACCGAAACCACAGGTCATCGGGGGAATGTCGGTCATTGACCGATCGTCTAAGAGATGGGGCGCGTGTGATCGCGCGCGACGTTTGCGCGCTGTACCTGGCGAGCCACCAATAAAGCGGGCGTACTTTCGCGCGATCGGCGCCATCAGCGGTGGTATCCACCCATTATGCCACGTGGCCGCCCATCATGCCCCCGTAGCTGCCCATCATTCCTGGGCCGTACAGTCCAAGGCCGTACATTCCCGGACCATGATGGCTCATCATTCCCGGGCCACAACCGTATTGAGGACCGTAACCCTTTCCGGAATCAGACCAGTCGCGGCGCGATTTGCCGGGCAACCGGTGGCCATTCGCCGCGAAGGCACGACCGAAAGCTGTCCGTGGTCCTCCGCCCCCAGGATTGACGTGGCATTGGCCACAAACAAGCCCGGTGCGCTAGGCGTAGAGCGGC
Source organism: Rhodoplanes sp. (assembly GCA_049284695.1). Taxonomy (GTDB): domain Bacteria; phylum Pseudomonadota; class Alphaproteobacteria; order Rhizobiales; family Xanthobacteraceae; genus Rhodoplanes. The sequence continues at coordinate 4,333 of JBAPYK010000209.1, read as the reverse complement.
AGTGCCTGTACGGTCCGAGGGGCGAGCGAGCTTGCCACTGCAGCAATCCGCACCACGAATACGAGCCCTCCAGCGGTGGCGAGGAATGTGCGAGCAGGATTTTTCAGCATGATTATTCCCTCTGCTGAGGAAGGACACGAGTAATTGACGGCTAAGCGCGGCCAGCCGACTAAGCAGGGGGCGTTAGGTCGCGCTTTTTCTGTAGATACTCGTCTCGATCGATCTCTCCGCGCGCGTAGCGCTCCTCGAGCACGTCGAGGGCCGGTGGACGGCCGGCGTCCGGCCGCTCTCCGCGTCCGCGATCTGGGCGGCGGAAGATCCACACCACGGCAACGATAATGAGGACCAGAAACAGGAGCCATAAGAACATGCCGAATGGTCCTAGCCAACTTCCCCCGCCCCACATCATGTCCCAGTGAGGTCCGTATCCCCACATCGCTCAGTCCTCGGCCGGACGATAAGAACCGGTATGGCGGTCGACCGCAAACCGCTGCACAAGCGAATTGTCTTTGGTCACGATATCGGCTTCGATCGTGTCGGCATCTTTCTCCTTTACTTCGCCGACCTTGAGACGCGGATTACCCTGCCAGGTGAGCCAACCCTCGAATCGCTTCTTTACGTCATCGGTCGAAAGATTCAGGTTGCCTTGCTGCCCGTATGCGCCAGGTCCCGCCAGACCTCCTTGGAAGCGGGGACAGTTTTCCGGACCGTATTCGGTATTCGCGCCGCGTCCGTAGCCGTGCATCCAGCCCGGGCGGTTTCCGTCCATCATCCCCGAACCGGGACCATATCGGCCCATCATTCCCGAGCCGGGACCATGTCCACCCATCATTCCGGACCCAGGACCATGTCCCATCATGCCCCCGCCGCCGTAAGGCTGTGCCGTCGCAGCCGTGCCGGAGCCGAATACTGCCGCCCCGAAGATGAGCGCGAGAGCCGCCCCGGCGACGATGAATTTGCGTGTCATGCGAACCTCCAAGTTCGAGCCCAATCGCCGTATGGGGTAAACATTGGAGGCCGGTCGTCACTGAAGTTTGTCGGCGGAGCCGGAAATTGTGACAAAGTGTGTCAATGGCCGCGGCGGCCAAGTCTTGTCACAAGTTCTCTGAAGCGCATCGCGCGCGTTCGATTATATTTGAGACATGCAGAGCGCGGCTTGTATACTTGTCGTCGACGATCATCGTGAAATCCGCGAACTCGTCTCGCGCGTGCTCGCGAAGGAAGGATTTCGCGTCAGTACAGCCGCTGATGGGCGCGCCATGCACAAGGCGCTCGCGGACAGTCGCATCGACCTCATCCTGCTCGATCTAATGCTTCCGGGCGAAGACGGACTGTCGCTGTGTCGACGGCTTCGCGCCGAGTCTGACATTCCGATCATCATGCTGACCGCCAAGGGCGACGAGGTCGACCGCGTCGTCGGACTCGAAATGGGCGCCGATGATTACCTGCCGAAGCCGTTCGGGAGTCGCGAGCTTATTGCTCGCATCAAGGCGGTGCTGAGACGCGGGCGGCGCGAGCGCGCGAGCATCGACCAGTCTGGGCGACCCCGGCGCTATCGGTTCGACCGGTGGGTTCTCGATACCGGTGCGCGGGAACTCGTGCGCGATGACGGCGTCACCGTGTCGCTCAGCTCGGGGGAATACGATCTGCTCGTTGCGCTGGTCGAGCGCCCGCATCGCGTTCTCAGCCGCGAACAGCTTCTCGATCTCGCGCGCGGGCGGGCGGCCACCGCTTTCGACCGCAGTATCGACACCCAGGTGAGCCGGCTGCGCAAGAAGATCGAACACGACCCAAGCGACCCCAAGATCATCAAGACCGTATGGGCAGGCGGCTACATGCTCACGGCGACGGTGAGCGACGCATGAGCAGGTTTCTACCCAAGAGCCTCTTTGGTCAGATGCTCGTCATCATGCTGTTGGGCCTCATCGTTTCCTACGCGATTGGCGCTTGGATTTACTCGACTGACCGCGAGGCGGCGCTGCGTGAGGTCGGAGGCCTGGCTGCAGCGAATCGCATCGCCAACCTCGCTCGCTTGGTCGAAGAAGCGCCGGCCGATTGGCGCGAGCGAATCGTGGCCACGTTGAGCGACCGAACATTTCAGGTGACGCTGTCGGACCAAAAGCCCGACTTCGCGGCGAGAGGCGCCAGCGGGCCAGTAGCGGACGCGATTGCCGCCTATCTCAGCGATCGCCTCGACCTCGATGCATCGCGCAGGCCGATCGTCGTCGCGTCAGAGTCGGCGAGCCTGTCGCCGGGCTCGGGACCGTTCGTCAACCATCCGCCGATGATGATGCGTGGTCCGGGTGGAATGATGGGCGGGTGGGCAATGCACGGCTGGGCTCAACCAGTCGCTCTCGACGTCGCTATTCCGTTGTCGACGGGGCAATGGCTGTCATTCAGCACAGCCTTGCCGGAGCACGTGCCGAGCTTCTCCTATCAACTGATCGCTTCGATGCTCGTCATGACGGTCGTGCTTAGCGTCGTGGCGGTCTGGGCGGCTAACCGGGTCACCGCTCCGCTCCGCACCCTCGCCGAAGCGGCCCACCGGCTCGGGAAGGACGTGAATGCTCCTCCTATTCCCGAGATCGGGACGATCGAGACGCGGCAAGCGTCACACGCCTTCAACGAAATGCAAATCCGCTTGCGCGAACTCATCGACAATCGCACACGCTTGCTGGCGGCGGTCTCGCATGATCTGCGCACACCGTTGACGCTGCTCCGGCTTCGAGCCGAAAACGCGTCTGATCCTGAAGAAAAAGAGCGCATGCTCGCGACCATCACCGAAATGGACGCAATGGTGAGCGCTATTCTCCAATATACCCGGGATGAGATGACGACCGAGCCGGTTCGCCGGACCGACTTGAACGCTCTCATTCAGAGCGTCGTTGACGATATAGCCGACGCGGGTATGGAGGTCGTATTTGATCCAGCGCCGGCGGTGCTCGTCGATTGCCGATCGTCCGCGCTCAGGCGCGCAATCACCAACCTTGTCGATAATGCTGTGAAGTACGGGAAAAAGGCGCGGGTCACGCTGCAGGAACGGGCAAAGCTGGTCGAGATTGCCATCGAGGACGAGGGACCAGGCATTCCCGAGAAGGAACTTGCGCGGGTCTTTCAACCCTTCTATCGCGTCGAGGAATCACGGAACCGCGAGAGCGGTGGCATGGGCCTCGGACTGGCGATCGCTCAGTCCCTGGTGCAAAAGAACAATGGCACGCTGAGTCTACAGAATCGCCCATCCAGCGGGCTGCGTGCACAAATCCTCCTGCCAAAATCAGTCCTGCCGGGGTGATCGCGCCGGCGTCAAATCTCGTTGATGCCCCGACATCGCGCGAAGACGCTTTGTCCAGACTCGCCGAACAGAATGACCTCGTACATTTCCGGCGCTGGGTGCTCCATCCCTGGAGAACCGAGCGGCATTCCCGGGACACCTAAGCCCTTCGCCTTTGGGCCGATCCCGCAACAGACGCTCAATGACCGCGGCGGGAATATGTCCCTCGACAATATATCCATCCACTTCAGCGGTATGACAAGGTCGCAAGGTTATCGGGAATTCCAAATTTCGTCTTGATAGCACCGAGATCACCGACATTGATCTCGGAAACAGTGAACCCAGCTTGCTTCATATGGCGTATCCAGCCGCCGCAGCAGCCGCAAGCTGCGTCCTTCTAAACGGTGATTGCTCGGCCCGATTGGGCGTGCAAAGGCATTACCGGCGCAACCGCTGATACGGCGACGCCACACATCAGATAAGCAATCTGTCTTCGGTTCATTTTACATACCTCCCTTGCGAACCTCAGACGTAAGTTTCGCACTCGGCCAATCGCAGCACCAACCTCATGCTCCCAGGCTTCTACCAGCGCAATAGCCTCGGGCCGAGCACTGCGCCAGCGAACATGCACAGCGCGATCGTTCCTCCATACCACAGAGCGACGAAAGGCACGGAATCATCGATGCAATGCAAGGCGTAACCCGTCGCGCTTAGAGCACCGGCGACAAGTCCTCCAAGGGCTCCGGCGCGCGGTGGGCATCGCTTGGCGTACCGCCCAGATAATCAGGGTAAACGGCGCGATCGCAATTATCGGAATTGACAAAAGGGAACCTCGAATAATTGGCTGCAGTGCGAGGGTGTGCGAGTCTCTTTCGTGAGGACGTGATTCTGCGGAGCGGGACGATGGGGCAGCCGGGGTTTTTCGACGCGGAGAAGCGGTTGGCGGCGCTGTCGAAGAAGGGCGATCCGCTGGAGGCGATTTCGGCGCTGGTTCCCTGGGAGAGTTTCCGGGCCGACATCGAAGCGGTGGCGCTGACCCCGGAGGCGGAGAAGAAGAGCCGG
>JBAPYK010000208.1:0-1685 GCA_049284695.1 Rhodoplanes sp. | reverse complement strand
CGAAGCGTCGGCTCGAAAAGACGCTGCTGCTGATGAAAGGTCTCGCTTCTGCCCTACAGTATATTCACGCGACGGTTCAGTCTTGCGCGACCACCTCCAGGCTAACTCGCGTGACTCCGGAAAAGCCGAGTTCTCGCGCAGCGGCAGGCGTCACATCAATTACTCGCCCACGCAAGAAGGGACCACGGTCGTTGATCCGAACCACGACTGAGCGGCCGGTCCGATGATTTGTAACGCGCACCTTCGTACCGAAGGGCAACGACCGGTGTGCAGCAGTCAACCCCTGAGAACGCGCATATTCGCCGCTTGCGGTTCGACCGCCAGAGTGTACGGACGCAATGCCAGATTGGGCTAATGATTCGGCGCCGCTAGCCACTGTCAGACCGATCACACACAAGCCGACGAAAAATGCGTTCTGGTACGTATATGTACGCATGTTGTGCCCCCGCTGAGTACCATGCGCGAAGAGGCTCCTAAACTAGGATGGCAAATTTTTGTTAAGGTTATGGCCCAGTAAATTCAGGCCTGACGATTGCAGCAATACCTGATATCGCAAGGTCTTCTTGCGTCCGATTCTGCCACCGGCTAGTTCGGCAGTGGCAATCGTTGCGCGGCGGCTACGGCGCGGTTGGTCCAAAGACGCGCGCTAGGTCGCCGCGCCTCAACCGCTTCCACCGATCCCGCCTATGCTGCTCAGAATCGCTGTCGGAACCCAACGGTAACCACGTTCGAGCCACCCCATACCCCGTCGAATGTGCCGAGCACCCCGGAGCGGTGATGCCACCGTATCACCAGTTCAGAGTTGCGGTACTGTGGCGCGGCAAGGGTGATCTCTGGCCCGAGATAATGAAGTAGCCTCGACCCGTTTGGGTTGCCGCGATCAGCACCAGCGTCCATTTCTACATCAGATACCTTGCTGACATAGGACAAGCCCGTATTGATCGCCGCGGTTGTGAATAGGATGTGGTTCCAGGGAAATCCATCGTAGCGCAGGTAGAGTGCGGTCCAGCCCTCCGTCGCATTAACCGGAAAGCGATATCCGGCACCGACCTCGGCTTCAAAAATAAAGTGGTTGTAGACACGCCCCAAACGACGGGAGAGATCGCCTCCTATCAGATAGTTGTCGCCATAGTCGCCACTCCAAGGCATGGGAATCAACTCGATCAAGCGGGTCCGGCCGGCCGATGCGCCACCAAAGATGTGCACGCCCCAGACGGGATCGTAAGCGGACGCCGGAATCGGTGTCTGTGGGAGTGACAAATCCGCCGCCATCGCGGTGACTGCGGAGAACAGGAACGCAACTGTTCCAAGCAATCGGCTGTACATGATCGTTATCCGCGTCCGTTTTGCCAAATTCCACGAACTCTAGCAACCGATAGCGATCGGAAATTGGATGCTTTAGGATGCTTTACCAACGCAACGACATAATTTCCCGACGATGCAATTCTACCATAGCCATCTTTGCCCTAAATGAGAGAACGCCGATCAGCTTCGGATCGTTCTCTACATCTTCGTGCAGGATGACACGCCGCTCGCCCATCCGCTCGGACATTGCATGGTGGGCGGCTTTCGGAATGCTCGGCGTGGTCGTGAGCCGCCGCTATCGACGAGTTGCCCGCGTATTGGCCCTGTGCTGGCTTCGTGTCGGGCAACGGCTCAGCCTGAGCCGTCGAGGCGAGCATAAT
>JBAPYK010000207.1:0-1746 GCA_049284695.1 Rhodoplanes sp. | reverse complement strand
GGTGCAGGTGACGGACATCCAGGAGCTCACCAAACTGCAGATGGACTTCATCCAAGCGCAAATGCAGGCGATGACCGAGCAAGCGAAAGACCTGACCGAGACCACCACCAAGGCGCTGACGGAGAGGTCAAAAACTCCGACAAAGGGCGGCCTGTCATCCTGATCCCGGCGACGACGCTCCCAGGTCAGTCAGCACTCATGAGCACATGAATAGTCGCAGCCTCTAAATGGCGCGTCGGCCAGCGTCATGCGGGAGGTCGAGGATGTCGGACACAAGGTATTGGGAAGCATCCCTTAGGAGGAAGCTTTGGCGAGATATGAGTCCAGACGAGAAAGCAGAATGGGTAAAGGCTGAACTCCAGCGTATGCGTAGCTTGTTTGTCATGCTCTCGTTCCAAGTTCAGGAGACCGGAAGGAGGGTCAAGGCGATCCAGGAGAAGCTGAAGGAAAGCGAGTAATTATCGCCAGCCGAAAGCAGAACGATCAACAGCCAGCACCTCTCGATCGCGAGGCCGCCGTCAGCAAACTTCGTGGCAATGGACCCGGACCGCGGTTCCTTTCCCGGCGGCCCGCGATGAACACGGGAAGAATGACACACAAGACAGGAAAAGGGAGCGGACAGTCGCGGGCTTATGTTGATTTTCAATCCCGCCTGCTGATGCCCGTGGGGCCGTTCGCAGCGCGCACTGCACAGCCAAGCGCGCTTCAAGTTCAATAGGTGTTCATTCGCCCGCACCCTGTTCAACTGTGATGCTCAAAGGTGGCGGGGTCCCCACAACACCTCCGCGTTACCACGGCAGCTCAGCCCCTTGGTAGTCGATGAAACGATGGCCGGGCGGCCGGCTCGCCTCGATGACGTTGGCTAACCCAGCCACGCTCTCCTCGACCGCGAGCGGGGCATCGGCGCCGCCCATGGCTGTCCTTACCCAGCCGGGATGCATGCTCAACACCGCAATCGGCCGGTCTCCGACATCGGTCACCACGAAGCCGCGAGTCAGCGAGTTGAGCGCTGCCTTGCTTGCCCGATAGAGCTCCATGCCCCCCTCCAGATTGTCGGCGACCGAGCCCATGTTCGAGGACATGAAGGCGAGCGTGCCACCGTCGGCAATGAGCGGCAGCAACCGCCGCGCGAGGCGGATCGGCGCGACGGCATTCGTATACATGAGCGCGCCGACCTCCTGTGGGGTGGCAATGTCGGCGGATTGGTGCTGGGGCCCGGCGACGCCGGCATTGATGAAAACGAGGCCGAAGCGGCGTCCGGCCAAACGCGTGGCGAGCGCGTCGACGCTTTCAGGCCGGTCAAGGTCCACCTCCTCGACCGCAATCCCCCCGTCGGAGGCGGCCACCTCGTCGACAAGCTCGGTCGCGGCTGCCGCACTGCGCGTCGTGGCGGTGACCTGCCAGCCGCGGCGGGCGAACTCGCGTGCGAGCCCAAGGCCCAAACCTCGCGAGGCGCCGACGATGATCGCAGTCTTGCTTTGGTCGTGGTCCGGTGCGGCGGTGGCCATGGTGCTCTCCTCGATCCTCTCACGCTGATCTGGGAGGGTTTGTTACCGAGTTAAGGGGCCACTGCAATGGCGTCTTGATTCATCCCGCCCTTGGCCAGCATTGTCAGTAGCGCATCCGTCTCCTTTTCCTCTTCAAGGCTCTCATACAACAGTCGCTGCTCATCACGCAGGTCGAGTTGGCCAGCCAGAGCCGCAGCAGTGCCATACGCAGCGATCTCGTAATGTTCGAGCTTTTGGG
>JBAPYK010000206.1:0-49867 GCA_049284695.1 Rhodoplanes sp. | reverse complement strand
TGCTGCTCGTTCTCGATCCGGCCCATGACGAAGCTGCACGGCCGGCCGTGCCAATACGCATCCCACAAGTAGGGATCGTAGCAATCGGTCACGAGGCGTTGCTGCTCGGCCGGCGACCACGTCGTCGGAAACTGGTTTTTTTTGCTGAAATGGGTGATGCCGCCGAGGTCGAACACGAACAGCGAATGCAGCGGATGCTGACGCACGGCGCCGAGCGCGTCGTAATAGACGACATGCATCACGCCGAAGAGAATCAGACCCGCGGGAACATAGGCAAGCGCAACGCGCTTCCATGCGAACCGGCTGGGCCACAGGGCATAAGTTGCGAGCAGCGGCGCGGCGACGAGCGCATTCGGCCGCAGCATCACGCCGAGGGCGACGAGCGCAAGGGCGACTGCCTGCGCGGCGATGCACAAAGCTGAGCGCGCTGTAGCGGCGGCGAACACCAACGCCGCGGCGCAGAGCCACACGCCCGCGAACAGCATGTCGCGCCAGATGACGCCGAGAAACATGAAAGCGGGCGGGGCGAAAGCCAGCAGAACCGCGACCACGCCGAGCCACGGCGCGCGCCGGGCCAGCGTGATCCCGACGAGGCCGAAGCCAAGCCAATAAAGCGCTGCGGTGAGGAGCAACATGCTGCCCGCGCCCGGCGCGATCGGATCGACCGCGGCCCACAACGCAGTCATCACCGGCGACTGCCAGTCGCCAACCCGACCCTCGGCGATCGCCTTGTACACGTAGAGGGCGTCGTAGGTCATGACGCCGGGGTAGAAGACGTAGAGCGTCAGCGCAAAGCCAAAGCCCGCGAGCGCAGCGACCGATGCCGCGGGCCACCCCCTCCCGCGTCGCTGCGGGTTGCTCCCTCCCCCGCACGCGGGGGAGGGTTGGGGAGGGGGCGTGCGCGGCCGTAGTGGATTCAAGCCCGATGCCGCCTTCTCAAAGAACGGCATACACGTCACCCGAATTCGCCGCGTGCGGCAGGTCGGTGAGCCAATGGCGCATCTCCTCCGCGGAGAGCCAGCCCTCGTGGGTGAAGACATGCGTCTCGCCGAGCGATGCGGCGAACCGCGCATATCCGAGCGCGACGCAGCGGTCGAGCGCGGCAAGCGCCACGTCGCGCTGGATGGTGGTGAATTCGAAGGACAGCGCCGGGATGGCGCGCGTGAGGCCGGCAAGGGCCTCGGCCTCAAACCCCTCGACGTCGACCTTGGCGAAAGCGGGAGCGCCGTGCCGCGCGATCAGCGCATCGAGCGTGGTCATCGGCACACGAATATGGTCGCCCCAGCACTCGCCTTCCCAGCCCTTCGCACCGGCGGCAGCAGCAATGAAGGCGCGAGAAGCGGTGGAGACGGTCGGGTTTTCGCGATTGATCATCAACTCGGCGAAGCCCTCGGCGCGGCCGATGGCGACCGACTCGATCGTCACCGCCCGGTCGCGCCCATAGATGAACCGCAGCACCGCGACCAACGCCGGCTGCGGCTCGACCGCGATCACCCGCGCGCCGATCCGGCGGAAGACGCCGACGCGGTCCCCCACATGCGCGCCGATGTCGAAGACGAGATCGCCCTCGCGCACAAACCGGCGGTACAGGCGTTCGAGACCGGCGCGGTGGCGGCGATCGCCATAATACATGCGCAGCGATTTGAGGATGCCTCTTATGGACCGCAGGCCTTTGAGCATTCCGTCAAGCGCGCCTCCGGCGGCGAGGAAATAGCCGCAGCATCGAGCGCCGGCAGGGCAATCGCGCGCAGGATCGGCGGCGGCGCGATTTCCTCCGGCAGCCGCCCGAGCCCGCGGCGCATCAGCAGGCGTCCGAACTCGCTGCGGGAGGTCACGACGGCAAATGGCGCGGCAAGCGCCAATCCACCCGCGATGATCAATACGTAGGGAAGCGCCGCCGGTTGCGCGAACGCCAAAATAATAATTGCGCCCCAGCCGAGCACGGTTTGCGGCCACAGCCATCGCAGCGCAACCGCAGCCGGCACCCGGTGATACTCCCGTTTTTGGCCGCTCCATCCGATGTTACGTCCGAACAGAAGGCTTCCGAGAAAGATCGTATGCGCAAGCCACATGATCGGCGCCAGCAGGAGATTAAAGCATAGGGCCGCAGCGACGCTCGCAAGAAACCGCGCCGGGCCGCCGAACGACCGGCGGAGCTGCGGGTGCAGCAACACATCGATCGCGGTCGCGATCGGCGGGGCAAACCACATCGCAAGCATGGTCCACAGGAGCGCGTGGCCCGGACCTGGATTCACCAGGGCGCCGGGATGCGCAGCAAACGCAAGCGCCAGCACGCCGACCGTGAAAAAGGCGATCCACGCGAGCGAATTGACGAACATGAGGATCGCAAAGGCGAGCTGACAGCGGCTGACAAAGTGCAGGCCGGGCAGATTAATGAAGCTCAAATACTGCATATTGCCCTGGCACCAGCGCAGGTCGCGCCGGATGAATTCGACCAGAGTCGGCGGGTTTTCCTCGAAGCCGAGATCCTCCTCCGGCCACGCCCTCACTTCGTATCCGGCCCGCCGCATCAGCGTCGCCTCGATCTGGTCATGGCTCAGCACATGGCCGGCGAGCGGGCCGTCGCCCGGCAAGGCGGATAATTCGCAGTGCGCCATGAACGGCTTGAGCCGCAGGACCGCATTGTGCCCCCAATAGGGACCGCAATCGCCCTGCCACCAGGCGCTGCCGATCGTATGGGCGCGCATTCCCAGGCGCATCCCGAACTGGAACAGGCGGGTGAAGGCGCTGGTCGACGGAAGCCCGATCACCAGACCTTGCACAATGCCGATCTTGGGATCGGAGGCAATCAAACGAACCAGCCGCAGCGCCGCGTTGGCGGACATAATGCTGTCGGCGTCCAACGTGATGGCGAATTCGTGCCGATCGCCCCAGCGGGCGCAGAAATCGGCGATGTTGCCCGCCTTGTACCCTTCGTTGGTGGCGCGACGGCGATAGGTGACGGCGATACGGTCGCGCCAGTCGGCCTCGAACGTGCCGAACTGCCGCTCCTCGTCGGCTGCGATCGCGGGATTGCTGGTGTCGCTCAAGACATAGAGATGGAACCGGTCGCCCACGCCCGCCTCGGCGAGGCCGGCGAGCAATGGCTGGAGATTGCGGAGGATGCGGTCGGGCTGTTCGTTACGGGTGCAGAGGAGGATCGCGGTCGAAGCCGTGATCGGCTCGCCGCCGCGCAGCCGCTCGACTGCCGGCAGCACGGCCGCAATCGGATTCTTGGCAAGGCGCATGACGAGCAAGCCGATTACCGCGTTCCAGAAGCCGATGACCGTCCACGGAAGGGTCAAAGCAAGCAGCGCGATCAGCACGATATCGAGGACGCCGAGGCCGCCGGGCGCGAGCGTACGCGCCGTCAGCCAGAACATCGCCGCCATGGTCGAGAGGACGAGCGCCGCGAACGTAATGCGCCGGCGTCCGATCGACGCAGCCGGAACCGCCGCCGCGATCGGTGCCGCGGTCACGCCTGCTGTCATGTGAGGAATTCCTGCCCTCTTTGCGATTTACGCGATATTCTGCGGAATGGGGTATAGCCAGGAACTCGTTGACACGCCAATAAAGGATTTGCGAGTGGCGCGCGATCACGGCGACGGCAAGGCTGAAGCTCTGTGGTATGTCTCGCCAGGCAAGGCGGAGCTCCGCGTCGAGCCCGAGCCGAAGCCGGGTCCTTCGGATATTATCGTCCGCGCGCTGCACAGCGCGCTTAGCCGTGGCACCGAGCGGCTTGTCTTCACGGGCGGCGTACCGGAGACGGAGTTCGAGCGCATGCGCTGCCCCTTCATGGCGGGCGCGTTTCCATTCCCCGTTAAGTACGGCTATTCACTCGTCGGCCGGGTCGAGACCGGCCCCGAGGGACTGCGCGGCCGCACGGTGTTCGCGCTCCATCCGCATCAGACGGTGTTTGCGCTTCCCGCTTCCGCCGTCGTTGTCGTGCCGGACGGCGTTCCGGCACGCCGCGCCGTGCTCGCCGCCAATATGGAAACCGCGCTCAACGCCGTGTGGGATGCGGCGCCCGGCCCGGCGGATCGCATCGCGGTGGTCGGCGGCGGCGTGGTCGGCCTGCTGGTCGCATGGCTATGCGGCGCACTTCCCGGGGCCGAAGTCACCGTCATGGATATCGATGCCGCCCGCGCCGAACCGGCTAGCCGCCTCGGATTGGGCTTTGCGTCGCCAGAAAATGCGCCGCACGACTGCGACCTCGTCGTCCATGCGAGCGGGAGCGGCGCAGCTCTCGCGACTGCATTGCAGCTCGCTGGCGAAGAAGCGACGATATTGGAACTGAGCTGGTTTGGGCGCAACGAGGTCACGGCTCCGCTGGGAGGCGCTTTCCACAGCCGGCGGCTGCGGCTCATATCAAGCCAGGTGGGCCGCGTCGCTCCGTCGCACCGCTCGCGCTGGACGCCACGCCGCAGGCTTGCCGCCGCCATGAAACTTCTCGCCGATCCGCGCCTTGACGTGTTGCTCGCGCCCGCTCTGCCGTTCGCGGACCTGCCGGGAAGACTCGCCCAAATTTTCTCGCCCGAGAGCCGCGCATTGTGTCAAGTGATCGACTATCCCACGTCAGGCCAGCCGTAATCTGACTGAGGACCCTGTGTTCGCCGTCGAAGTCCGCCATCACATCATGGTCGCCCATTCGTTCCGCGGCGACGTGTTCGGCCCGGCGCAGCGCCTGCATGGGGCGACTTTCGTCATCGATGCCGCCTTCATGGCGGAGCAGCTTGATGCGAATGGAATCGTCGTCGATATCGGCCGCGCGCACGCCGCGCTCAAAGCGGCTCTCGCCCCGCTCGACTACCGCAATCTCGACGAACTGCCGGAATTCGCCGAGGTCAATACGACGACCGAGTTTCTTGCGCGTTATGTGTTCGATCGCCTGGCCATGGCGGCGCGCGCCGGCGAACTCGGCCGCGAGGGACGCGAGCTTGCGGCGATCCGCGTCACCGTTTCCGAATCGCATCTCGCCCGCGCCTGGTACGAGGCGACGCTGTGGTGAAGCGAATTGTATTCGCCGTGCCCGGTGACCTCGATACCCCGACCGGAGGCTATGTCTACGATCGCCGAATAATCGCAGAGCTCCGTCGGCTCGGATTTACGATCGACGTCATTAACCTTGGTGACGATTTTCCGTGGCCGAGCCGCGAAACGAGGGCCGCAGCGCTCGCTGCGCTCGAACGCGTGCCGCCAGGACTGCCGATCATCATCGACGGGCTCGCTTATGGCGTCCTGCCGGAGCTGGCGGCAAATTTCTGCAAGACCCGGTCGGTAATCGCGCTCGTCCACCACCCGCTGGCTTTGGAGGCGGGCCTTGCGCGCGACGAAGCGGCGCAATTGCGCGAAAACGAACGGGCAGCGCTCGCCGGCGCCCGCCATATCGTGGTGACCAGCGGAGCGACCGCGCGCATCCTCGTCTCCGGCTATGACGTGCCGCGCGATCGCATCACGGTCGCTCCGCCCGGCAGTGATCGCGTCGCCCGGGCACGGGGAAATTCCGGCGGGCCTATTGCGCTTTTGTCGGTCGGTTCGTTGGTGCCGCGCAAGGGCCACGATGTGCTGGTTTCGGCGCTCGCCAAGGTCGCGGATCTCGATTGGCGGCTCACCATCGTCGGCCCGCGCGACCGCGATCCGGCGACGACGGCGCAACTGGAAGCCCAGATCGCCGCGCTCGGCCTTGCCCGGCGCATCACCCTTGCCGGTGCGGTCACGCCCGACCGTCTCGCCGAGTTTTACGCAGCGGCGGACGTGTTCGTGCTCGCCTCGCGCTTCGAAGGATACGGCATGGCCTTCGCCGAAGCGGCTAGCCGCGGTCTGCCGATGATCGGCACCGCCACCGGGGCGATCCCCGACATGATCCGTCCCGGCGCGGGCCTGCTCGTGCCTCCCGATGATATCGAAGCGCTCGCGGCAGCGCTGCGCCGGCTGATCACCGACCGGGCGCTGCGCGAGCATCTGGCCGCGGCGGCGCTTGCCGCCGCCGACCGGCTCCCTACCTGGCAGGCCTCAGCGCAGCGCGTCGCCGAAACGATCGAGGCTATTGCGTGAGCGGCTTCTCCATCGAATGGCTCGCTCGCCGCGAGCCCTACGATCGGCGAGCACGCAATACCGCGGTGCTCGCAACGGTCGCCCGATCCATCGCCATGCATCCGTCCGTTACCCTTGTCGATCTCGCGTGCGGCACTGGAGCGACGCTGCGGGCCATGTCTTGCGCCCTCCCCCAGCGCCAGAGCTGGCGCCTCGTCGACAACGACCTCAGCCTGCTTGCGCGCGTGCCACCGGCCCCCAGCGCGGACGTTACGGTTCGGGCCATCCCGCTCGATCTTGCCCATGATCTAGAGACCGCACTGGATGGGCCAGTCGATCTGGTGACCACTTCGGGCTTTCTCGACCTCGTTTCGGCCGAGTGGATCGAGCGGCTCGTGACCGAAATCGCCGCACGCAAACTGCGCTTCTACGCTGCGCTGACCTATGACGGGCGCGTTGCGCTCGAGCCAGCCGACCCTTCAGATGCGGCGATCATCGCGGCTTTTCACCGCCATCAATGTGCGGACAAGGGCTTTGGGCCGGCGCTCGGCCCGGCCGCCGCGGCGGCCGCGATTGGGCTGTTCGAGCGACTCGGCTACACGGTCGAGCTGGGCGCATCCGATTGGGCGTTAGGACCGGCAGACGATCTCCAGGCGGAGGTTCTGGCAGGCTTTGCCGGCGCCGCAGCGGAAATCGGCGGGGTCGCGACAAGCGCGATCGAAGGCTGGGTTGCGCGCCGCAAGAGCCTGCGGGCCGCGCAAATCTTGCATTTGCGGATCGGTCATATCGATTTTTTTGCGTATCCCAGCGGGCGGCGCTGACATGAAAGGTCACAGTCGAACAGCACCTCGTCGCCGAGCGGGTAGGATCGGACCTGCGGCCGGATTGCGTCATCGGCATGCGCGATGGCGGCGAGCGTGCAACTCGCGCGCCCCGACCCGAGAATGACCGGCGCGACGACGATATGCAGCCGGTCGAGGCATTGCGCCGCGAGAAAGCGCGACAACGTGTCCGCTCCGCCCTCGATCAGGAAGCGGCGGAATCCCTGCTCCGCGAGCGCCGCAAGGATATTTCCAGGATCGATGCATCCGCCTTCCGCCGGCAGCACAAGGCGTTCGACGCCGGGCGGCCAGCCAGGCCGCGCGCTCGATTCTGTTACGACCAAACGGCGGGCGCCGTCATCGACGAGCAAGCGCGCTGTCGCAGGAAGGCGCCCACGCGGATCGATCACGACGCGCGCCGGGTTGGGCCCGGTCACTCGCCGCACCGTGAGCAGCGGATCGTCTGCAAGCGCGGTGCCGATTCCGATCACCACGGCGTCCACCAACGCCCGCAAGCGATGCAGATGAGCGAGGCCCGCCGAGCCATTGATGAACTCGTGTCGGCCGCCGACGGTGGCGACGCGCCCGTCGATCGACTGGCCAATCTGGCCGATCACCATCAATTCGTCTGTCGTCCCGGCCTGCAGCGGCCCGAAAAGTGCGGCCCACGGTGGCGGCAGTGTCGAGCCTGCGCGAAACGCCGACGGCACATCGGCCCAGCCGTCGGACGAAATCACGCCGGACTGACGCCAGGAAAACGGGTCCGCGGGGGCTTGATCCGACACCGGATGCAACAAATCCACATTGCGCCGAGAACTTGTGTAGCGAGCGACTTTATCCTGGCAAGCTGCGACGGCTCAAGCTGGCGGCTGGCCGGGCGTGGTCGAAAGTGCGTGCAATCGCTGACGGTCTCTCGCTTTGTTGAAAAGAGGCATGAATCGTGGAGGGCTGCGCGATGACTGCGGGGACAATAGGCATTTCGGGGGGCGAGCAAGGCTATACGCTCACCGCGCGGGTGCTGCATTGGGTGACTGCAGTCATCGTGATCGGCATGATTCCCGCAGGCATCTATATGATCAATGCGCAGCCCGGACCGACGCAGGACCTGTTGTTCCATCTGCACCGCTCATTCGGCGTTCTACTCTTGCCGATCATGATTGTTCGATTGGTTTATCGCCTGGCTCATCCGCCACCACCGTTGCCGGACGTCGTGCCCGCTATCCAGCGCAGCGTCGCGCATATCGTGCACTGGGCCCTCTATGCGCTCCTGATCGTGCAGCCGATCGTCGGCTGGATCGGCACTTCCGCCTATCGCGCGCCGATCCTGGTGTTCTGGCTGTTCGAACTTCCGCCCATTTGGCCGGTCGATCGCGCTTTTTCCGAGCGCATGTTCCTCGTGCACCGCGTGCTCGGATTAACGATCGCCTTCCTCGCGGTCATGCACATCGCGGCGGCGCTCTATCACCATTTCATCCGCAAGGACGCCGTGCTGATGCGCATGCTGCGCGCCTGAGGGCCCGCCCCACTACTCCGCCGCGCGGATTTCGTCCGGCCCGCAGGGCCTCAATGCGTCGGTTTGCGCTCAAGAGGCCTTGCGCGCGCGGTTCACCTTTGTCTTTTGGGCGGCAAGGGTGGGAAGCTTATTGACCCGTGCTCCCGATAGCTTGCGCGCGCGACGAAGCTCATACAGCGTCTGCAAATTGAGCCAGAACTCCGGGCTCGTGCCGAACCAGTGGCCGAGGCGCAACGCGGTGTCGGCAGTGACGCCACGCTGGCCATTAAGGATTGCCGTCACACGATTCACCGGCACGTCGATCTGCCGCGCAAGTTCGGCCGCGGAGACGCCGAGCTCTCGTAACTCTTCGGCGAGCTGTTCTCCAGGATGAATCGGCGTGCGCGACATGACGCCCTCAATGATAATCGACGATCTCGACATTAACTGGCCCAGGCAAACCTTCTGGCCACTCGAAGCAAATCCGCCATTGGTCGTTGATACGAATGCTGTACTGCCCTTGCCGCGACCCTTTGAGAGTTTCTAACCGGTTGCCCGGCAGGGCGGCGAGGTCCCTGAGGCTGTTCGCCGCCTCCAAGCGATCTAACCGAACTTCGGCTTGCCGGGAAAAGCCGGAGAATTCCTTGACACGCGCGCCGTTCGCGAATCGCTCGGTCCTCTTGTCCCGATAGCTGACGATCATCGGCTATTACGCGTAGCCGTATTTATTCATTACGTAAAGCGTAATTCACGGCACGGTTCGATGTCCCATCGCCGAAACTGAACGTATTACTGCAGCAGCCTTGCAGAAGCGAGCGAGATTGCTTCCAAACGCGGCCAATCTACGAAACGCGTCTTCGCCTTGATCGACCTTGTCCGGGCGTCAATCCCTTGAGAGGTGTTTCCAGAAAAATAGTTCCTCTCGGATCTCAATCCGCCCCGCTACTCCGCTGCGCGGATTTCGTCCGGCCCCGCGGACGGCGGCGCGGGCGGTTCGGCGGATAGATATTGCGCCTGGGCAAGTTCGGCGAACGGGCCGCCCTTGCGCATCAATTCGTCGAAGGAGCCCGCCTCGACAATGCGGCCGTGTTCGAACATCAGAATGCGGTCCGCGCGCCTGATGGTCGCCAGCCGATGGGCGATGACGAAGGTGGTGCGACCCCGCATCACCTCTTCCAGCGCGATCAGGAGCTTCGCCTCGGTCTTGGCGTCGAGCGCACTCGTCGCCTCGTCGAGAATGAGGATCGGCGGCTCCTTCAACAGCGCGCGGGCGATCGACAGGCGCTGGCGCTCGCCGCCGGAGATGAGACGGCCGCGTTCGCCGACCCGCGCGTCGAAACCGTTCGGATCGCGGTCGATGAAATCGAGCGCCTGGGCGCGCGCTGCGGCGTCGCGCAGCTCCGCCTCGGTCGCGTCCGGCTTGCCGATGCGCAGATTCTCGGCGATCGAGCGGTTGAGCAGGAGGCCTTCCTGGAACACCACGCCGATATTGCGGCGGAGCGACGCGAGCGTCATGTCGCGCACGTCGCGGCCGTCGATCCGGATCGCGCCCGATTGCGGATCGAAGGCGCGGTAGAGCAGCGACAGCGCCGTCGACTTGCCGGCCCCGGTCGTGCCCACGAGCGCGATCCGCTCTCCCGGCGCGGCGGTGAAGCCGAGGTCGGCGACCGCCGGCCGCTTGCCGTCATAGGAAAACGAAACGTCGTCGAAGACGACCTCTCCCCTCACCCGGCCGGGATCGAGCGCGCCGGGCTTGTCGCGGATCGCGGGGGTCGTGTCGAACATGGCGAAGAATTCGGCCAGTCGCGGAGCTTCCGAAAACACCCGGTTGACGAACCACACCGCGTCCTGGAGGCGGGCGATCAGCATGGTCGCAAAGCCGGTGAAGGTCACGATCTCGCCGATCGAGGCAAGTCCTTGCGCATTCAGGAGCGCGCCGAGCACGACGATGGTGAGCAATGTCAAAGTGGTGGAGGCGCGCGTGAGCACGGCAACCACCGCCCACCATGAGAGAACTGGGATTTGCGCAGCGAGCAGCCGGTCGATCACCGTTTTCAGGCCGGACACCTCCGCCTCGACCCGAGTGAAGCTATGCACGAGCGCGACATTGCCGAGGGTGTCGGAGGCCCGCTCGGCCAGTTCGGAGTAATTATCCTCGACGCGTTTCTGCAGCGCCTCGGTCTTGCGCATCACATAGGCCGTGAGCGCCGCAAACACCGCGCACAGCACCAGCAGCACCAGAGCAAGCCGCCAGTTGAGCACGAGCGCGAGCGGCAGCAGCACGAAAAAGGAGACGAAGGCCGCAAGGTTGTCGCGGAAGAAGGCGAGCCACAGGCCGAACAGCGCGTCCGTCCCCTGCAGCATGATCTTCATCAGCCGGCCGGAATGGGTTGCCGAATGAAAGGCAAGCGGCAGTTGCAACACGTGCTCGAAATAGTCGGTGAGCACCCGTTGCCGTTCTCGATGCGCGAGCCTGTCGGCGTACAGCGCGACCAGCGTGCTGCAGACGATGTTGAACAGGCCGAAAACGCCCCACACCGCGAGCAAGGCGCCGAGCGTCGACCAGCGGAACGCCGTAGGATTCGTCTGCGTCAGCGACAGCGTGTCGATGACGCGGCCGAACAGCACCGGTTCGGCGAATTGCGCGGCGGCGAGCAGGAGGTTGGCGATCGCCAGCGCCCAAGCAAGCCGTGCGGCCGGCGCAAGCAACCCGAGCGTCCGCAGATAGATGCGGATCAGATTCATGCTGTCCCCGCGGTGACCCGCTCAAGAATAATGATAGCAGTTCATCGATGGCTTGGCTTCGCCCGACCTGGCTTAGCCCGCAAGCAACGGGCGGCCCTCAGGAGCGGTTCGCCCGCTTGCGGGCCGGCACAAGCCCATCAAGGTTGCGCAATAGCCGCCGCAGGCCCGCCTCCTGAACCGCTTGCACCGCCTTCGGAAGCTCGAACCAGCGCGCCTTTCGCTCTCCCTTCTCGCGCCATCGCTTGCGCTGGCTCTTCACTTCGAGCGGGAACACCTCGACTTTGCAACGCGCTTCGGTCCCGTTTTTCAGGCGCTTGGCGTAATGGTAGGCGCCGATCGCGTCGGTCTCCGCCCGCCCCACCACTCCCGCCTCCTCCAGGGCTTCACGGGCCGCCGAGGCGTACGGCTTCGCCCCCCCGATTGGCCAGCCCTTCGGAATGACCCAGCGCTTGGTCTCGCGCGATGTTACGAGCATTATCTCGATGACGCCGTCGTCCCGCCGTCGGTACGGCACTGCTGCATATTGCAGTCGGCGCTTCGGCGATGGGCGGTTACGGCTCATTCAAACGCTCATATAAAACAGGCGGTACGGCCTGCAACCACCGGCTCTATACGCCGGCCGCGGTATCGTGGTGATTCGGCGTCGCCGATCAACCCGAAGGCTTTACAGCTGGCCCTGCTCGCAGAACATCGCGTTGACCCACATCAAGCCGCGCTGAAGGGGGCATTGCGGCTTGCTGGGGCAATCGGGAGAAATGGGCGATACGGTCAGCCCGCCCCAAGCGCGGCGGCGACATTATAGGTCACGAGCGCGGCGAGGTAGGCGAGCGCAAGCATGTAAAGCGCCGTGATCCACATCCATCGCCAGCTGCCGGTCTCTCGCTTGATCACGGCAAGCGTCGAGGCGCATTGCGGAGCGAAAATGTACCAGGCGAGCAGCGCCAGCGCGGTCGCGAGGCTCCAACTCGCCGCCAGCCGCTGCCCGATCTGCTCGGCCGCTTCCTTGCCTCCCTCGATCGCATAAACCGTGCCGAGCGCCGCCACTGCGACCTCGCGCGCCGCCATGCCGGGGATCAGCGCGACGTTGATCTGCCAGTTGAAGCCGATCGGCGCGGTGACCGGCTCGAGCGCACGCCCGATGATGGCGGCGAGGCTATAGTCGATGGCCGGCTCCGTGGCGCCCGCGGGCGGTCGCGGGAACGAGGCAAGGAACCAGATCAACACCATCATCGACAGGATCGTCGTACCGGCCCGTTCGAGGAAAATCCTGGCCCGCATGACGAGTCCGAGAGCAATGTTGTGCACGCGCGGGAGCTTGTAGTCCGGCAGTTCCAGCATGAACGGCTCGGGCTGGGCGTCGCGCCAGAACAGGCGCTTGGCGACGAACGACACCGCAAGCGCGCTCGCGATCCCGATCGCATAAAGGCCGAACATCACAAGGCCTTGCAGCCCGATCCAGCCGAACACCTGCCTATCCGGAATAAAGGCTGAAATGATAAGCACATACACCGGAATACGCGCAGAACAGGTCATCAGCGGCGCGACCAGGATCGTTGTCAGCCGGTCGCGCCGACTATCGATCACGCGCGTCGCCATGATCCCTGGAATGGCGCAGGCAAAACTCGACAAGAGCGGAATGAAGGCGCGGCCATGGAGGCCGGCGCTGCCCATGATGCGGTCCATTAAGAAAGCTGCGCGAGCAAGATAGCCGAAATCCTCCAAAAGAAGGATGAACAAGAAAAGGATCAAGATTTGCGGCAGGAAGACGATGACGCTACCGACCCCGGAGATTAGCCCGTTCTGGATGAAGCTCTGCAGGAGGCCGGCCGGGAGCGTCTCCTGCACGAACCCGCCAAGCGCGTCGAAGCCAGCCGAAATCAGGTCCATCAGCGGCCGCGCCCAGGAGAACACCGCCTGGAACATCACGAACAGAATGGTGAGCAGGATGATGAGTCCCGCGACCGGATGCAGGAGGACGGCGTCGAGGCGGCCGGTCAGCGTATCCGGACGCCCCGGGACGCGCACCGCAGCCCGCAAGATCCGGTCGGCCTCGCGCTGCATCGCCCGCAAGTCGGCCGGGCTCGGCGGGGCCCAGGTATTGGCCTCTGCAGCAGTCGACGCGGGACCGGCGAATAATTCGTCCATCCGCCGCAGCAATTCCTCGACGCCGCCGCGGCGCACCGCAACCGACGTCACCACCGGCACGCCCAATTCCGCGGACAACCGATCGAGGTCGAACTCGAAACCGCGGCGGTGCGCGATGTCGATCATGTTGAGCGCGAGCACGATCGGCCGGCCGATCCGCTTGAGTTCAAGCACAAGCCGTAACGCGATGCGCAGATTGGTGGAATCGGCGACGCAGAGCAGCATGTCGGGGACGGCTTCGCCCTTCAGGCGCCCGAGCACCGCGTCGCGGGTCACCTCCTCGTCGGGGCTCCGCGCGCGCAAGGAATACGTTCCGGGAAGATCGATCAGGTTGACGGTGCGGCCGGCAGGCGTACGGAACAGGCCGGATTTGCGCTCGACCGTAACCCCTGGGTAATTCGCAACTTTCTGGCGGCTCCCGGTAAGGGCGTTGAAGACGGCCGTCTTGCCGCTGTTCGGGTTGCCGACAATCGCAAGATTTCGCGGACCCGCCTCCTCGATGACGCTCATAGCCCAGTAACGTCCAGTCAGTCCAATAATCGAGTCAGCTCACCAGGATCGCCATAGCCTCGCGGCGGCGCAGGGCAATTGTCGCGTCATTCACCCGGATGGCGATCGGATCGCGGCCGAACGCACCCTCATGCAGGATCTCGATTCGCGCGCCCTCGACAAACCCGAGTTCGATTAGGCGGGTCTCCAACTCTGCGGCGGAGAGGCCGGAGGCGTAGCCATTGACATGGATCGCGTGGATGCGCCCGCAAAAGCCGCGCGGGGCTTCGCCGAGCAGGAGTTGTGCCCCGACGGCGCTTTTGCTCGGCTGACTCGCCATGGCAATCCCCCAAGCAATTCGTAATCATTATCATTTTTCCACTTCGAATGTGTTCGCCAGGGCTTCGAGAGTCAAGTTAGAACTCTAAAATTCAGTAGGTTAGAATGCTCACGGCGTAGTATCGGCTAGCCCAGACCAGCGCCGATCGATGGCGGTGGTGTTGAGGTCAAGCCTTGTCGGGAGCGCCGCCTTTGCCCCGCAGGCGGTCCACTGTGTTACGGGCGTCGCGGGCGCCAACGCCTAGACGTTGCAGGGCAAAGTCGGACATACCGACGGCAATCTCCCGTTCCCCTATCACCGCGAGCCCCACTCCCGACTCCGCGAGATAAAGCGCCTCCGCCTCCGAATGGGTGCGCACCACCGTCTCGATCTCCGGATTGAACTTGCGGGCAAGCGCAATGACCTGCCGCGCCTGGAATGCGTCCGGCAGGGCGACCACGATCAGCCGCGCCGAGCGTGGGTGCGCGGCGGCGAGGACCTCTTCACGTGTGGCGTCGCCATAAACCACGCGGGTCCCCTCGGCTCGGAGCTTTTCCGTCAACTTGCGGTCGGACTCGACCACGACGTAGCTCAGCCCATGGGCGCGCAGCGCGCTCGCGACCGTCCGCCCCACCCGGCCGTGTCCGATCAGGATCGCGTGGTCGGACATGAAGGGACTGCCGCGCAGGGTGATCCCGCCTCGTCGTTTGCGCAGACGGGCAAAAACAGTCCAGCCGGCCACCGCCCGCGCGAGCCAGCGCGCCAGCGGAAACATCAGGGGATTGAGCACGATCGCAATCAGCGCGACGGCGAGCACCAGGTCGCGCCCGCCCGCATCGATCAGACCGCGCCGCACCGCCAGGTCAGTCAGGATGAACGAAAACTCGCCGATCTGCGCAAACGACGCCCCGACCAGTGCGGCCGTGTCGGGAGAGGCGCGCAGCGCCAGCAGAATCAGGATCGTGGTCAGCCCCGTGCCGATCACGATGGTGAGCAGGAGCGCCGCGATCTCGACCGGCATCCGCACCAGCGTCAACGGATCGAACAGCATGCCGACCGAAACGAAGAACAGCACCGCGAATACCTGCTGCATCGGCAGCGCCTCGGCAGCGGCATGGTGGCTGAGGTCGCTTTCGCCCAGCGCCACGCCGGCGAAAAAGGCGGCGAGCGCGAGCGAGGTGCCGAATAGAATGGCCGACCCGTAAGCGATCCCCAGCGCCACCACGATAACGGCGAGCGTGAACAGCTCGCGTGATCCGACCCGGGCGACATGGCCGAGCAGCCACGGGATGGCGCGCCGCCCCACCAGAACAATGATTGCGACGAATCCGGCGATCTGAACCAAGGCCCGCGCGAGTTCGAGGAGGAGATCGACAAACTGGAATTCCCGACCGGCGGCCAGCACCGGCAGCAGGGTCAGCGCCAGAATCACGACGATGTCCTGCGCCACCAGCCAACCGAGAGCGATGCGGCCCGCAACGGCGGCAAGCTGACCGCGTTCTTCCAAGGCGCGCGTTGCAACCGCCGTGCTCGCGATCGCCAGCGACAGACCGACGACCCAACCCGCGCTCGACGGCAAGCCGATCAGGAAGGTCGTTACGCAGTAGCCAAACACGGTCGCAATAGTGATCTGGATCACTGCGCCCGGCACGGCGCTCCGCCGCACCGCGAGGAGGTCGTCGAACGAGAAATGCAGCCCGACCCCGAACAGGAGCAGCGCGACGCCGATTTCGGCGAGCTCATTGGTGATCGCCTGATCGACGGTATAGCCAGGCGTAAACGGTCCGAGGACGATGCCGGCGAAAAGATAGCCAAACACCGGCGACAAGCGCACCGCCCGGGCGGCGAATCCCCCGATGAAAGCGACCAGCAGGCTCGCGACAAGTGTGGGAAGCAGTCCGACGCCGTGCGGGTCCATTCGTTGTTCGCACTTTCCGTCTCGGCGCGCCTTTGCCCGAGAGAGCATCGGCCGCATGCCAACATATCGGCACGCCGCCCCTCCACCTTCGCGGCCTGCCAACCCAACGCGCTGACGATCATGCGACGCCTATGTGCGTCGCACAATGCGATACAGCCGTCATAGGATGCACAGCAGATGCGGGAGGTCTTTGACCTATCTCGGCAAAATCGTGATCTTCATGATCTTTTCGGGAAGGGCGTCATCCGCGAGCGGCGCGGTGGGCCATAATGTGGCGGGAACAAATCCAGTCTGGATGAAATCGAAGGCGTCCCGAGACAAACCCGTCTCGAGACGCCTGCTTGCAGAAGCGCGACGATGGTAAAGGTATCGCTGCCGGCGTCACCCGGGGCAATGACCAACGTTGCGGACCGGCGATGAGGCCGCTCAGTAGCGCCCGTACCGGCGCGTTGCACGCGGGGCCTCCCCGTAGAAGGGGTTCGGCGAGCAATAGCCGCCGGTCCCGCTCACCGCTTGCTGGCATTGCCAGAGATTGGCGAAGTAGCAGTTCGTCCCGCCACGCCCGCCGTAATTGGCGCACCAGGGATAAACCTGCGCGTTCGCCGGCGCGGCGTCGAGCGCGAGCAGCGCGGCGAGGGCCGCAAACCCGAGAAGAATCGTTCGCATTGTCGTCTCCTTTGGCGATCGATCGAATTTTTGTTCGGCGCACCAATGGCCGATGAGCTCCGCGCCGTCGCTAATCGAGCTACGCTGTGGCAGGTCGCGCAGCTTCACGACGCCCTTCATGATTTTGCGCGTCGGGAGAAGGCGTCCGACGGAAGTGTTTTTTAGTGCCGATGCGCGCGATCCGGTTCAAACAGAAGCGCCGTGAGAGCTGGCGGACAAATCCGGGAGCTCGCCGTCGTTCCGTGCAAAAGGCTGCTAATGGATTGATCTGAAAAGAAAGCCGCAACCCCCGCACGGCGGCGCGGCGCCTCACGCTCGCGACAATAGGTCGCCGAGACGTTAAGCGCTCCACGGAGCCGAGTATTTGCCGCGCCTCCACGCCTTAGTCGTCGGCGTCATAGATGAACTGCAGCGCGGTTTCGACAGCGCCATGCGCATCGAGATCATCATGGCCGCCCCGCGGAAAGCGTGCGAAGCGCTTCGCCACAGGCGCGAGCGCAAACAACCGCTCGCCCAACCGCAGCGGAACCACGCGGTCACGCCCCCCATGCATGACGAGCAAAGGCGCGGCAAGCCGGCCGATCAGTTCATCCGACCGTAACTGATCCTTCATCAGCATTCGCACCGGCACGAACGGATAGATCGACGCAGCAATGTCGACCGCCGATGTGAACGGGCCCTCGAGAACGACCTTGCCGACCTGATGCTCGACGGCGATCGCGACCGCAGGCCAAGTGCCGAGCGACACGCCCCAAGGAATGATGCGATCAGCCGCATAGCGCGCGGCTGCGAAGGCGTAGGCCGCCTCGGCGTCGCGCACGAGACCCTGTTCGCTCGGCCGGCCGGTCGAGCCGAAGTAACCGCGATAGGAGAGCGCGACGAGCCCGGTGCCGTCGGCAACAACTTTCTCGAACCGTGCAACGCGCCAGGCGATCACTTCCGCATTGCCATGGAAGAAGATCACCACCGCGCGGCCCGGCCGCGGCGCAACATGCCAGGCGATCACTTTCTCGCCGTCGCTCGTCGCGAGGACGACTTCTTCCGCAGCCGGGAATCCAGCATCGACGGGCGGGATGCGGTTGGTGTTCGGCGGGAAATACATGAACTCGCGCTGCAGGAAATAGAGCGCCGCCACCAGAACGACGTAGCCGCATAACGCGAACGAGAGCCATTTCAGCAGCGTCATGCCCGATGGTAGCACGCCGCTGCCGATAATCACTGCTCGGCCGGCGGCGCTGCAAGCGCCTTTTCGGCGACCAACAGCCCCTTGAGCCGCTCGGCGACGGTGACATGGCCCCGCGGACTCCAATGCCCGTCATTGGGAAGGGTGTCGGCGCCGTCCATGCGGACATAGGGGATGTTCTGGGCTTTCAAGTGCGGCTCGAGCGCGGGATCGGGGAGCTGCAGCCCGACCAGGAATTTTGCGCCGTGCGATTCGACATAGTCGCGCATCATGTCGACAAGCTTCGTCGTCGGGTCGGGCACGACGACCGCAGGATAGCGCAGCAGCATGTATACTTCGAGGCCGAGGCGAACCAGCGCCGAACGTTCGGCGAGCGCATTGTTATAATAGTAATACTTGTGGCCGCGCGGCACCGGCATGCCGCGGAATTCCCAGACGCCGCCGCTCTCGGAAAAGTAGGGCTTGAGCGTGTGGCCGTGGACCGAATTGGTGGAGTTGTCGCGATGGTCGTTTTCGACGCACACGATGAGAACCACCACGCTCGGCTTGAGCTGCGGCCATAGCCGCCGCAGCAGCAGATATTCCTGGTCCGTGCCGTACGCGGCGACGCCGGCATTGACGATCCTGAAATCCGGCAGATCCTCGCGTAGGCGATCGGTGAAACGTTGGCCGTCTTTGACGCCGGCGCCGTACACGAACGAGTCGCCGATGAAGAGAATCGTCGGCTTCGTGGTTGGCGCACCCTCGATGTCGCGAAGTCCGAGGCTGTTGATCCTAACGCCGTCGCTCGTGACCTTGTTCGGGATCGGAACCCAGCCGATTTCCGCATCGTACTGATAGGGCAAGCGGTACGCTTCCGGCGTCAGGCGCAGATCGCGGAAGTCGGCGACGCGCAGGAATATCTCTATTCCCACGAGGCAAAGGAACACGATGCCGGCCTGAAGCGCGATCGACCGCGCCAGCGACCAGCGGCGTCGGCCGCTGGCTACCGGGTCAGTCGACAAGGATTTGGCGCTTTCGCTCGACATGCGCGAAGACCTGTCAGCAGTCGACGGCGGCGCCGCAGGCTTCCCTTAGAGCGACTTGCCGATCTCCTCGGTCATCTTCTTGGCGTCGCCGAGGATCATCATGGTGTTGTCGCGGTAGAACAGCGGATTGTCGATGCCGGCATAACCGGAGGCAAGCGAGCGCTTGTTGAACATCACCGTGCCGGCCTTCCACACCTGCAGCACCGGCATGCCATAGATCGGGGATTTCGGATCTTCCTCCGCCGCGGGATTGGTCACGTCATTCGCGCCGATCACGTAAGCCACGTCGGCCTGCGCGAATTCGTTGTTGATGTCCTCGAGTTCGAACACTTCGTCATAGGGGACATTCGCTTCGGCCAGCAGCACGTTCATGTGCCCCGGCATGCGGCCCGCGACCGGATGGATCGCGTATTTGACCTCCACGCCGTCCTCCTTGAGCCGGTCCGCCATCTCGCGCAGCGCATGCTGGGCCTGCGCGACCGCCATGCCGTAGCCGGGCACGATGATGACCTTGCCGGCGTTCTTCATGATGAAGGCCGCGTCTTCCGCCGAGCCGAGCTTGACCGGGCGCGCTTCGCCGCCGCCGGCCGGCCCCGCGACTTCGCCGCCGAAGCCGCCGAGGATCACCGCTATGAACGAGCGGTTCATCCCCTTGCACATGATGTAGGAGAGGATCGCGCCCGAGGAGCCGACCAGGGCGCCGGTGATGATCAGCGCCGAGTTGCCCAGCGTGAAGCCGATGCCGGCCGCGGCCCAGCCCGAATACGAGTTCAGCATCGAGATCACGACCGGCATATCGGCGCCGCCGATCGGAATGATGATCAGCACGCCAAAGGCGAACGAGGCGAGCGCCAATAGCCAGAACGCTGCATGGGCCTCGCTTCGCGCAAACCAAATGATGACCACGATGATGAACACGCCGAGTCCGAGATTGATGGCGTGCCGGGCCGGCAGAGTGATCGGGGCGCCGCTCATCCGGGCCGAGAGTTTGAGAAACGCGATGACCGAGCCGGTAAACGTGATGGCGCCGATCGCGGTGCCGAGCGACATTTCGACAAGGCTCGAGCCATGGATGTTTCCGACGGTTCCGATGTTGAACGCCTCCGGCGCATAGAGCGCGCCGGCTGCAACCAGGACCGCGGCCATGCCGACCAGCGAGTGGAAGGCCGCGACCAGCTCCGGCATGCTCGTCATCGGCACGCGCTGCGCGATGACGGCGCCGATGCCGCCGCCGATCGCGAGCCCGAGTACGACCATCGCCCATGCCCCGATGCCCGCCGGCGGACTGGCCGCAAGCGTCGTGAGCACGGCGATCAGCATGCCGATCATGCCGAACAGGTTACCGCGGCGGCTCGATACGGGGCTCGACAGGCCACGCAGCGCCAAGATGAACAGCACTCCCGCAACGAGATACAGCACCCCGGCAATATTGGCGTTCATGTCGCTCCGTCCCCCGCGTTCAAATCAGGATAATGCCGCCAGTTCTCGCGGGCAGGCTCGCCCTGTCCGCCGCGTTCGGTCGCCGCATCGCCGTGTAGTCCGCCAAAAGGCAAGGCCTATTTCTTTTTCTTCTGGTACATCGACAGCATGCGCTGCGTGACCAGAAAGCCGCCGAAAATGTTCACCGAAGCGAACACCAGCGCGATGAAGCCAAGGATGCGCGCCCAAACGGCGCCGCTGCCGACGAGCGAGACGCCGACCGCAAGCAGCGCGCCGACGACAATGACCGAGGAGATGGCGTTGGTCACCGACATCAGCGGCGTATGCAGCGCCGGCGTCACCGACCACACCACGAAATAGCCGACGAACACCGCCAGCACGAAGATCGAAAGCCGGAAAACGAACGGATCGACCGCCGTCGCGACATGTTCCATGTCTACTCTCCTTCAAACCGCGCCTGCTCCCGCTCCCAGCTGGCGGGAGACAGACCGGCCAAGGGGCGCAGCGGCATGCCGAGCCCCGGAAAGGTCCCCTCACCCGGACCGCCGCGCGGTCCGAGCTCCGCTCGCCGCCCACGAGATGCGGCGAATGGAGTTCATAGCTACGCCGCGGTCTTCGGCGCAAAGCTTGGATGGACAACGGCGCCGTCGCGGGTGAGCGCGGTCGACTTGAGGATATCGTCGTCCCAATTCAGGTTGATCTGCTTGGTCTTCTTGTCGATCAGCACTTCGAGGAACGTGTAGAGGTTCTTGGCGTAGAGCGCTGACGCCGAGGCGGCGAGCCGACCCGGAAAATTCGTGTAGCCGACGATCTTCACGCCGCCCGCATCGACCACCTCGTCCGGCTTTGCAAGCTCGCAATTGCCGCCGCGCTCGACCGCGAGGTCGACGATCACCGAGCCCGGTTTCATCGAGTGCACCATTTCCGCCGAAATGAGCTTGGGCGCAGGGCGGCCTGGGATCAGCGCGGTGGTGATCACCATGTCCTGCTTCTTGATGTGCTCGGCGACCAAGGCTGCCTGTTTTGCCTGGTACTCCTTCGACATTTCTTTGGCGTAGCCGCCGGCGGTTTCCGCTTGCTTGAATTCGTCGTCCATCACCGCGATGAACTTCGCGCCCAGGCTCTCCACCTGCTCCTTGGCCGCCGGACGCACGTCGGTTGCGGTCACGATCGCGCCGAGCCGGCGCGCCGTGGCGATCGCCTGCAGCCCGGCGACCCCTGCCCCCATGATGAACACCTTGGTGGCCGGCACCGTGCCCGCGGCGGTCATCATCATCGGCAAAGCCCGCCCGTATTCCGCCGCGCCGTCGATCACCGCGCGGTAGCCGGCAAGGTTGGCCTGGCTCGACAACACGTCCATCGACTGCGCCCGGGTAATGCGCGGCATCAGCTCCATCGCAAACGCGATCACGGCCGCGCGCGCCATCGCCTGAAGCGCCGCCTCATGGCCAAACGGATCCATGATCGCAATGACCAGTGCGCCCTTCTTGTAGGCGGTGAGCTCCATCTCGTTCGGCCGGCGGACCTTCAATACGATATCGGCGTCGCGCACGGCGTCGCGTGAGATCACCGCTCCCGCCGCCTCATAGTCGGCGTCCAATATCCCGGACTTGACCCCCGCGCCGGGCTCTACCAGCACCTCCGCCCCGAGCGCCTTCATTTTCTTCACGGTCTCCGGCGTCGCCGAAACGCGCGGCTCGCTAGCCTCCGCTTCCGCACAAATCGCGATTTTCATGAGCCTCTCCTGCGCAGGCACAACGGGGGAGAGCTGCAAAACGAACCGGCGCAGCTCCGTCGAACGGTCTCAGCCGAGGAAATAGGCCAACAGAATGAGGACGATGACGTTCGCCGCGACGACCCATTTGAGGAGGCGCATGAAGCCCAGATACGTCGCTTCATGCTGCGCGTAGTCGTTCCCGGGTGCGGTCTCGTGTTCCAGCGCGCTGTCGTCGGCC
Organism: Rhodoplanes sp.; assembly: GCA_049284695.1. Classification (GTDB taxonomy): domain Bacteria; phylum Pseudomonadota; class Alphaproteobacteria; order Rhizobiales; family Xanthobacteraceae; genus Rhodoplanes. Next base: position 27,633 of record JBAPYK010000206.1, on the reverse strand, counting down.
ATTCGGTTCCCCACGGTTACGCATTGCAGCCGCGCGCGGGCTTAGCGCAAATGCGTCGCCCCGGCAACGGAAAGCGCGGGCAGGCAGACATGCGTTCCGGGATACGACCGGACCTCCCCCGTGCGCTCCGCGAGCGCACGATAGCCGCCATGGCCATCCACCTGCAAGATGCGGCGAAAACAGGCGCTCCCGCCGGATGCGGTGTCGCGGTTCCGTGAGATACATCCTAAGCATGTAGCGAGCGCCAGCGGTGCGCCCGCCCGCGGCAGCGGATCTATCCTTGCCACCACATCGTTTCGCGCAAGATGTCGGCGACGGTCACCACGCCCATCAATTCCCCTTTGATCACCGGGGCGCGGTGCAGATGATTGCGGGCAAAGATCTGACACACCTCCTGCACCGTCATCTCGGGATCGACCTCGATGCAGGGTTTGGTCATCACCTCGCCGATCTTCACGGTTTCCGGATCCTTGCCGGCGGCCGCCACTTTATGAACGATGTCGGAGTTGGTGACGATCCCGTAGGAGTCCTCCAAACCGGCCGGTTCCACCATGAGGCCGCGCAGGTGCTTCTCGGTCATCACCCGCATAGCCTCGGCGACAGTGGCGGAGGCCGCGATCGTCACCACCGGCGTGGTCATTATTTCTCTTGCCGTTTGCATTATTCGCTATCCTCTTGCTGAGCTCAGCGCGGCGCCTTCACCACCACTTCCCTTTGCGCAGAATGTCGGTCACCGAAATAATGCCCAGCAGGTCGTCTTTGATGACCGGCGCGCGATGGATATGGTTGTTGGCGAACAGGCGGGCGACGTTCTCAACGGTCATTTCGGGATTAACGACGATGCATGGCTTGGTCATGATGTCGGCCACCGTCAAAGCCTTCGGATCGTCGCCATAGGCAATCACTTTGTAGGCAATATCGGCCTCGGTAAGAATGCCGTAGCCCTTTTCCGAAGCGCGCGGCTTGACGATCAGAGAATGGATTTTTTTGGCGCGCATCAGCCCAATGGCCTCGGAGACCAGAGCCGACGCCGCGATCGTGGCCACCTCGGTGGTCATAATATCTTTTGCTTTTGACACGGTTTCACCTCCAGAGGTTAGCTTCAAACCCGATCGACGACATTGTTTGGTGGAACAATTGGCGCGTGCCTCAAGAATTCAGTTTGATCGGCTGCCGTTAGAGCGTTGCACCGCCATCGACGCCGATGACCTGGCCTGACACGTAGCGGGCCTCGTCGGAGGCCAACCACACGAAGCAATTGGCGATGTCTTCCGGTTTGCCAAAATGCCCCATTGCGATGCGCTCCAGCATTTTCTGGACCACGGCGTCGGGGATGCCGGCGGTCATCCGGGTTTCGATGAAACCGGGCGCCACGGCATTGGCTCGAATGCCCTTGCGACCCAGTTCGCGCGCCCACACTTTGGTCATGCCCACGACGCCAGCCTTACTCGCCACATAGTTGGTCTGACCATAGTTGCCATAAGGAGCGACCAAGGACGACGTGCTCAAAATCACCCCGCGGCTCTGGGCGATCATTGTCGGCACAACCGCTTGAGAGCAGTTAAAGACGCCTTTCAGATTGATGGCGATCACCATATCGAAATTCTGCTCGCTCATTTTGACCAATTGAGCGTCGCGAATGGTGCCCGCGTTGTTGACCAGCACATCGATTCGCCCGCCGAAATGGTCCAACGTGGCTTGAACCATCGCGTTGACCGACGGCCGGTTGGACACGTCAACCTTGACCGCCAAGCCTTGCCCACCCTTGGCTGCGATCTCGTCGACGACACCTTGCGCTTCATCGAGATCAACGTCCGCGACCACGACCTTGGCGCCCTCCTCCGCGAAGCGGTGGGCTGTGGCGCGTCCAATCCCGCGCCCCGCGCCGGTGACGATCGCTACTCTATCTTTCAGACGCATAATCCACTCCTCTGGGAGCCAAAGAGCAAAAAAAGGAAAGAATGGTTAGTGTCTTTCCCCGGCCCATGGTTGCGTGTTTGTGCGTCCCGCCGAGAGCCCCCAGCATGTCGGCGTCAGCGAGGACAGCTTGTGATTGGGTGTGATGCGATCGCACGGCCTTTTCAGCGTGTTGTGTTTGGCCATCTTTTTCTCCACGCGATGCAGCCGCGCGGTTGAGCGCACTTGCGTCTTTAATAAGACGCGTTCGGTAAGCGGATAGCGGTAGACCCCCGCCAGCGTCCTTGCGGAAGATCAAGAATGGGGATGCGCGCCCGACAAACCTGCGGCAGCGAGGGCGTTTGCCTGGCGCTTCGCGACCTGGTCGACCGAGAACTGCTCAATCGCCTCATTGAACAAGCGGTGATAATTGAGCCGCGCCTCGAGATGCAGAAAAACCCCGCCAAGACCGATGGCGGCGCGATCCATGAGCACGAACTCCTGCGGCACGCGCACCGGGCCTTTCTCCTTCAGCGCCCGGTGCACGACGAAGGCCTCGCGGCGACCGTATTCGGCCGGCTTGACCCCACCGGCGATCGTGCGCTCGCGGTCCTCGATCACCGGCCCGAAAATAAAGCGCGCCCAGATATTGAGGATATCGATCAATTCGTTGGTGAGCCCGGTGAACCCCCAGGCCTCATAGGCTTGCATGATCAGATTGCGGTCGTTCTTCTGGAGCCCGTGGTAGAGGTCGACGACGCCGCCGACGAACTTGGCGGGAAAGATGCGAATACAGCCGTAATCGAGCAGATTGATGCCGGCGGGCTCGCCCGCCTCCGCGAACACCGTGTAATTCCCCAGATGCGGGTCGCCGTGGATCACCCCGTAGCGACTGAACGGGTGCCACCAGGCGCGATAGAGCGCGCTCGCGAGCCGGTTGCGGATATCGAGCGGTTCCTTTTTGAAGGCGAGCAGCTTCTTGCCGTCGAGCCAATCGAGGGTCAGCAGGCGCCGCGTCGATAGGTCCGGCCATGTCGTCGGGACGCGGACGACGGAGAGCGGGGCGAGCATCGCCCGGTACAGCGCGACGTGCTTGGCCTCGCGCTCGTAATCGAGTTCCTCGCGCACCCGCGCGCCAATCTCCTTGGCGATCTCGGTGGTGTCGATCGCCGGGTCCATGCGGCGATGAATGGCGAACAGCCAGCCGAGTTGCTGCAGGTCAGCCTCAACCGCAGATTGCATATCTGGGTATTGGAGCTTGCACGCGAGCGTTGCGCCGTTATGGGCGCGCGCGCGATGGACCTGGCCGAGCGAGGCGGCGGCGGCCGGGACATGTTCGAACTCGGCAAATTTGCTGGGCCAATCCGGGCCGAGCTCGGCGGCCATGCGGCGCTTGACGAAGCTCCACCCCATGGGCGGGGCTTCGCTCTGCAATTTGGTGAGCTCGACGGCGTATTCAGGCGGGAGCAGGTCGGGAATATTGCCCAGGAGCTGGGCGACCTTCATGATCGGCCCCTTGAGCCCTCCGAGCGCCGCCGCGAGTTCCGCTGCATTCTTGTCGCGATCGAGATCAACCCCGAAGAACCGAGTGGCGGCAAGTCGCGCAGCGACCCCGCCCATATTCGCGCCGACCCGCGCGTAACGGCGCGCGCGGGCGGAAAATCGGTTCTTCTCAGGATCGTTCATCGTGTCCGAAACCGTTCCGGCCTGTGACGAGCTGGAAGCGCTGCGCGCTCGCGCCAGAGCATCGCCCCAGGTCCCGATCGGCCGAGGCCGCGCCTAGCCAAGCCGATATAGGCGCACACAAGGCCGCGCGCCACTCACGTGACCCGATCGCAAGCAGGCGCAGATGGCAGTCGGAATTCGGACTAACGCGCCTCGGGCCGATCGAGCCACGCAACGATATCCGGCCAGAAATGAGCAAGCGTATCGCTCCCCATGAACAGGCCGAGGTGGGTCGAAGGGGCGACGAGTGTCTTGATGTCGTCGGGCGGCGTCCCAACCAAGCTCGCCGCGGAGAGGACTTGCGGCGCCGCAATGATCTGGTCGTCCCGACCGGCAAGCAGCAGCAACGGCAGCCTGACCTGCGCGAGATCGATCCGCTTGCCGAGGGCGAAAAAAGTGCCCTGCGCCAGCCGGTTCTCCTTATAGAGCCACTGCACCACTTCGAGATAGTAGATGCCCGGCAGATCGACCGTCCAATCGTACCATTTGCGAAAGCGTTCGTGCAGTTCGCTCTCCTCCGGCGAAAGCGCGGCGCCGGAGCCTGCCGCCTCGATCTGCAATTCCTGACGGATCGCAGCCGTTTCGGTCGGCGCGGGGCCCCATAGATCGAGCATCATCTGGCCGAGCAGTCTTCCGTCGCCCACCTTCAATAGCTCGGCGAAGACGCTGATCGGTGTCCGATTACCTAGCCGCGAGAGCCCTGAGTCCGCGGCGGCGAGGTCGAGCGGGGCGCCAGCGATCACTAAGCGCCGCACCTTGGCGGGAAAACGAGCCGCGTAGAGCAGCGCCATCCACCCGCCCTGGCACAAGCCAATGAGATCGACCGGCCCACCGAACTCGTCCACTGCGACATTGAAGTCGGCGAGCAGCGTGTCGATGCAATAGAGGCGCATCTGCGGCGTCGCCGAGCGCCATTCGATGGCATGCAGGTTCACCCGACCCTGCGCCTGCAAAGTCTCGATCAGACTGTGGCCGGGCGCAAAGTCCGCCACCGTCGCGCCATGCAGCGCGTAAGGCGCGCAGATCAGCGTCGGCACGCCCGGCCTGCCGGCGGAGAAGTCGCGCAGCAGCAGGGTGGGAAGCTCGAGCGTCAGACGATTGGGCGTCACCCATTCCGGGCGCGGAACTTCGGGCTGCATAGCGACGTCGGCCGCCGTCATCCGCGCCATCTGGTGCACGAAAGCCGAGGTCGCTTCGCTTGCTGACATCGCCGCCATCAACGGCCAGAAAAGCGCGGAGCCGAACGGCAAGTGCGCCATGCGCCACCCTTTATCTTGATCGGTGCGGCTGTTCATCGGTGCGGCTGTTCATGCTGCGTGATGCTTCAGCTGTATGGAACTCGTTTTCGCGAACGGCGCGCGCAGACGCGCCCACCTTGAACGCGGCCCAGCTTTTCGATCTCACTGGGGCGTCTGACATGGATTTATGTGCTTGGAAAGGCCGCCTCAAGCACATTGCGCGCTTTATGCGAACGGCTCACGCCTCCATCCCCTCCAATTCTTCAATCATGCGCTCGATCAGACCGAGACCGCCCTGCCAGAAACCGGGATCGCGCGCGTCAAGCCCGAAGGGCGCGAGCAGTTCGGCGTGCGTCTTGGTCCCGCCGGCGGCCAGCATGGCGAGATAACGCTCGGCAAAACCCTCATGCGCATTCTCGTAGACAGCATAGAGCGCGTTCACGAGGCAATCGCCGAACGCATAGGCGTACACATAGAACGGCGAGCGGATAAAGTGGCCGATATAGCACCAGAAGGTTTCGTAGCCCGGTTTCAGCTCGATCGCCGGCCCGAGGCTGTCTCTCTGCACTTGCAGCCAGATATCACTGATCCGGTCGGCGGTCAGTTCACCCTCCCGCCGCTCGGTGTGAACCATGCGCTCGAAGGTATAGAACGCGATCTGGCGCACCACGGTGTTGAGCATGTCCTCGACCTTGGAGGCGAGCATCGCCCGACGGCGTTTGACGTCCTTGGTCTGCGCGAGCAAGCGCTGGAAGGTGAGCATCTCGCCGAACACGCTCGCCGTCTCCGCGAGCGTCAGCGGAGTCGGCGCCATCAGCGCCCCGTTCACCGCGGCAAGCACCTGATGTACGCCGTGACCCAGCTCGTGCGCGAGCGTCATCACGTCGCGCGGTTTGCCCTGATAGTTGACGAGGACATAGGGATGCGCCGACGGCACGGTCGGATGTGAGAATGCGCCCGGCGCCTTGCCCGGTCGCACCGGCGCGTCGATCCACCGATTGGTAAAGAAACGCTCGGCGATCTCGGCCATGCGCGGCGAGAATGCGCTGTAGGCGGCGAGCACCGACTCGCGCGCCTCATGCCATGGAATGGGGCGGCTCGGCGCCAGCGGCAGCGGCGCGTTGCGGTCCCAATGCGCGAGGCGCCGCTTACCAAGCCACCGCGCCTTCAAGGCGTAATAGCGATGCGATAGACGCGGATAGGCGACGCGCACCGCGGTCACGAGCGCATCCACGATCTCGCGCTCGACCCGGTTCGACAGATGGCGGGAATCGGCAATATCGGCGAAGCCGCGCCAGCGGTCGGATATCTCCTTGTCCTTGGCGAGCGTATTGGTGATGAGCGTGAAAGTGCGGAGATTTTTCTTGAAGGTCTCCGCCAAAGCGCCTGCCGCGGCTTTGCGAATTCGCTCGTCCTTGTCCTGCATCAGATTGAGCGTCGGCTCGAGCGGCAGCGTCTTTCCCGCGACCTTGAAACGGAGTCCGGCGATGGTTTCGTCGAACAATCTGTTCCACGCCGAGAAGCCGGTGATCGATTTCTCGTGGAACAGCTGCTCGACCCGATCCTCCAGCTGATACGGCTTCTCCAGGCGGACCACGTCGATGAACGGGCGATAATGGCGCAGCCCCGGATCGGCCATCGCCGCTTCGAGCAGGTCGTCGTCGATGCGGTTAAGCTCGAGCGTGAAGAACAGCAGGTGCAGGGAGATGGCGGTGATTTCATCCTGCACGTCGCCGAAAAACTTCGTGCCCGCGGGATCGGTCGTGTCGCCGGCATGGACGAGGCTCGCGAACGACATCAGTCTCCCGATCAGGTCGTCGAGCGCTTCGAGCCGCCTGATTGCCTCGGCCAGCAGCCCTCCCCCGTCCGGCCGCCGCGCAAGCTCGGCCAGCTTGCCCTTGTAAGCCGCCTCGAACGCGACCGCTCCGGCGCGCGCGCGATCGAGATCGCGCCTTATCTCGGGCGCGTCGATCGCGGAATAAAGGTCCGTGAGATTCCACTCGGGCAGCCCCTCGCGCGAGGAAGAGGAAGCTCGCCGCTTCGTGGCAACGGCGCGCCGCGACGGCGCAGCCGCCTTCGACTTGGCGCGTGATCGGGGTGAACGAGTGAGCATGCGGGTGATCGACTCCGTTGGACTCTCAAATAGGCCTATGCGGGTGCGCCATGGCAAAGCGATGACGGTCTTATCTCCCCTTTTCACGATTGCACAGCCAGAGCGACGTGCTGCGGCCATGGAGAGGCCGGTAAGGGGCCGTTAAGCATGGCCGGCTAGAGACTCTGTCCATTCCTTACTATTTGCAACCGCTGGTATCGCCGTGTCGGAACGCGTTCTCATCGTCGACGACGACCCGGCCCAGCGCCGCCGGCTCGAGACGATCGTGGCAAACTTGGGTTACGCGCCGGTCGTGGTTGCGAACGGCGACGCGGCGCTTGCGCTTCTAACCGACCTCGAGCAGGCCGATATCGATTGCGTGGTTCTCGACCTCGTCATGCCCGATCTCGACGGCCTCGGCGTGCTTGCCCGCATGCGACAGGCGGGTCTCGCGATTCCCGTGATCGTGCAAGCGACCCCGAGCGGCATCGACAATGTGCGCTCCGCCATCCAAGCCGGCGCCGCCGATTTCGTGATTAAGCCGGTCGGCATCGAACGCCTGCATGTGTCGCTGCGCAATGCGCTCGCCAGTCGCGCGCTGATCGGCGAACTGTCGCGAGCCAGACGCGGCGGCGACGTCCTCGCTTTCGCAGATATCGTCGCCCGCAGCCCGCGCATGCGCACCGTCCTGCGCACGGCCGAGAAAGCCGCCGCCTCGCGGTTTCCGGTGCTGATCAAGGGTGAGCCTGGCGTCGGCAAAACACTCATCGCGCGCGCGATCCACGGTTCCGGGGAACGTCATGCCAAGCCTTTTGTGGTTGTCGATTGCGCCGCCATGTCGCACGCCCTTGCCGACTCGATTCTGTTCGGTCACGAGAAGGGGGCTGTGCCCGGCGCTGCGCGACGCCATCGAGGCAAATTGGTCGAAGCCGCAGGCGGCACGCTGTTTCTCGATGAAGTCGGCGAATTGCCGCCGGGAACCCAGACCAAGCTGTTTCGCGCCATCGAGGGCGGCGAGGTGGAGCCGCTCGGCGCCCGCAAGCCCGTCAAGATCGATGTCCGGCTGATATCGGCCACGAGCCGAGACCTCGTCGCCGAGACAGCCGCCGGCCGGTTTCGCGAAGACCTGCTTTATCGCTTGCAGGCCTTCCAGATCTCCCTGCCGCCGCTGCGCGACCGCCCCGAGGACATCCCCGATCTCGTCCGGCGCTTTCTTCTCCGCTTCGCCGCCGAGGACGGTCGTCGCATGCGCGCGGTGTCCACGGAGGCCCTGGACATGCTCATCGCCTTGCCCTGGCCGGGCAACGTTCGGCAGCTCGAGAACGCCGTCTTCCGCGCGGTGGCACTTGCCGAGGGCGACGAGCTAGGCGTCGGCGACTTCCCTCAGTTTGTCAAAAAAATGGCAATTCCGAACGGCATGGCCGAAACGACAGGCGGGCCGCGTGCGACTTGGTTGGCCCGCAAGCCGAGTCGATGGCGTCGATTGTCCCCCAAACCTGGACCGGCGCGTCCGCAACATTGTTGCCGCTGCTCGCCGAGGATGGACAGATTCGCAGCCTCGCCAAGATCGAGGCGGACGTGATTCGCTTCGCGATTAATCATTACCGCGGGCGAATCTCCGAGGTGGCGCGGAAGCTTGGGATCGGCCGGTCAACGCTTTATCGTAAGATGGAGACGCTCGGAATGACGTTTAACAACGTTAACGACCATCGAGCGTGTCTATTGGGTGACAGGGCTCTAAAAAAAGCAGCCTGGCAAGCACGGCGACCAATCAAAGACCAAGCTTGGAACAAATCGTTGAGTTAAGCTTTTACTTAGCGTGGGGGCTGCCTTGGCGAAAAAATCCAATCGCGGCTGTTTTGCGGCTAACCGCCGCTTTGCTTTGCCTTGGAGGACTGGGGGGCATGCGCTTCAATCATCTCCTGGCCGGATCGGCCATCGCGCTAGTTCTGACCGCGGGCGTTTCCGCACATGCCGGCTTGAACGGGAACATAAGCCTGGATGGCGTCCCGCAGATTGAGCCCGCAAAAGTCACCATCACGCCGAACGACATCAATCGTTCCGCCTCGGCGGACCCGGACGCAGCTCTCCCGGCCGCGCTCAAGGATGCGGTTATTCCGCTGCCGGCGCCGGCCGAAGTCGTTATCACCCCGGCCGATATCGCGATAGAGCCGGCACGCAAGGCGAACGCCCCTCGGACCGCTATTCCGGGGCCGGAGTCGGTCCCGGTGACCATCACGCCGGACGACGCGCCAAAGGGCCCGGACTCTCGCCCCGCCGCCTCCACGCCCGCCCAGCCGGCGCCCGAGCTCGCGCTCGACCCGCTCGGCGAGCGGCTGCGCGATGGGCTGAGCGCAACGGCTTCGAACAGGCAGTTTGACAGCAAGACCCGCGCCTCGCTCGATACTTTCTATCTCGCGCGCAAATACGCTCCGGTGTGGACCGATAACGGCGCCATGAACGAGCGGGCGAAGGCAGTCGCCGCGCAACTTCGACATGCCGACGCCGACGGGCTCGATCCCGCCGACTATCCGGTTCCGACGCTGGAAGCGAATGCCGGGCCGGATGCGCTCGCCGACTTCGAATTGAAGCTGACCGACGCCGTGGTCACCTATGCACGCCATGCCGCGGTCGGCAGCGTGCACTGGTCGCGCGTCTCCCGCGACATCTTCTATGACATCCCTGCGCCGGAAGCGGCCGACGTTCTCGGCAAGCTCGCGGCAGCGCCGGATGCCCGCGCGGCGCTCGACGGCTACAATCCGCAGCACGCCGCCTACAAGGCTCTGAAGGCGAAGCTCGCCGAGGTCCGCGGCGACAAGGATGGCGGTAAGGTGCGCATCGGCCACGGGCCGGCCCTGAAGGTGGGCATGCAGGATACTCGCGTGCCCGATCTGCGCACGCGGCTCGGTGTCGCCGGCGAGGCTGGAAACACCACCTACGACAAAGATCTCGCGGACGCGGTGAAGAAGTTTCAGAAGCAGAAGGGCCTCGCGGCAAACGGCAATTTCACTTCCGCGACAGTCGACGCGTTGAACGGGCCGCGCAATGACCGCGCCGCCGACCTGATCATCGCCAATCTCGAGCGGTGGCGTTGGATCTCGCATGATCTCGGCCCGTCGCATGTCGTCGTCAACATCCCCGAGTTCATGCTGCGGCTCTACCATAACGGGTCGCTGCTGTGGCAGACCCGGGTCGTCGTCGGCAAACCGTCGACCCCGACGCCGCTGCTCAGCGAGACGATGAAATTCATCACCGTCAATCCGACCTGGAACGTGCCGCCGTCGATCGTCTACGGGGAATATCTGCCGGCGCTGCAACAGGATCCGACCGTGCTCGCCCGCATGGGGCTGCGCGTATCCTATAACCGCGACGGCGGCGTGCACATCTCGCAGCCGCCGGGAGCCGGCAACGCGCTCGGGCGCATCCGCTTCAACTTCCCCAACAAGTTCACGGTCTATCAGCACGATACGCCGGACAAGTACATGTTCGCGCATGAGCGCCGCGCCTACAGCCATGGCTGCATGCGCGTCCAGAATCCCGACGAGTATGCCGAGAAGCTGTTGTCGGTTGCGTTACCCAATGAGCACTACACCGCCGAACGCATTCGTCGGATGTATGGGCAGGGCGAAGTCAATATCAACTTCCCGACGCCGATCCCGGTGCACCTCACCTACCAGACCGCGTACGTCGACTCGTCGGGCAATCTCGTGCTGCGCGATGACGTTTACGGGCGCGACTCGCGGGTGCTCGCTGCGCTCAAGACCGACGACCGTCGGTATGCCGAGATGCCAGTCGAGCCGCGCCGGGCGGCATCGTCGGCGACTCGCCGGCAGGTCTACCGCCAGCCGCAATCGCAGGGCTTCAATTTCTTCGGCCTGTTCCGCTGACGGCCGATCCGGCTTGACCTGCGGCTGCGTGGATGGCGCGTGCTAGCGCGCGCCCCACGCAGTCATAGCCTTCCCGGGAATTGTGCAATCCGTCCCACGCGATCAGCGCGCCTGTTGGCAGCCCCGCCTCGACTGAACGTCGCATCAGGGCAAAGCGGGAGAACAAGCCGACGCGCTCCTGGCGCGCCGCCTCGGCGATTATGGCCTCCATGATGGCGTGATCCGGGGAGGCGAGCACCATCGGCGCATATTGCAGGTCCATCAGAATCACGTCGGCGCCGCTTGCCTTAAGCGCCCTGAGGCCGCTTATCACCTTTTCCTTGAGCCCCTCGGCGCTGCCGCCCCACGCCACGTCGTTGGTGCCGACTTGCCAAATCACGAGGTCGGGCCGATGGGCGAATACATCGCTGTCGAAGCGCGTCAGATTGCCGGTGATCGTATCTCCGACGCGGCCGATGTTGACGACCTCGACGCGGCTGTTCGGACGCAATCTTTCGAGCTCGCGCCGCATCACCTCGGGATATGTCGCAGCGGCGTCGAACATCCACAGGCCGGTGGTCGACGACGAGCCGATGGCGACCACCTTGAGCGGACCGCCAGCGCGAAAACGCGCCGCGGTGCGCGGCAACGACGCGCCGAGCGTAAGGTTTTGATTGGTTGAAAGGCAAAATTCGGCGGGCGAATCGGCCGACGGCATTTCTCCACGGGTCGGCGCGGCAGGCGCGAGGAGGAGCGTCAATGCCGCGCAAGCGCCAAGTTTTCCCGCGATGTCACGCAGCCTGGAACGCGGCCGGCCCGTCCTGCGGACGCCGCTCATCCCGTTGCCGCGGCTGGACACTGGGCCAGTCCTTGATGCAAGAGAATGCCCTCTCGCCATGGCCGGCGGGGCTCACCATCGGCGGCCGCCGACGCCACCTGGAGCGCGAATGACGGAACCCATCATCGCGAGACGGTTGGTGTATCATATCGGCGGCTATGATTTCACCATGCCGGTGGATGCGGCGCATCGGCGCTTTGTCCGCGAGATGCATCGTTTTGAGCGGACCTGGTCGACCAAAGCCGTCGCCTCGCCGCCCGTGATCGGGCCCGACACCGCAGCCTGGGACGTCATCACGACCGGCCCGAATTGGCGCGTTGAAACCCGCTATCGGTTCGTGCGTTGGGACGACCTGATCGAAGCCGCTGGCGAGCGGCCGCTCTGGCAGCGGGTTCCCCTCGGTCTGCTGGCTTTTCTCGATTACGTCGCGGGCGGCGCGCTGTGGGGGTATGTCCGCACCAATTGGCGCTATGCTTTATTTTTTCTCTATCCTTATGTGCTTTTTGCGGGCTTCGCCGCAATCGGTTGGTTTTCCGGAGCTTTTGTTGCGAAAGCCACCGGCTTCACGTTGTTCGGAATCGTCGCGGGAATCGTCGTTTTCTTGGGCCTGCTGCATTGGCTGGGGCGGTGGCTGCTGCTTCCCCAGCTCTTCGATGATTGGATCTTCGCGCGCACCTATATCCGCCAGGGCGATCCGGCGCTCGACCAAAGGCTCGACCGGATAGCGCACGACCTCATCGCGGCAGCCCGCGCCGGCGATGCGGATGAGATTCTCTTGCTCGGCCACAGCCTCGGCGCCGTGCTCGCGATTGATCTGATCGACCGCGCGTTGCGGCTCGATCCTGCGTTCGGCCGCGACGGCCCCTCAGTCGCCCTCATCTCGGTGGGCTCGTCGATTCTCAAGATTGGGTTGCACCGCGGCGCCAAACGCTTCCACGCGGCGGTCGAGCGCGTCGCCTCGGCGCCCGGCATTTTCTGGGCGGAATACCAGGCGCTCACCGATGTGATGAATTTCTACAAGACCGATCCTGTCGCGGAGATGGGACTGACAGCGACCACCCATCCTGTGGTGCGGATCGTGCGCATCAAACGGATGCTCGATCCGGCCGCCTATCGACGCATCCGCCGCAGTTTGTTCCGCGTCCATTGCCAGTTCGTCAGCGGCAACGACCTGCGCGCGCCCTACGACTACTTCATGCTGCTGTGCGGGCCGCTGTCGGCCCGGCGGCAGGTCGCTTTGCCCGAGGGCGCCGCCTCCGCGATCGGCGCCGACGGCGAGCTGCTCGCGCCAACGCCGCAAGGGACGGCGGCGTTCGATCAGCTGGCGCGGACTGGTGGGCGATGACGCCGACGCTCGCCGAGGCCGTGGTCGTGTCGATCATGGTCGCCTGGTACATCATCCGTTACCGCTATGCGCGGCGCTCGCGGCGCACCCCGATCGCGATGAGCGCGCGCGGTCCGCGCGAGACCGTATTGCTTCTGATTTCGCTTTCCGGCCTCGGCTTCGTGCCTTTGATTTACGTTGCGACCGGCTTTCCCGCTTTCGCCGACTATCCGTTCCAGCCGGCACTTGCTTGGCTCGGCCTCATTTTCGCGATCGCCGCCCTCGTCGTGTTTCGACTGACCCACAAGGCGCTCGGCCGCAACTGGTCCATCAGTCTTGAAGTGCGCGAGAATCATCAGCTCATCACCGCAGGCGTCTATCGCCATGTGCGGCACCCGATGTACACGGCGTTCTGGCTGTGGGCGGTGGCGCAGGCGCTGCTCCTGCCCAACTGGATCGCGGGCTTTGCCGGCATCGTCGGCTTCGGCACCCTGTACTTCGGCCGAGTCGCCCGCGAAGAACGGATGATGTTGGAAAGCTTCGGCGACGAATATCGCGCCTATATGGAGCGGACCAACCGCATCATTCCACGCGTTTACTGATTCCGGGCAGGCTACCGCTGGCTTACAGGCTGAACATAACGGCAACAACTCGGCGCTATGGAAGGCGACTCAGGTTCAGCACGGCGGCGGAATGTTTTTTCAAAGTGGAAATCGGTTCTTTCGCCCAATTCGTAATCAAAACCGAAACGCATTTGTTCGAAACTCTCCAATACGCGCGGCGTGCGGGAAATGACCGTGATGTTTGTGCAACGGGTCCCCGAAAAGCGGCCACGGAAGCCCCGAAACTAGGTAGTTTTCGTTGCAAAATAAGCCTCTTTGGCCAAAGCTACGGCTACCTGGAAGTTGCCGCGTCAGGTCGCTGGACAGAGGTGTCCACACACTTAGGGGGGTCCCATGTTGAAGATTCTTCTAGCAGCTACTGCTTCTCTCGCCATGGTGGGTGCCGCTGTCGCGGCTGATCTGCCTCGTAAAGAACCGCCGCCTCCGCCTCCTCCGGTTGGCAAGGCCCCGATCGGCAAGCTGCCCTTTGGCAAGGGCCCGGTCGTCGCGCGGTACTAAGAAGCGCTCTTGCGGAGGGGCGCTCACGCGCCCACCCGTTCCTTCTCGCGAGGCGCTCGATGCTTGGCATCGACGCCTCCGAGAGGGGGTTTCCAGCCAGCCTCGACACGCTACTCCGCCCGGCTGTGCTGAACCGAGTTGAGACTTGGGAGGTGGCGGTGCAGAAATCCGCGAAAAAGTTAGGACTCGCTGTCGGTTTTTGCCTCGCAATCGCAGCGGGATTGAATGCGTCGGCCGCATCCGCGCGGAATACGCGCGTGTCCGTCGCTAACGTGAACGCCCATGCCCCGGCGACGGCGTCGGAGGGCGAGGCGCAACGCACGGCCGCCAATACCGGTCAGAAATATCGCCTGCCCTACTACATCGATTTCCGTGCACGAACGGCGGCCAGTTACGGCCATGCCTTCATTTGGTACGGACGGACGGGTGACCGCGCGGTTGAGGTTGCCGGCCTTCATCCGGCCACCGACAGCGTTATCCCTTACATCATCGGGCATGTCGTGCCGGTGCCGGCCGAAACGGGCCCAAGTTACGGCGACCTCGATGAGGAATATCTGCAAGCGAGCTACCGAATTTATCTCACCGAGGCTCAGGCGCGGGTCGTGTTTGCCTATATCAAAGATAAGGAGGCCCATTCCCCGCTGTGGCATGCGGCCACTTACAACTGCGTCATGTTCATCTCGAACGTGGCCAACTTCATCGGCTTGAAGACTCCCGGTTCGCACCTCCTCTATCCTGAGGATTGGGTGAAGCAGCTTGCGGCTATGAACCGCTTCCGGAAAACAGCGCCGCTGGCCGTTTCCCAGTAAAGACGGAGCACGAGAGCCTGCCACCGCTTCTGATGGATGTCCAACCGGTTTCGGCGCGCCAGCGGGATCGCGGCGCGCCGTTGCTTTTTCGGGGTATGTCAACGGCCGTGTTTCGCGGGTGGACCCGGCGGCGTGCAAACGAAGACCGGCGGCCGCCGTTCACGAAACGCTCACGATTCACCCCGCGTGCGCGCGCGGAAACACGCAATCCCACTATCAGTATCACCACGGAATTGCTCGGATTCAGGCCCTTTTCGTCCCCTGCCCCTAATGCGTGGCATGTTTTCGCCACGATCACGAATTAGTGAGGTCCTCGTGATCGGGGGGTGGGGGGTTCAAAACACTGCGTTAAGAAATCCCACAAAGACTGCGTTCAACCTTGCTGCGCGACGGCTCCGTCGCGCAGCAGTTTACGCGAGCTTGCTCGCGTAAAGGGTCGAATGTCGTCTGCATGAGAGATGTCCAGTGCCGATGAGTCCAGCATGTAACGCGCGCGTCGGGTCAACCGCGAACCGAGTGCTCCGCAACGGACAATATGTCGGCTTGGCTGCGTTGGTCCTCATCTTTGGCTGCAATTCGTTGCAGAACGCCGCCGCCAATGGCGATACGCGCACGCTCTCGTTTCGTCATCTTCACACCAGCGAAGAGATCACTGTCACCTACAAGCGCGAGGGGCGCTACGACGAAGAAGCGCTGAAGAAGATCAATTGGGTCATGCGGGATTGGCGGCGCAATGAAGAGGTCCGCATGGACCCGCAAGTGATCGATGCGGTGTGGGAACTCTATCGCGACGTGGGCGCCACGCAGCCGATCGAGATCATCTGCGGTTATCGCGCGCCGGCGACCAATGCGATGTTGCGGCGACGCAGCAGCGGGGTCGCCCGCTCCAGTCAGCACACGTTGGGCAAGGCGATCGATCTGCACATTCCGGGCGTATCGCTCGAAGCGCAGCGCGCGGCGGCCATGCGGCTGCAACGCGGCGGCGTCGGCTATTACCCGTCATCGACCTTTATTCACGTCGACGTCGGAAGCATCCGTCATTGGCCGCGCATGAGCTACGACCAACTGGCGCGCGTCTTCCCGAACGGACGGACGGTTCATGTTCCGTCGAACGGCAAGCCGCTGCCAGGCTACCAGCTCGCGCTCGTCGATATTTCCAAGCGCGGCCGAGCGCCGTCGCAGACGTCGCTCGACGCCGCGCGCTCTGCCGGCGTTGACGTTTCGACGGCCGACCAGCGCCCGAGCCTCCTTGCCTCGCTGTTCGGCGGCGCCAAGGACACCGACGAAGAGGAAGACGCAACGCGCGGCGCGAAGAATGCGCCGAAAGCGACCGCGAGCCGCTCCGCGACGAAAGTCGCATCCGCATCGAACGCAAAGCGCGAGCAGAGGGCCGAACCGCGCGGCCCCGAACCGTCTGCGGAAGCGGAAGCCCAGAAGCCCATCCAGACCGCGTCGGCGGACGGCTTCGTGCCCACCCCGCGCAGCTCGCCGATTCGCACCAGCGCGCCCGCCGCCGAGGCGACTGCCAGCGACACGCCGTGGCCGCTGCGCCAGGAGGCACAGCCGGACCGCGTCCCGCTAGACCTTGCCCTCGCCTATGCCGGCGATCCGTCTAAACGCCCGGGGTCTTTGGTCGCCCGCGCAGCCGTCGGCTCGTTGATCGATCGCACGCGCGTGGGACCCGATTCGGCTGAACGTATCGCCGACGGCCCGGTCACGGTGGTCAAGAAGACCTATGCGCGTGTGACCGATGACGACGAAGCCGGCTTGCCAACGACGGCGCTGCGCTCGGCCGAGCCGGTCGCCGCCGGCATGCGGTTCGACGATCCTTGGCTGCGCGCGGCGATGTTTGCGCCGAGCCTGCGCACGTCGCTGACAACGAGCTTCTATGGGGAGCCTGACCACAACGGACTCAAGCCGTTAATGACAAAGCCAGGATCGACGATCATCATGACGTTCTCGGATGATCCGTCGAACGGACTGACGTATGAACACTTCGAAGGCGGCGCGGTCGTCTTCCTTTCGACCGTCACCTTCAAGCGCACCGCCGCCCTGCGGGTCAAGGCCAACTAAGCGAATCGCGACCTTCACGTCCTCGACGCAGCGCACCGGGAACGGTTTGCCAGCGAGACGCGCGGTCGCAAGCTAGCGCAGACGACTGATCAGGGCCGGCCGCGCCACGCGGCTGCGACACGACTGCGTACGGCCGTGAACTTCCGCGGGCAGGTCACGCGGCGCTGCTGGCCGCTGGCCCGTGATGAGCCGGTTGGCTCCCGCGGCTAATGTTTCCCCCCGTCAGATAAGAAACCTTACGCGCGTGCTCGACCGCGCTGCGCGCGACGTCGCTGTGGGTGAAGAGCGCGAGCTGATCCTCCTCCTCGTCGGTCACCGGCGTCAGCGCGAGATCGGTGTAGGCAAGGTGGTTCGGATCCTTCTTGATGCGCCGCATGGTGGCGCTGAGCCAGAATCCGAGCCGGATCGCGCGGGCGGACTTCACGAGGAAATCAGCCGCATATTTCGGATAGAACGACCAGATCGGCTCGATCGGCATCCCCGGGCGGCGGTCCAGCCGGTATTTCCGGCGCAGCAGCCCGCCCTGCAAGGGATGGACCTTTTCGATCGGCACGGAGGAAGAGAACATATAGAGGAACGCGGTAAGCCGGGACATCCTGCATTTCGAGGCGACGCCGCGCCGCAGAAGCGTCTCCATGTGCTCGGGCGTATAGAAGGTCTTCCAGGCGTCCTGATAGACCTGCTCCCAGACCTCCTTGCTCATCTTCGCATGGTTCGAGACGGCATGCTCGCCGTCGTACCGATTCATGTCCGGGTCCATCCATTCGCCCTTCTCGTAGAGAACCTTGTGGTCCTCCGAGCCGGGAAGCGGCGTGAGGATGAAAAACTCGAGAATGTCGAGCGGCAGCTCCTTCTTGATGATTTCGATGTCTTCGCGGATCGATTCCGGCGTGTCGAAGGGAAATCCGAGAATATAGCCCGCCGTCGTGATGCTGCCCGCGTTTTTCCAATCGAGCAGCATCTTGCGGTATTCGGTGATCTTGTTCTGCCGTTTCTTCGCCGCGAGGAGATTCGCCGCATTGACGCTTTCGAGGCCGACCAGCACGCGGTCGGTGCCGGCGCGCGCGGCTTTTTCGATAAAATTCGGAATCTTGTGACAGAGCGTGTCGACCTGGATCATCAAATTGATCTTCATGCCCTCGCGCTCGCGCAGTTCGATGATCCGGTCGAAAATGGACTCCCAATCCTTGTTGCGCGCGAGGTTGTCGTCGGTGATGAAGAAATGGCGTATGCCGTGCGCCGCATGCTCGCGGATGGTCCGCTCGATATCGTCGGCTGTGCGTCCGCGCGATTTCCGGCCCTGCACGTTAATGATGGTGCAGAACGAGCACTGGTATGGGCAGCCGCGCCCGGCGTCGAAGCTCGCGAGCGACTGGATCGTTCGCCGCAGATGGCTAGCGGGAAGAATTGGCGTCGGCTCCGATTCCAGCGCCGGCAATTCTTTCAGATAATTGTAAATCGGCTTGAGCGCGCCATTCGCCGCGTCCTGCAGGAGCGCATCCGTTCGTCCTTCGAGTTCCCCCGCAAACAGGCTTACTCCCATGTCAAGCGCGAGCTTGAGGTCGGCCTGCAGCTCCGGCAGCATCGCGAGGCACCCGGATACATGGAACCCGCCGATGATAACGGGCACGCCGGCGGCGCGGAACGGGCGCGCGATATCGAGCGCGCGGGGAAACTGGTTCGACTGCACGCCGACAACGCAGACCAGACCAAATCCGTCATGGCGGCGGAACTGCGACAGAAGCTGCTTGATTTTGACCCGCCGGTTGATCTCGTCGATCGCAAGAATGTCGATCGCCGTCTCCGCTCCGAGCACCGATCGCTCCGCAGCGTCGCGCCCCAGGCTGTAGAGCACGGCGAGTGTGTTGGAGGGGATGATGGCGCGCACCCACTGGACGACATAACCGTCATCGTCGTAATGGGAGGGCTTGATAAGAACGAGCTGAAAACGTCGTTTAGCCGCAGACGCTGCCGTTGACATAGCCCCTCAATTCGTTGGACCGCCCTGTTTTGGTAGTCGCATGAATGTTCGCCTTTTTTGTGCATTTTCGCAAGTGCGCATGCTAGGCGCGTATCAACCAGCCACATGACGCGTAAACGCCCTGGCTGATGTCGAATACGTGTCGCGCGCGAGCCTTGCGCGACTCGTGCGGCAGAGTTCTGCCCTCATAGCGTTCGCGGGCAATAACTAGATCGGCGCCGATCAGCGCGGCTGGACTAGGAAAAACAAGGCAATCGCGTGGTCGACATAAATCGGCGGCGGATTCTATTCCGCCGACGATTCACGCCGCTTGGCTTCAAGGAAAGTTCTGAGACTTGGTCAGGATTTGGGTTGCCGGGGGGCGACGTCAAATCATCCCGAGGGCGTGCATGTAGGTCTCAAGAATAGCCTCGTGCTCCTGCCGCTCGGTCTTGTCTTGCTTGCGCAGACGGACGATCGCCCGCAGCGCCTTTATGTCGTAGCCGTTGCCCTTGGCCTCCGCATAGACATCGCGGATATCGTCGGCGATCGCCTTCTTTTCCTCCTCAAGGCGCTCGATCCGCTCGACCACCGCCTTCAATTGATTGGCGATCGCGTTCGGGGCAGGATTTTCGGTCTCGTGGACCGCGGCGGTCGCAGGCATGGGCGCTCCTCGTCCTGGCTGGATGACGTTGTCGTGCGCCCATACCGAAGGATTCAGCCGGCGACTTCAAGGCGAACGCGCGTCAAAACGGCGCGCGATCCACACAAAGCTTCCGTTGTGAATAACAAGAGCCTAATCGCGGGAGGCGCGCGCTCAATGCTTATGCGCGGCGGCATGCGCCTGCGTGAAAGCGGCCTGTTGCTCGGGTGTCGCCTCGCGTTGATGCTTCGCTTTCCATTCCTCGTAGGGCATGCCGTAGACCTCCGCCCGGCTTTCGTCCTTTGTGAGCGGGACGCCTTTGGCGTCGGCAGCGTCCTTGAGCCAATTGGACAGACAGTTGCGGCAGAAGCCGGCCAAATTCATCAGATCGATATTCTGCACATCGGTGCGCGTGCGCAGGTGATCGACAAGCCGGCGGAAAACGGCGGCTTCCAGCTCGGTGCGGGTCTTCTCATCCATGGCCATGGGTCGTCTCCGTCGCCAAGAGAAACATGCGTCCACTCCCCTGCCCTTCCATATATGGGCGGGCGCAGCCCCGTTCGCCCGCCTCGCGGCTGTGCTAAGCCTGTATCGGGATCGGACTCAAGGATGAATCGAGAAGACACGTCCGGCGCGGCGCGCGCCCGTCTGCTCCGCCTGTTCGAGGCCGCCGTCGCCGCAGCCCATCCCCGCTCGTGCCTGCCGCCGCATCTTCCCGCACCGCCCGCGCAGGGCCGTCTGGTGATTCTCGCAGCCGGCAAGGCTGCCGGCGCGATGACCGAGGTCGCCGAACTCCATTACCTCGACCGACTCGGCTGGCCGGCGGACCGGCTGACCGGGATCGCCGTCACCAGGCGCGGCTATGGCCGGCCGACCCGAGTCGTTCCCGTCGTCGAAGCGGGACATCCGTTGCCGGACGCGGCAGGGCTCGCGGCCGCGGAGCGGACGCTGGCGCTGGCCGACGCCGCCAACGCAAACGACCTGGTGCTCGTGCTCATTTCGGGCGGCGCCTCCGCAAACTGGATCGCGCCTGCGCACGGGCTGTCGCTCGCCGAAAAACAGGCCGTCACGCGGGCCTTGCTCGCGTGCGGCGCCACAATCGGCCAGATCAACACCGTGCGTAAGCACTTGTCTCGCATCAAAGGGGGAAGGCTTGCGCGCCATGTCCATCCCGCACGCCTCGTCACCCTCGCCATCTCCGATGTGCCCGGTGACGATCCGGCGGTCATCGGCTCCGGTCCGACCGTGCCGGATCCCTCGACGCTCGCGGATGCTGCGGCCGTCATCGCGCGATACCGCCTCGACCTGCCCGCAGCGGTCGAGCGCATCCTTAGCGATCCGGCCAATGAAACGCCGAAGCCGGGCGACCCGGCGTTTGCGGACAGCGAGTTCCGCATCGTGGCGCGGCCCCGAGATGCGTTCCACGCGGTGGAAGCGGCGGTCGCCGCCAGCGGCGATGCCTGCATGTTTCTGGGCGACCGCATCGAGGGCGAGGCGCGCGAGGTGGCGGCGCAGCATGCCGCCCTTGCGTGCGCCGTCCGGCGTGAGGGCCGTTCCGCTGTGTTTCTCTCGGGGGGCGAGCTCACCGTCACCCTGCGCGGCAAGGGGCGCGGCGGCCCCAATCAGGAATATGCGCTCGCGCTAGCAATCGCGCTTGCCGGAACGCCGGGCATTGCCGCGCTCGCCGCCGACACCGACGGCACCGACGGCGGCGCGGGTGATCCCCGCGATCCCGCCGGCGCGTTCGTCGATCCAACCACCCTCTCGCGCGCGCGGAGTATCGGCCTCGATCCCGCCGTCTTTCTCTCCGAAAACGACGCGACGGGGTTTTTCACGCGCGTCGGCGATCTCCTAATCACCGGGCCAACCTGCACGAATATCAACGATTTTCGGGCAATCCTCGTTGACAGGCGCTAGCGCGTGGGAAATATCCACGCAAACGGGAATGTGGCAGCGATCGATCACCACGAGGTTGTGTGTCCTCGCTCTATTTCGGTCAGCCGGGCTGGGCGCGGCGGCGACCGTATTGACTTGGGCGTTGGCGCTGGCTTGGGCCGCTCCTGCGCGCGCGGACTTTCGTCTCTGCAATAACACCAGCGGACGGGTCGGCGTCGCCATCGGATACAAGGACAGCGAGGGCTGGGCCACCGAGGGGTGGTGGAACTTGGCGTCGCGATCCTGCGAGACATTGCTGCGGGGGACGCTGGTCGCCCGATATTACTATATTTACGCGGTCGACTACGACCGCGGCGGAGAATGGTCCGGGCAGGCTTTCATGTGCACCCGCGACAAGGAATTCACGATTCGCGGCACCGAGGATTGCCTCGCGCGCGGCTACGACCGCACCGGCTTCTTCGAGGTCGACACCGGCGAGCAGCAGACCTGGACCGTGCAGTTGACCGATTCACCCGAACAGGCCGCACAACGCCCCACGCCGGGCTCCCCCTTCACAACGATTCCGCCAGCGCAAGGACGATCGTCGCCCGCCTCGCCGCAATTTCCTGGCGGAAGTCCCGGCCGATGAGACGTCAACGGCGCGTCAAAATCATTGCGACGCTTGGTCCCGCTTCTCCCGATGCGGCGGCGATCGAACGGCTGTTCGAAGCCGGCGCCGACGTTTTTCGCATCAATATGAGCCATTCCACGCCCGAACAGATGCGTGAGATGGTTCGCATGATTCGCGCGGTTGAACGGACGCAGGGCCGGCCAATCTCGGCTTTGGTCGATCTGCAGGGGCCGAAACTTCGCATCGGAACGTTCGAGGTGGACATGGTGCGCCTGGAGAAAGGCGCGACCTTCATGCTCGACTCAGATCCCGCGGCGGGCAATGGCGAGAGGGTGCACGTCCCGCATCCGGAGGTGCTGGCATCGCTCGAACGCGGGCACCGTCTGTTGCTCGACGATGGCCGGATTCGTCTCGTGATCATCGAAACGTCCCCCTCGCGCGTCGTGACCGAGGTTGAGGTCGGCGGCAAGCTCACCGCCCGTAAGGGGCTCAATCTGCCCGACACGCTGATCGCGATGCCGGCGCTCACCCCCAAGGACTACAAGGACCTCGAAGCGGCGCTCGACGCCGACATCGACTGGGTTGCGCTCTCCTTCATTCAGCGCCCCGAGGACATCGCCGCCGCCAAGAAGATCACGCGCGGGCGGGCGGGAGTGATGGCGAAGATCGAAAAGCCGCAGGCGGTCGGCTGGCTTGCCGATATCATCGAAGCAGCGGATGCGCTGATGGTCGCGCGCGGCGATCTCGGAGTCGAGATGCCGCTCGAGCGCGTTCCCGGGGTGCAGAAGCAGATCACGCGCGCGGCGCGGCGCGCCGGAAAGCCGGTGGTCGTCGCGACCCAGATGCTGGAGTCAATGATCACCAGTCCCATGCCGACACGCGCCGAAGTGTCGGACGTCGCGACCGCCATCTTCGAAGGGGTGGATGCGGTGATGCTGTCGGCGGAGTCGGCTTCCGGCCAGTTTCCGGTCGAAGCGGTCGGCACCATGAACCGCATCGCCGAGGCGGTCGAGCGCGATCCCACCTATCGTTCCGTAATCCACGCCCAACGCACCGAACCGGAACGCACGGGCGCCGACGCAATCGCGGCTGCCGCGCGCCAGATCGCGGAAACGCTCGACCTGTCCGCTGTCGTCTCATGGACCTCGTCCGGCTCCACCGCCTACCGCGTCGCACGCGAGCGGCCGGACATGTCGATCGTTGTGATTTCGCCCAAGGCGGAGATCGCGCGCAGGCTGGCTCTCGTATGGGGCGTGCATTGCGTCGTCGGCGACGAGGCCCACGATCAGGACGACATGGTCGACCGCGCGTGCCGGACCGCGTTTGCCGAAGGCTTTGCGCGCGCCGGCGATCGCATCATCATCGTGGCGGGTCTGCCGCTCGGGATGCCCGGCGCGACCAACATGGTGCAGATCGCCTATGTCGGCGGCGAGAGCGCGTTGTGAGGTCGATAGCCGTTCGGATGGGGCGATGAGGGTTGCGATCAGATCGGCCGGCCTTCGACCTTTTCCGTCAGGGTGCGGACTCGTTCTGACATGCCCTTGAGTCGCGGATGAAGCGCGAGCGCCGCCCGAAAGGCTTCCAGCGCGCCCTTCTCGTCGCCGATGTCTTGCATGATCGTGCCTAGTCCGGCGAGCGCCGCGAAATGGCGCGGCTCGCGCCGCAGCGTCTGCCGCAGGTCGGTAAGCGCGCTGGCATAGTCCTTCTTCAAATAGAACACCGTCGCCCGCCGGTTCCACGCTTCGGCGTATTGCGGCCTGATCTCGATGATCGCATCGAGCATTCGGATGGCGAGATCCAGCTCCTCCTTGTCGACGGCCGTCTTCACGCGCGTCATCAGAAGATTGACCGTGTCGCTGCCGGATGCGAGCCAGTGCGCCCAGATGCGGTCCTCGATCGCCTTGGCGCTCGTTTCGTCAGGCGCCGCCTTCAATGCACCGAACAGGAAGTCGACGTCGTGGCCTGCGTGGGCACGCGGCGTGGCCGAGGGCGGGTCCACCCAGCTGCTCGACTGCGCATGGGCCTGACCGGACGCAATCGTCACGGCCGCCGCCGCACCTGCGAGAACGGCGAGAGCAGCACCAAATCGGGGTCGTCGCGGACTCATGCGCGCCAATGTAGCGGCGCTCGCTGACGGCGCAAAGAGCCAACACCGCGCGCGGATCGTCACAGCGGCGTGAGGCCTAACGGAAAGCGGGCCGACAAAAGACAGGGGTCAACCCTGGCGCGCCTTGAACCGGCGCTGCGTCTTATTGATGATGTAAACGCGCCCCTTGCGACGCACGATGCGATTGTCGCGATGGCGACCGCGCAGGGATTTCAGCGAGTTGCGGACCTTCATGGCTCAACCTCGGCATCTGGTCGGGGCGGCCATGGGCATGACCGACACTGCGAATTCGCACGGAAAATAGGGTTGCGCGCCCCCCTGGTCAAGTTAGCGCTGGAGCGAATTACGGTCCCAGGAACCGGAATTCGCGCCGGCCGGCCTTGCGCGGAATTCTTCCGGGCGCGGCGCTCGACCGGATCACGTCCGGGTCACGCCCTCGCGGGAATTCTCTTTGAGCGAATTCCGTTCTGGCGAAGTCGGGGGTCGCATTTTCTGCGGCGAACCGGTTCCCGCTTCGCCGGAAAATGCTCTTAGCGACGGCGCCGCACCGGCCCACCGTAGTCGCGCCGCCAAATCTTTCCGCTATCGAATTGGACAATCCTGCCGTCCGGCGAAAAAACCGCGCCTTGGTTGAAGGCGGGCACCCAGATGCGAACCCAGTCCATCCACCCGCGACCGGGCACGCCCGTCTCCGTGAGCAGGTTCACCGCCCACCCATTCTGCGTGATGTAGGCTGGAGCGCCGGTAAAGCCGGGCGGGCATGCGACGACGCAGCGGTAACGTCCGGTCAGATTGACCGGCTGCGCCGAAGCCTCGACCGCCCCAAACGCCGCCAAGAATCCCAAAGCTACGATTGCGGTACGCATCGCCATTCTCCTCACCAGGGTTGTGAATCACTTCGAGCGAGCTTGAACTGCGGCGCAGGCCGCATCTTGCAGTTCTGGTTGTAGCCCGGCCGGCCGCAACATGGCGCGTTCGTCCACCCCGCCCATAAGCCGCTTGCTCAAATAGCGGACACCGCATTTTGTGACTCTGCGAAACCGGGCTGGCTACTGCGAAATATCGGTCGTGTTAACGCAGGAGACCTTGCATCGGGCAAGTGGCATCGCGAAGCGAAGCGGATAGGACGAGAACAAATTCGCCGAATTCCCGAATCGCCATGTGACAAATCAACAGCTTAGTCGTTAGCGGGCGAGTGGGATCGAACCCTTCCCTTTGCGCCGCCATGCCGAATGCCGCGATCGCACAGCTCGACATCAAGAATGCGTGTTTGATTTCGATCGTGCGCGTTCGTCTCGATCGACGCTGCCCGAAGGCTGTGGCCGTTCGCTCGGCGAATCAAACTTCGCAAGATCAAGGCATTGAACCGGAGAACCCGTTTGCGGCCTGAGCCATTACCGGTTTCGCGTTGCGCCGCTGGCGGAGGTCGCTCTTCGAGCGCAGGAATGGATAGAGTCTGCTCAGTGCATCTCTGAACGCTTCCGAGTCGCGCGCCAGGTTGACGCGAAAACAAAACCCGCTTCGCTCGGGGAAGCCGCTATGGAAGCCCGGAACCAATATGCAACCGGTTTCCTGCAAGATTTCCGCAAGAAAATCGATCCGGCTCCCAAGCTTGGCGGCGAGACCGGGCACATACGCCATGACGAAATGCCCCTCGGAACCTGCGTCGAGCTCGATCGTCCCGTCGAAGCCATCGACGAGGTCGACGTGCCAATCTCTCGTTCTCCGCATAAGTTGCGAAAAGCCCTCGCGGTATCCATCGAACGAAGCCGTTACGAAATGCTGAATGGCGATGATGGCCGACAGGCTCAATCCGCCCGAGAGCACCTCCGCCCAGTCCTCGAGCGTCGCCTGGTGGCGCGGATGAACGACGACGATGGAAAACTTGACCCCGTTCATGCAGATCGATTTGTGCGGCGTATAGATGCCGACGAAGTTTTCATGGCCGCCGAGCTGGCGCGCAATCGCGGTCGGCCTGAGCGCAAGCGATTCGTCGGCGACCACGATCACGCCGGAATCCGCTATTCGCCGAAGAAGCTCGCAACTCGCTTCGAGTGAGTACAGGCCCGTGCTGTAGACCGGATTGGTGATCCACAAGGCCTGATGAGATTGCAGAGCGAGATCGCCGGGAAGCCGGTACGCACCGCCTGCCGTACGTTCGAGCGCAGTTTCTCTGAGGGATATGCCTAACCGAAGCAGACTGTGGGATGTTGCATAATAGTACGGCGTCAGCAGCGTGACTTCGGTGATCCCCTTGAGTTTGAGCCAATTCGCGACGGTCGAGATCGACGTCGTCCCGTTCTCCGTGATCAGAGCGCCGGCGTGATCGGCGGCGAAGCCCAATTTACTGAGCACGGCCTCCGTCGAGGGGAGTCCCTGAGAATACCGATAAGGGATCGGATCGCAGGTTTGCAGCGACGCCAGCGGGTTCAGAGCCGGTGATGGCGTGACTCGCGTTTGCAAATTCTGCAGGACCTCATTCGACGGGTTCCAGTGCGAGACATGGACCGGCGCAACGCCATGATCCGCTCGCCATTGAGACATGAGCGACTCGATCTGATGGATCAAAATCTTCTCGGGAAGACGGGGCATGGCGGGTCCTAGAAAATAGGCAACCAGGACTGCTCTGCGCGCCAATCGTTCATGCTCACAGAGTCAGCCGATACGTTTTCGTATGGCCGGCGGTCATTGTTACAAAGATTTTATGCGAGCTGCGGTGATGCAGGTCTCAGGCGCCGTCCGATGACGGAACTTCAACTGGTCACAATCCCGCCAGTTCCGCCATGCCCTGATCGAAATCGACCTGAGGAAGCCAATTCAGCTCGCGCCGCAGGCGGGACGAGTCGGCGGTGATGTGGCGGACATCGCCCAGGCGGTAGTGACCGGTGACCACCGGCTTCGGTCCGTGCAACACGCGAGCGAGCGAGCGCGCCATCTCGCCGACCGTGCGCGGCGTGCCCGAACCCACGTTGAACGCCCTGACGCCGCTCACGTGCCGCTCGCAGGCAAGCACGGTCGCCGCCGCCACATCGCGCACATGGACGAAATCACGCCGCTGCCGTCCGTCTTCGAACACTTGCGGCGCTTCGCCCCGGCGCAACGCCGAAGTGAAGATCGCGGCGACGCCGGCATAGGGCGTGTCCCGCGGCATGCCCGGGCCGTAGACATTGTGGTAGCGAAGGGCTGCGACCGACCCGCCCGTCACCTGCGCCCACGTGTTCGCGTAGAACTCCTGAGCAACCTTGCTGATGGCGTAGGCGTTGCGGGGATCGAACGGCGTAGTCTCATCGGCGAGCAGGGGCGCCAATGGACGGCCGCAGACGGGACAAGGCGGTTCGAACGAGCCGGTCGCCATCGCCGCTGCGGAACGCGGCGGAGGCCTGACGGCGCCATGCTCCTCGCAGCGTCCCAAACCTTCGCCGTAGACGACCATCG